>CAYUGH010000005.1:77371-116680 GCA_964444195.1 uncultured Chitinophagaceae bacterium
AAACTGGAAGGTAAACTGGAAGGTAAACTGGAAGGCAAACTAGAAGTAGCGCTTGATATGGTTAACCGTGGTTTATCGATTGATTTGATTAAAGAGGTGACACGGCTTACTGAACAACAGATTCTCCAGCTCAAAAAGAAATCCTAAAACCCAAGCTTTAACTGCCCCGGCGCAATGGCAAAGCTTTTGCGGTGAAATTCACAAAGCCCGAATTGCTCAATTGCCTGCCGGTGAAAAGCTGAACCGTAACCCTTATTTTTATCCCATCCATAGTTTGGAAAAAGTGCATGTAGCTCAACCATCAGGTCATCCCGGTAGGTTTTGGCAATAATGCTGGCTGCTGCAATAGAGGCATACTTCCCATCGCCGCCAATTATGCAGGTGTGTTTAATTCCCATATAAGGCTTAAACCGGTTTCCGTCAATCAAAAGCAATTCGGGACTTAGCTGTAATTGGCTAATCGCCCCATGCATGGCTTTGTAGGTAGCCTGCAAAATGTTGATACGGTCTATTTCAATATGCTCAATAGCGCACCAGGCAAATGAAATAGCCTCCCTTTCAATGACTTCGCGGAGCAGGTACCGATCTTTGGGCTTGAGTTTCTTGCTATCGTTGAGCAGGGGATGGTAAAATCCGCGGGGTAAAATAACCGAAGCTGCTACCACCGGCCCGGCATAGCATCCTCTACCCGCTTCATCTACCCCCGCCTCGGTAAGGTCATCGCTATAATTCGTCTGAATGTGGAAACTGGTTTTCGCTTTCATGCTCAAAATAATAAAAACACCCGGCAAAGGTGGCGCAGTCATTTTACCTTTGCCAAGGTTCAAACTTAAATATTCAGGGGCGTATGTATGCAGCAGGCTGGCAGGAAAATTTAAACCCGATGGAAACCCGCAACGATAAAGCTGTGGCCAACTGGTTGCTGGCAGGTGTAATAATGGTCATTATCCAGGTAGCGCTTGGCGGAATTACCAGGCTTACAGGCAGCGGGTTGAGTATTACCGAATGGGATGTGGTAACCGGGGCGCTTCCCCCATTAAGCAACGCTGCCTGGATGGCCGAATTTGAAAAATATAAAGCCAGTCCACAGTTCCGGTTGCTCAACAGCGATTTTTCGCTACCCGATTTCAAGTTTATCTTTTTCTGGGAATGGTTTCACCGGCTTTGGGCAAGGCTTATCGGGTTGATATTTGCCGGAGGTTTCTTGTATTTCCTGTTCACACGCAAATTCAGGAGGCCAATGGTTATGCCCCTGGTCATTCTTTTTTTATTGGGCGCCCTACAGGGTTTTGTGGGTTGGATTATGGTGGCAAGCGGGCTGGAAGGTGATGCAGTATATGTAAAACCCACCCGGCTGGCACTGCATTTTATTTTTGCCTTAGGGTTGCTGGCTTACACTTTTTGGTTTTACCTAAAGTTAATGATACCAGGCCAAAAGCGAACCTCACTGCCAGGTATAAACAAAATGCTTTGGTTTATGCTGGGGTTATTAGCTCTCCAGTTAATATATGGCGCCCTAATGGCAGGGCATAAAGCAGCTTCGGCCGCAGCTACCTGGCCCGGTATCAATGGTTACCTGGTAAACCCACCCGGACTTTACAAAGCCGACCATGGCTGTCTGAACTTTATTGATAATAAGATCATGGTACATTTTGTGCACAGGGGTCTTGCGTATTTGCTGCTGGCGGCAGGACTTTTGCTTACCCTGCAACTGGTGCAACAGGCAGCAAAAAGCTCCCTGTTGCACAAGGCAAGATGGTGGCCTATCTGGGTCATTTTTATACAGGTTCTTTTGGGTATTTTTTCAGTATTGACCAGCACCGGCATTGTTCCGAACGAATGGGGAAGTTTTGAGTGGATGGCGCAATTGCACCAGCTAACCGGTATGCTCCTTTTACTTCTGCTTACGGCCCTGGTATATTTAACACAAAGTGGAAAAAAGCTAACCGTGTAAACCCTGTAATTGTCTTATATTCATGCAAATATATAAGCAATAATTTTCAGCATGATCAGGCGATTGTTACCGTATGCAAGGGGCGTTTGGTTTTCGCTTCCTGTACAATTGTTTTTATTGCATTTTCGGCGTCAGCAGGCATTACTCCTGTTTTGGTATCTTTTATTTGCTGTGGTAAACGGATCCTTTTTATACAAACTGGGCGCCAACATGCTTTACCTGTACCCCGAATACCTGGGCGAAGTGGATTTTGTAAGTACTATGCTGCTTGGCGTATCCATCGGCATATTTATTTTAAGCTGGAATATCACCACTTTTATCCTGCACAGCCCCCATGTTGAATTCCTGGCCACCACCACACAACCGTTTTTAAAATATTGCTTCAACAACTCCTTGCTTCCGTTGATATTCCTGGTTTTTTACCTGGTAAAGGCCATTTCATTTACCTATGTGCAGGAACTGCTGAATTGGCAGGAAATAACCTGGCTGACAGCCGGTTTTCTTACCGGGCTGGCCTTTTCATTGATTGTGGGGTTTAGCTGGTTTTTTGGGGCCGACCGTACCATTTACCGGTACACATCGCCGGGGGCACGCGAAATTATTGAGGAAATGAAACAGAAAGCAGGTCATTACCGGATGGCGGCGCGACCGGGGCGTTTGCAGGTTGAATGGTATCTTACCACAAAGTTTAAAAGAAGACAGCCCCGCGATACCCGGCACTATGCCCCAGAGTTTATTGCCCGCATTTTTACCCAGCACCATTACAGCGCCATGCTGGCCATTTTACTGGCTTTCATTTCTCTCATTATTATCGGGTATTTTATTGATAATAAATTCTTCCAGTTTCCCGCTGCAGCAAGTATTACAGTGATATATGCCGTATTGGTAGCGGTGGTTGGGGCTATTTCCTATTTTTTAAAGCAATGGTCTATCCCCATGGTAATGGTATTGTTTTTAGGGCTCAATTATTTATATAACAATAACATACTCGACCCCCGCAATAAGGCTTACGGGCTGGACTATAGCCGCGAAACCCCAAAACCGCTGTACAATCGTGAAACCCTTTTATCGGTATGTGCAAAAGATTCTGTACAAAAGGATTCGCTGGTATTCACCAGGACACTTGATGCATGGAAAAGCAAACAGGCCCCTGAAAAACCGGTTATGGTGCTTACCTGCCTGAGCGGGGGAGGCATACGTTCCGCAACATTTTCAACCGAAGTGTTGTATGCGCTGGATAGCCTGACTTCGGATGAATTTTTTAAACACACTGTCCTTATTTCGGGGGCTTCGGGTGGCATGATGGGAGCAGCCTGGTACCGCGAATTGAAATACGATGTTCAGAAAGGTGAATTGGACAAACAGGCAATAAAATCCAAAACCGGGCAAATCAGTTTCGACCTGCTCAATCCTGTTTTCAGCAGTTTTGCCGTTCGCGACTTGCTGGCGCCCCCACGCAGGTTTGCCTACAATGGCGCTCAATACATAAAAGACAGGGGTTATGCGTTTGAACAGCAACTTAGCATGAATACAGAAGGCAAGCTTGACAAGCCAATTGCAGCCTATGCCCTACCTGAGGCAGACGCTGACATTCCCACCATGGTGCTGAATGCCGTTATCACGGCAGATGGGCGGTCGGTGATTATGGCCACAAGGCCCATGAGGTTTTTAATGCACCCTGTTTTTGACAGTACCCTTGGGCCTCAAACCGATGCGGATGCGGTTTGTTTTCAATCATTTTTCAAGGGCCGTCACCCTGAACAGTTACGCTTTTTAACAGCACTGCGCATGAGCGCTACTTTTCCCTACGTGCTGCCCAGTGTATGGCTGCCTACCGAACCGGTTATTGATGTGATGGATGCTGGGTTCAGGGACAATACAGGCATTGAATGGGCAGTTAAGTTCGTTTTCTTTTTCAGGCAATGGATCGAAGAAAATTGCAGCAAAGTGGTACTGGTGGAAATCCGCGACAAACCCCAGGGTGGCTGGAGCCGCGAAAGAGAGAATAAAAGCATTTTTGACCTGGTTACGAGGCCTGCTCTGCTTACCCAAAACAACCTGTTCCGCTTCCAGGAATACCAGCAACTCAGGCAAATAGAAAGGCTTAAAGCTTCGATGGGCACCCATTTTGAAAGAGTGGTTTTTGAATATAAACCAAAGGACGAAAGTCACCCGGCCTCATTGAGTTTTCACCTTACCCAACGCGAAAAACGCGATATCCGTTCTTCCATAAACCATGAAACAAACCGGAACTCTTTTAGAAGGATGCAGCAATTTTTACAACCTGTTACCAGCCCAGCAGGTACGCAAAAATGAGCGGGGCCACAATGGTAGCATCACTTTCAATGATGTACTTGGGGGTGTGAATATCCAGTTTGCCCCAGGTTATTTTTTCGTTGGGTACCGCGCCGCTGTATGAGCCGTACGAAGTAGTGCTGTCGCTTATCTGGCAGAAATAACCCCAGAAAGGAACATCATGCCATTCAAGGTCCTGGTACATCATAGGCACTACACAAATAGGGAAATCGCCTGCAATGCCGCCGCCAACCTGGAAGAAACCAACACCTTTGCCACCGCTGTTTTGGCGGTACCAGTCGGCCAGCCAAACCATGTATTCTATCCCGCTTTTTACGATAGAAGCCTGCAATTGGCCTTTGATCACATAACTCGCAAAGATGTTTCCCGTGGTGCTGTCTTCCCAGCCCGGGCATACAATCGGGATATTCTTTTTGGCAGCGGCAACTATCCAACTGTCCATGGGGTCAATTTCAAAATATTGGTCCAGGTCGCCACTGAGCACAGTTTTGTACAAAAATTCATGGGGGAAATAGCGTTCACCTTTGGCTTCGGCTTCGGCCCACTGCCTGTGCAAATGCTTTTGCAGCCTGCGGAAAGCTTCCTCCTCAGGGATGCAGGTATCTGTAACACGGTTGTAATGGTTCTCCAAAAGATCCCATTCTTCCTGTGGGGTAAGATCGCGCCAGTTGGGGATACGCTTGTATTTGCTATGGGCCACCAGGTTCATTACATCTTCCTCCAGGTTGGCGCCCGTGCAACTGATAATATGGATTTTATCCTGCCTGATCATTTCGGCAAGGCTCACACCAAGTTCGGCGGTGCTCATAGCCCCGGCAAGGGTAACCATCATTTTGCCCCCTTCAAGCAAGTGGGTTTCATAGCCCTTTGCGGCATCTACTAAGGCGGCAGCATTAAAATGACGGTAATGGTGCGTAATAAACCGGCTAACGGGACCTTTGCTCATACATAAACGCTTTATAATTGCGCCGCAAAAATAGAGTTTACCTTAGTTTATTCCTATTGCCGTAAAAATAAAAAAGGACCGGGCAAAAGACCAGTCCGTGCTTATTTGAGAAAACTGATTACGTGGTTAAATAAACTTCGATACCAAACCGCTACCGGTTATTTTGTAAATGGTATTTTTCTTACCATCACTCAGTTCAAGGTAATAGGCAGTTTCGTTATCAGAGGAATACTCAACAAGACCAACCACCTGGTTGCCTTCGCTTTTTGTCTTCACTGCTTTGCGGGCAGCTACCGGTAATTGATCAATGGCTACTTCGGTGGTGGTGGCAACATGCCTGCCGTCAACATCAAAGAATGCAGAGAGCTTTTCGCCATCAATAGTAAAATTGGCCCTGGTCAGGTTGTTTTTGGCCCTGCTCCAACTCAGGTTGTCAACCTTTCCGTACATTACTTTTAAACTTTCGTTTGCCGAGTAAGTAAACAAACGCTCGCTGTTATTTTTTTTGGGTGGTTTGGCAAATGCAACGAGGCTAACAGCAGCCACGCAAATACTTAAAAAGAGCCTTTTCATTTGAGTTCATTTTGTGTGTGAAAGAATGTGATTGAATGACAGCACAAACTTATGGGAGTAGAATGCAGGTAAACAAGCGGATTATGACAAACGGAACCGCAGATAGGGTTGAAGATGATGAACGGTTAGAGGCATGAAAAATGGTCTACGAAGAATTTCGTCAAACGGTGTAAAATGCGCACTGTTTTTATTTTTGAAATAAAAATCAATTCCTGATGAGCGGTTCGTTAAGGTTTTCTTAAGCGGATAAACGGCGGTAAGAATTCTAAAAAATGAGATTCAAAAGCTTGAAGAATTGTTAAATTGCAAGGCTATGAATAATAACAAATGGCTTCACGGATTGTTTTGCCGTAGCCTGCTTTTAATTTGTCCGGCAATCCTTTTCAGCCGGGGCGAAATAATGGCCCAAAGCGAATTGCCTTTATATGTAAAAACAACAGGTAAACTTCCCCAAATGGCCTGGAGCACCGGAACCGACCGGCTCGGAAGCGCTAAGATGGGATATATTGATACAGGGATTCTTTTGAAAGTTGCTGATACAGCAGGGCCCTTGTATAAGGTACAGCTTTCGCAAAACCGTCATGCCTATATTGAGAAATCGCTGGTTACCCCATTTGAGATAACCATGAAACCACCGGTGGTAACTTCAGAATCCTGGCGAATAAAGGGTGGCGAAGCCGACGACAGCCTCACCATTAATCTTGGCCAGAAAGTGGCTTATCAAAGCTGGATGGAACTTAGTCCTGCCAAAATAGTGGTGGAATTATACGGCGTACAGGCAAATACCAATTGGATCACCCGGCTTACTTCGGCCCGCGAAATACACAGGGTAGATTACCGGCAGATTGAGGATGATGTAGTACAGGTAAATATTTACCTTGAACACAAGCAACCATACGGATACCACATTACATATAGAGGAAATCAATTGCTCCTTACGGTAAGGATACCTCCAAACGACCGTACCCTCAGGAACAAAACTATTGTGATTGATGCAGGGCATGGCGGCAGCAATAACGGGGCAAGAGGGGTAAATACAGGCATACTTGAAAAAGACTACAACCTGCTGTTTGCCAAAGCGCTTAAAAAAAACCTGGAAGATAAAGGTGCAAGGGTATTGATGGTACGCGAAAAAGATACCGCCATTGATAACAAAGACCGGGTACTATGGACCATCGAACAAAACCCTGATCTCTTTATTTCAATCCACCTCAATTCGGCCGGCAGACCTGCAGTTCGCGGGGTTAGCACTTATTACAAACATGTTTCCTACAGTACGCTTTCTTTTGCCATATACAAGCAAATGATTCAGCTTAATAACCTGCCGGAATTCGGTCATATCGGCAGCTTTAATTTTCAGCCGGTTCAGCCAACTGAATACCCATCCTGCCTGGTAGAAGTAGCTTTTCTCAGCAATCCCGAAGATGAAAAACTGATCCGCAATCCGGAGTTTCATAAAAAAGTAGCCAAACAAATTAAGCTGGGCATACAGGACTGGTACGGGAAAATAAGGGCAGTAGAATGGTAGGGATTTTTCGGAAGCGGGTACAGTCAAATCTACTTCATCAAATTGTTGTGCCCTTTTGAACAACCTTTTAGCCAGTGATTATTTTGAACGGGAATCTTCCCGGCAACTTACCTACATTCCAAATTTGCATTTTTTTGTAAAAATGGAATTGAACCCGTGGAGTACTTTATGTTGAATTATGGATTCTCAAAGGAGTTTCCTTTTAGGAAAGAACAATCCTATTAACATTTTTCACAAATTCGTCTAAGTCTATTTTTTTAATATCATTCAAAGTCACTCGGTCAATGAAAGGAAAATGTTTGTCATTGGGTATAACAGAGGAAACGCTAATACACCAAACAATTTTATCCCTTAAAATTTAAGGGTCGTTCAATAAGGTTGAATTAATTTCCTCCTCCTCTATCTGTTTACTTTAGCCCGATGAAAAGGATTTGTCTCACCGGTTTCATACTCATGCTGGCAACTATGCAGGGTTTTAGCCAGAAAACTAAAACCACTGCCTCGCCACAGCCCTATTATCCTCCCGCCGGGCAATGGGAAAGAAAAACGCCTGAATCCTTTGGGCTGAATGCCGATAGCATGCAAGCCGCTATCCGTTTTGCCATATCCAATGAGATAAAAAACCCACGCAGCATGGAGGAAAACCATTACCGGACCTTTGGTAAGGAAACTTTCGGCGATGGCATCGGCCCCTTTGCCTCGGCGCATAACCGCACCATTACCTGGGATAACCTGCTGCGCCAAACAAGCGATTGGGAAGGTACACTATGGGATAAACCCGAATGGGCCGACCGCCCCGATGCTGACCCGAAAACATGGACCACACGGGCCCGCTATGCACCCGGCACCCGCTACGAGTACAACGATGTGCGTGTGAATGCCCTGGCACTCGCAGCTACAAGCGTTTGGCGTCAACCGCTGCCCGTAGTACTTAAAAACTACCTGATGGATAAAATAGGCGCTTCGCACACCTGGCGCTGGGCGGGCTACCGTAATTCGTGGATCGTGCTGGACGGCCAGCCCGTGCAAAGTGTAAGCGGCGGCGGGCACTGGGGCGGCGGCATGTTCATTAATGCCTGGGATATGGCGCGGTTCGGTCTTCTTACACTGCGCAAAGGCAAATGGAACAGCGAGCAGATCCTGTCGGAACAATGGCTTCAGCAAGCCACCACGCCCACGCCCGTACAAACCGATTACACGCCAAGGTGCGTGTCCCACGCACCTAAATTCAAACACAAATATTAATGGTGCGTGGGACACGCACCAAGGCCGGAGAAAAAAATAAAATGGTGTGTGCACATGCACCATAGCCAAAGAATACAAACTAATTTAGCCCCGTGCAGGAAATCATCAACCGGTTCATAGAAGGCCTCCGCGACACCACCGCAATTGAATTTATTGCCGTTATCGCGGGTATTGTCAGCGTAATATACTCGCGTAAGGAAAACATACTGGTGTATCCCACGGGGCTAATCAATACCACGCTATTTATTTACCTGAGCATTAAAGGCTCGCTTTTTGGTGAAGCCAGCGTAAACCTTTACTACACGGTTATGAGCATTTACGGCTGGTGGAATTGGGCCCGCCGCGACCAAACCGCCCACCATGTGGTGCATATTACCCCAAGCACTAAAAAAGAACTGTTGCAGCAATTTATCTTTTTCGATATCTGCTTTATGCTTATTTGGGGGATATTGCATTGGCTGCGTGGCGCATTTGCCCCCGGCGCCATCCCCTGGGCCGATGCGCTCGCAAGCGCTTCGGCTTTTACCGGCATGTGGCTTATGGCGCGTAAAAAAATTGAAAGCTGGTACTGGTGGATTGTAACCAATGTGGTGAGCATACCGCTTTGGTTTGTAAAAGGATACGTGTTTACAAGCGTTCAGTTTGTTGTGCTGCTGGTGTTGGCCGTTGCCGGATTGATTGAATGGCAAAAAAGGTACAAAACGCCGAAAGTTCTTTAAGGCCATTCCTCCTGCTGCAACCGGTATTCCACAATCATATAAGCCGTGTACAACCTCCCGTTTTTTTCATAAGCTGTCATAATCACCACTTCCTGCCCGGGCTGGGCCGCGGTTGCTTTTTTTACCGTAACCGGGTACAAACGGGCATCTATTGCCGCAACCGGCAAATCGCCTTTTATTTTTTCCATAGGAATAGGCCGCAGCACCACAATATCGCTGTCGTTGAGCGGCAACCGGCATTCGGCAATCTGCCGGTTCAGGGTTTCAAACCAGTACCTTGCCTGTTCCTGTGTTTGTAATCCGCCGAACTCCGCCACATATTGGCGGATCAGTTTATGGCTGCTATCGGTTTTTTCTTCGCTGTGGTCAATATAGCTTTTGGTGGCGCCCGGCCAGTCAACCAGGCTGGTGTATTGGGTGGTTTCAAAACGCCAGGCTCCCCTTACCTGGTACCTGTGGCTCCCCTTTATTTGGTTCTGGATCAGGTTCTCAAACTGCTTCACATGCGCCGAATAAATGATCTCGCGGATAGCCGAACATTGAGGCAGATTTCCCGCCCCTGTTTCAGGCGCCTGGGCCGACACCCGGGTAGGGTATAAAGCATATACCATATGTAATATGTACAGGAAATTTTTCAGCGACGGCAAAATTCAGGTATAAAAATAGCCGCCATTACTCAAACATTAAGGCTATTAAAAAAAATCTATCATAAACGCTTGGGAATCTGAATATTAACTTTTACCTTGTTTGCTCACACTGAAAATTTTCAGCGATTGCGCCCATTTACGCCATCCTGATAATTTTAATATGGCGGGAATTTACTGATGTTAAAAACACACCAATAATGATTAATGAAGCCTTCAGGATTCTGGAAGCTGAGGTGAACGCTTACTTCAACGAACACCTCGAACCTGATACTGAAAAATGGGTAGTTATTGGTAACGTTTCCAAGCTGGCAGATAACCCGGATGCCGGGGGCAATATTGGTTCCGAAAGCAGCCCCAAAGTTGGTGTTTTAGGCCTGGTAAATGTGGAAGAAGACCGCGTTTCAAAAAATCCGCAAAATTATGTTCGTGAAGGTGGGGCTATTTTTTACCAGAACCCAAAAATTTACCTGAATCTGTACGCCTTGTTCGTTATTACCAACACCAAGTACCCCGATGCCCTGCAAAATCTCTCCCTGATCATACAATGTTTTCAGCGAACCAATGTTTTTGATAAAACAACGCATCCGGGCATGGAGGCCATTGCCCCATCCATTGAAAGGCTCACCCTCGATTTATTTACGTTGAATTTTGAACAGGTAAACCACCTGTGGAGCACGCTTGGAGGCAAATATTTTCCCAGTGTTTTATATAAAATTAAAGTGATTGCCATAGAAGATACCAGCAACCGTACCGAAGCCAAACTGATTGAAGAAGTTCAGTTGAAAAGTGCCGTTATCACCCGCTAAAAGCGCCGGTCAATGAAGTACAAAAGGATATACAGCATCGAAGTATTGAATGATTATTTTCCCAACGGGAAAGGTGGTGCGTACCGGTTTGTTCCAACCGAATCCTGCAAGCAGCTTTTACGGCAAACCGGCGCCTTCTTTAAGGTTTGGGGCAACATACTGTATGTGATCATAAAAATTGATAAAGACGGGAAACCCGCCCGCACCATACCCGTCAACAGCGTGTTTGAGTTTTATATTGAACCCGTTGACAGCGCATTTTTCCTGTACACTGTCACTTCTATAAAAAATTCAGGCCGCTACCTGTTTCATAATGCCGGTCCTGCTATTGCCGGCGGGCTGAAACACTTGTACGGGCTGCCTGCTGCATTTGACAACACCAAAACCTACAGCCTTTCCGATATGGTACAAGGCCCCGGAAATAATGTGTTTGAAGCGCTTAAAAACATGGGGGCCGGCAGTTCGCTCAACGATGGGCTTACTTGGGCAAACCGCGGGCAAACCGCTTATGCCACAGGCCAATCGCTTATTACATGTTTCGGCTCCTTTGCCCAATTACCGGTAACCCCCGCAGGCAAAACCGTAAAGGTTGAAATCTTAAAAGTTCACCCGGATAATGTGGTTCCGGCTATCCAGGTTTCCGAAGAAACGGTTTTCTTTTCTGAGCCGGTTTCAATGCATAGTATTAATTGCGAAAAACTAACTCCTGGCATCTATGAAATAAGGGTAAACAATGTTCCGCATACAGCCTATATTGACCCCGGCCAAACCTGGCAGTCTTTCCCGGCGTTAACTGCGGTGGGCCATTATAGTCATCTTGCAGCCAACCTCACGCTGACTGATACTAACGGCGTGCTCTTGTCGCCTGAATATTCCATCCGTTTTGCCCCCAAATCGGTGCTTTGGCAATTAAAATACCGCGGAGGTCAATTGCCAGCCAACTCCGACTCCAGTGGTAGTCCAGAGGATATAAGCTTTTCCAGGCCCGGGCCGCAGCCCAATATATTCCTTTCTTCCTTGCCGGTTCGCATGCAGCATTCCGCTTATAAAAACGGGATACTGCTGCTGAATAACAACGATCCCCCCGACCAGTTAAAAATCAATCATCTGCCGGCTCCTGCTACCACAGGACTTGAAATTTTCAGGCTGCATGACACTGATTACTTTTTAACCACCACCAATTTATATTCTTAATTTTTAATATTTAAAATTATGGCAACCGTTTATAAAACTCCAGGAGTTTACGTTGAGGAAATACCCAAACTGCCACCCAGCGTAGCACAGGTTGAAACCGCCCTTCCCGCATTTGTGGGATATACTGAAATTGCAAAGGAACTGGCAAAAGATGATCTGAATGACAAACCCAAACGCATCGGTTCGTTGGTAGAATATGAACTCTACTATGGCAAAGGCGCGCCTGCCAAAGTGACCGAGGTGAATATCGACAGCAACAATAATTTTGTTTCGGCCACGGTAAGCAACCAATATTTCATGTACGACAGCCTCCGTATGTTTTATGCCAATGGTGGCGGCGATTGTTATATCGTTTCAGTGGGCCTGTACCCTGCCCCGCTTGCCAAGACAGACTTTACTGATGGCATAGATGCGCTGAGAAAGGAGGATGCGCCCACCATTATCCTTTTCCCCGATGCCGTTGGTCTTGACGATGATGATATTGCCGCCGTTCAGCAAACCGCCCTGCTGCAATGCAACGACCTGCAGGACCGTGTTGGCCTGTTTGATGTAAGGGAAGGTGACCCTAAGGGCGCCATGTTCCGCGATAAGATTGGAATAAACCATTTAAAATATGGCATGGCGTACACCCCCTGGTTAAAGGTGAACCTGCCTAAAAATATCCGCTACACCGATGTGGAAGCCAAGCTGAAGCGTTCGGGAATATCCGTAAAACTGGATGCTCTAACCACGGAGGCGGATATACTCACCCAAATTGCCGATGTGAAAGCCGCCTATGCCGACCTGGAGAATGTGGCTGCCAAAACACTGGTGCTGAATGCAAGCAGCGACCTCGCAGAAGGCTTTGCTGAAAGGGAAGCTGCTTTTCGCAGCGATAACTCTGATGGCAACCTGAAAGACCTTTTTGATTACTGCTATGCCATTGCCACGCAGGTTGATGAGTTTGTAAACGGCGCTGCCCCCGATGTGCTTTCCTATGCCAAATTTAAGAATAACCTGAAGGCGTCTATTGACTCCACATTCGATTTGATCCTTAAAAAAATAGTGGCGCTTGATAAAGAGACCGATAATGATATTGCCACTTATGCGGCTTCCGATTTTTCGGCCATGGTTAATAATGCAACCTGGAATGATGCCGTTGCTGCCGTACTTTCCACCGATATCAATGAATTAACAGATGACAACCGCAAACTGGCTTCGCTCAACCTGTTGAGGCCCTTGTTCAGCAACCTGAGCGAGGCTTATACCAACCAGGTGGTAAATGCCGCGGCTAATCATGCCAAAACATTAGATAATTCGCTGGCCATTGTTTTCCCGCTGTACAAATCCATTTTAAACGGTGCGGGCAACAGCACCACAATTATGCCGCCAAGCGGCGCTGTGGCCGGTGTGTACGCGCTGGTTGACCGTACCCGCGGGGTTTGGAAGGCCCCGGCCAATGTGTCGCTTACCAATGTAATAGGACCGGCTACCAGTTTTACCGCCACCGAATTGGAGAACCTGAATGTGGATGCAGTAGCTGGTAAATCCGTGAATGCCATCCGCTCATTTACCGGTAAAGGAACCCTCGTGTTTGGCGCCCGTACGCTTGCAGGCAACGATAACGAATGGCGCTACATCAGCGTTCGCCGGTTTTTTAATATGGTGGAAGAAAGCTGTAAAAAAGCTACCGAGCCATTTGTGTTTGAACCAAACGACTCCAATACATGGGTAAAAGTGCAGGGCATGATTGAAAACTTCCTGACCGTATTATGGAGGCAGGGAGCATTACAAGGTGCAAAGCCCGAGCATGCTTTTTATGTAGCGCTTGGGTTGGGCAAAACCATGACAGCGCTCGATATCCTCGAAGGCCGCATGATCGTTGAAATTGGCATGGCCGTTGTTCGTCCGGCTGAATTTATCATCCTGCAGTTCTCTCATAAGATGGCGGAAAGTTGATGGGTTCACAGGTTGAAAAGTTAACGGGTTGAAGAGTTGACTTGACTGGCAAAACTTCACGTTTAACCTTTCACTTTTCATGATCTCGTCCTCACCACCCCACACACTCCACACCCCATTCACTACTCACTATTTTAAAAACAAACTAAAAGCAAAAACATGGCAACATATCCTCTTCCAAAGTTTCACTTCCAGGTTCAATGGGGCGGTGAAAGGATTGGTTTTACCGAAGTAACCGGCCTCGACATACAGGTGGAAGCTATTGAATACCGCGAGGGCAGCAGCCCCGAGTATTCGAAAATAAAAATGCCCGGCATGCACAAGTTCAGCAACATTACGCTGAAACGCGGCACCATGGCAGGCGACAGCGATTTTTACAAATGGCTTAATACCATAGCGCTTAATACGGCCGAACGCCGCGATATCATCATCAGTTTGCTGAATGAAACCCATGCACCGGTAATGACCTGGAAAGCTAAAAATGCTTTCCCCATCAAAGTGCAGGCCAGCGATCTGAAAAGTGATGGTAACGAAGTAGCCGTGGAAGCCATTGAACTGGCCCATGAAGGACTGGCGTTGATGAATTAAGAAGGACAGCAATTTTTATTGAAGGCAAAGGAATAAACAAGCAGGTTTATGGCAAATTCGGCAGGAGGATATTATCCCCCGGTTGGCTTTCACTTCAAGGTGGAGTTTATGGGTATTGGCAACAATAACGACAGCCGCTTTCAATCTGTGTCGGGCCTCAATATGGAATATGATATTGAGACCTTTAAGGAAGGTGGCGAAAACCGTTTTGAGCATAAGCTGCCCGGCCGTTCCAAGTATGCCGATCTTTCCCTAAAACGCGGCATGCTGAAAGATTCGGAAGTAATCAAATGGCTGCTTGGCATTTTGCACGACCGCGATTTTATCAACTTCAAACCGGCCATCGTACAGG
This sequence comes from uncultured Chitinophagaceae bacterium, assembly GCA_964444195.1. Taxonomy (GTDB): domain Bacteria; phylum Bacteroidota; class Bacteroidia; order Chitinophagales; family Chitinophagaceae; genus Phnomibacter. The sequence goes on from CAYUGH010000005.1 coordinate 92,178, forward strand.
TTTCATTGCTGAACGAACAGCATGAAGCGCTTCGTATCTGGGAGTTTATTGATGCCTGGCCGAAAAAATGGAGTGTGAGCGATTTGAATGCGCAGGAAAATGCCATAGTGATTGAAACGCTTGACCTTGCCTACAAATATTTTAAAATAAAATAAGGGAGTCCAGATGCCGGTAGAAATCAGGGAGTTGACGATAAAGGTTCAGGTAGATAACCAGCCCGCGAGCAACGCACAAGCAGGAAGAGGCGGCGACAACGCTCCGGGAGATAACAGCGCCGTGGTAAAAGAAGCGGTGGAAGAAGTAATGCGGATCCTTGACAGTAAAAAAGAAAGATGAGTTATGGCTTCAGGAAAATTTGAAAAACTGCAGATCATTGCCTTTACCGACCCGGGTTGCGAAAACCAGGCCGGTGAGCCATTCGTGGCCATGATGAACCCGGAGAATTATGTGCAGGAAATAAAAATGGAGTTTGAAAACGGGCAGGGGCAGGGTACCAGCGGCAGCCAGCCTAAGTTCAAGCTAAAGCCCCCCGAAGAGCTTTCCTTTGAAATCCTTTTCGATAACACAGGCATTATAAACGACCGTGACAATCCCAATCCAAAGTACCAGGCAAAAACCGATATTTCAGAGGATATCAACGAATTCAAAGAATTCCTGATGGGGTATGAAGGCGAGATACATCAACCTAAATTCTTCAAGTTTGTTTGGGGTACTTCGCTGATGAAAGGCATTTGCCAGTCGCTTCACATTACCTACAAGCTTTTCAACCCCGATGGAAAACCTATCCGCGCCATTTGCAAGGTCTCCATCCGCGAACTGAAAGAAGAAGAAGCGAGGGTGGCGCAGGAGCGTAACGCAAGCCCCGATCTTACGCATTACCGAACCGTGAAGGCAGGCGATACCTTGCCGCTGATGTGTTACCGGATTTATGGCCACTCAAAATACTACCTGCAGGTAGCGCAGGTGAACGAACTGGTCAATTTCAGAAAACTGGAACCGGGAAAAGAAATCTTTTTTCCACCCATAGAAAGGAGGTCCTCGAAATAATATGCCCAACGATCGTACCATACCATCCGATGCACCCAAAACCGTAGCTACAGCCACTGTGCTTAGCAGTGGTACGCAGGTATCACAATCATACCACTTGCTCTCCATGCATATTTTTAAGGAGATAAACCGCATTCCGGGTGCAACCATTGTGTATTCCGACGGCGACCCTGCCTCCCAAACTTTTACGGTTAGCAATGCCGCCGATTTTGCCCCCGGTAAAGAAATCGAAATCAAACTCGGGTACCAGGGTACGGAAGAAACAGCCTTTAAAGGCATAGTAGTGAAGCATTCCATAAAAGTGCGCGATGCCGGTTCTATGCTGATTGTGGAGTGCAGGGACAAGGCTTCAAAAATGGCAGCCGCCTGTAAAAGCAAGTATTTTAAAGACAGTAAAGACAGCGATATTATTGAAGAACTGATTGATGCCTATGGATTGGATAAAGATGTGGAAGCCACTACCGTTACGCATGGACAAATGGTTCAGTATAACAGCACCGACTGGGATTTTGTACAGTGCCGCGCAGGGGCCAACGGTCTTTTATGCATTGCAAACGATGGCAAGCTTACCATAAAAAAGCCCGATTTTTCAGCGGACAGCGGGATTGCCATCACTTATGGCGCTACCATCCTTGAACTGGATGCTGAAATTGATGCACGTTTCCAGTATAAATCAGTTACAGGCTCTTCATGGGATTTTACCAGCCAGGAACTCCTTGATACGGTGCAGGCTGAAGAACCGGCCTTGCCCGATGCAGGCAATATAAGCGCTACCGACCTTTCGGATGTGCTGGGCGAAGAAAAATTTGTGCTGTACAACAGCGGAAAAATGCCGGAGCCCGAATTGCAGCAATGGGTAAATGCCAAAATGCTCAGGCACCGGCTGGCACATATCAGGGGCAAGGTAAAAACCACGGGTACTACGGCGGTAGTCCCTGGAAAATATATCACGCTGAATGGCGCAGGCGAAAGATTTGAAGGCAAATTGTATGTGACTGCGGTGGCCCATCAATTTGGAAATGGCGATTGGAACACCACCGCACAATTTGGGGTAAACCCCGAATGGTTTGCCGAAACCTACAACATTCAGCAACCTCTTGCAGGTGCATTATTGCCCGCCATACAGGGCTTGCACGCAGGTATTGTTACCCAACTTGAGGGCGATCCCGATGGAGAGGATCGCATACTGGTAAAAATACCCGTAATCCATAAGGATGATGACGGTGCATGGTGCCGTATAAGTTCGATGGATGCCGGAAAAGAACGGGGGGTGGTTTTCCGTCCTGAAATAAATGATGAAGTGCTGGTAGGATTTATCAATAACGACCCGAGGCATGGCGTAGTGCTGGGCATGATGAACAGCAGCGCCTTGCCGGCCCATTTACCGGCGAGCGATGATAACCATGAAAAAGGTTACCAGAGCCGCAGCAAAATGAAAATGATCTTTAACGATGAAAAAAAAAGCATACTTATCGAAACACCCGGCGGGCATAAGTTTTCAATAGATGAGGATGGCAAAAAAATAGAACTGGTTGATTTAAATGGGAATAAAATAATGATGAATGAAGATGGCATTACCATTGAAAGCATTAAGGATATTATAATGAAGGCAGCTACGGATATAAAAATGGATGCTGGCAGCAATGCTGCGCTCAAGGCTGGTTCCCAGGCTAAAATGGAAGGTGGTTCTGGGGCCGAGGTTTCAAGCGGAGGCACCACCAATGTAAAAGGGAGTATGGTAAATTTAAACTAAATAAAAGATTATGCCGGCAGCAGCAAGAGTAGGCGATATGCACACCTGTCCATTGGTTAGCGGAACCGTTCCACATGTTGGCGGCCCCGTATTACCCCCGGGCTGCCCTACGGTAAAAATTGGTGGTACGCCCGCCGCGCGGGTAGGCGATATGCTTACCTGCACAGGCCCCCCCGATACCATTGCTGCGGGTTCGGGCACAGTAAAAATTGGAGGAATGGCTGCCGCCAGGCAAGGCGACAGCACTGCTCATGGAGGAGTAATAATTGCCGGATGCCCAACTGTAATCATTAATTAAGAATTGAATTATGGCCTTCGATACAGATATTAATTTTTTGGGCAGGGGATGGAGCTTTCCTCCCGCCTTCAGCCGCGAACTTAAAGAGGTGGTGATGACCGAAAAAGTGGAGGATATTGAAAAAAGCCTCCAGATTTTACTGACCACTACTCTTGGTGAACGGATCATGCAACCGAGGTATGGATGCAATATGGAAGACCTCCTTTTCGAATCGCTGGATACGGCAACAAAAACAATAATCATAGACCGGATAAAAACAGCCATCCTGTTTTTTGAGCCCCGCATTGATGCCAAAAAGATTTCGCTGAATACGCAAAATGAACTGGAAGGCGAGGTATTGGTGGAGATTGAATACGTAGTTCCATCCACCAACTCAAGGTACAATTTTGTTTTCCCGTTCTACCGAAAAGAAGGAACAGAACTCGATTTATTAACCGGCAATCATCCGTTAGGCAACTGATATGACAGACTGTAACGATAAAAAAAATCCGCTACAACGCAACGGGTCCTCGCAAGCCGACAGGAAACTGCCCGCCATGCATGTGGATTACGTAAAAGTGGATGAGCGCAGCTTTGCAGCCTGGATAGTTTTTGCAGGTGAGTACACTAAACTACTGCACTACTACGATAAAAATTATACCAAACAGGGTGATTGGTCGGTATTTTTCACCAGCGATGCAACCGCTGTTTTGGGAACCATTGCGTTGCAGGATGTAAATCAATACAAGACCCTCATTAAAAACAGCCTTGATTTTTTGCGTGATGAGAACAATGCTTCAAAATTAAATGAAGCCAAACAAAACCTGTTTCAACTGTTCAGCATTGCCTTTAGCCTGGCTGCCTCTATTGACCATTATTACAAACTGTTGCCCGACGGACATGCCTACAAAGCCACCATCGAAAACCTGGTGAAATCCATTGTGGCGCCAGCCTTTCGGAGGTTGGTTTCTTATTACAAACCCTGCGTACTTCCTGAAGGCGCTCCGCAAAAAAGCCTTTTGGCCACCATCGATCTTACCACCGTAAGTGTTTTGGGAAGGCAGGCTATACAAGCAGGGCAGGTAGTTGAAGATGGGCTTTCACGTTTATGGTGGATGCAACAGCCTGATTGGGCAACCTATTTTGCGGGGATTTCAGCTGATGAAAGTATTTATGGGACTGAACCCGATGCCTTCAGGCAATTAATGTATGTGGCCAATCATAACTTATTCACCGGTGCATTCGATTCGCTACTGATGTCTTTTTCAAGGTTGGTAACCACTGCTGAAAAAGAGTTGTTGGTTTCACTTGAAAAAAGGAATACGCACCCTTCCCATTATACCCTGTTCCTTGCCTTCCTTCAATTGTTCCGCACGGCACAAAACGACATCAATACCATTACCCGCAGGCACCTTGATTTTTATTACCGTGATATTCTTCAATTAAAACTAAAAGCCGCCGAGCCCAACTTTGCCCACATCATTGCCGAACTCTCCAGGCCTGCAATGGATGCCATCCTGGCTAAAGACTCGCTGTTAAAGGCGGGAAAAGATTCAGGCGGGAAAGATGTATCCTATGGGTTGGATAAGCAAACCGCATTCAATAAGGCAACGGTGGCGGATTTGCGTGCCATCTATATTGGCGAGCCGAACGATGATGCGCCAGGAAGCAAAAACGATGGCCGGGTTTTTGCGGCGCCGGTCATTAATTCATCCGACGGATTGGGCGCCGGATTGAGAACCCCAAACAAAGAGTGGCACCCTATTGCCAACCGTTTGTATAGCGAAGGGGACGTGTTTTCCATTGAAATGCCCGAAGCTGAACTTGGTTTTGCCATAGCAAGCCATTACCTGTTTTTGCAGGAAGGAGAGCGGACCGTGAAACTCAGGTTGGTTACAAGCAACAGCAATTTGCTGACCACCACGCCATTTGCCGTTTATCTGACTACTGAAAAAGAATGGTACCTGGTACCGGGCCAGCCCAATATTGCGGCCGGCAGCATGAATACTACCAAGGAAAATTGTGCCGAGATCAGCTTTACCCTGGCCGGTGATGCGCCGGCTATTGTGAATTATAATGCTGAAGTGCATGGCGGCAATCTTGGCATAGCCCTACCTGTAGTGAAGTTGATATTGGAACAAAACCCGGAGGAATATTATCCATATAATGCGCTGCGGAATATAACCCTGAGCCGGTACGAAGTGGAGGTACAGGTAGGCGGCATGAATGGTTATAACCAAAGCGGGGTAAAGCAACTTTATATAAGCACAGATGCAGGCGCCGTTGACACTTCCAAACCATTTATGCCTTTCGGGCCAATGCCCCGCAAGGACGCTACCATGGTGATAGGGAGCAAGGAAGTATTCAGTAAGAAAAATGCAAAAATCAAGCTGGAGTTGGAATGGGCAGGACTTCCGGGTTCGTACTGGGATATGCAATACAACACCAGGTATGGTTCCACCTACCATAGCGATACAGGAAAATACACATATTGGGATATAAGAAGCGACACCCCTTATTATCCTAAGGTTAAAACCCAGTTTTTGGTGAACGGCGCCTGGACATCTGTGATTGAAGGAAGCACCCAAACCTCCCCGGCAGATATTTTCAATTACAATATTGAACAATTTGAGGTTTACGCCTCCACCCTCGCCCTCAACCCGAAATCTATTTCTGATTATGAGGATGAAAGCCCAGGGCTCAATCAAAAATCAGTTTGCGGTTTTATGCGCTGGGTGCTGGATGGCGATATGGGCCATAAAAAATATTTGCAGGATACCACCAAATTCCTGATCGAAAAAAGCAAGTCGGAATATTACACTAAAGAGGTAGGTGTGATGCCTATTGAGCCTTACACACCTGTACTTCAATCCTTATACCTCAGCTATTCTGCCTGTAGTGATGTGGTTGAGCTTTCGGCAAACAATGAAGTTTCATTTAAACAAAAACCCGCCTCACTGTACCATCTTTATCCCTTCGGGCACCTCGAACAGCATGCTTTTATTAGTGGTGCCTCAACGCACTACCTGCTTCCCCAATTCAGGCAATACCATACGGAACAGGGAAAGGATATTTTGCACCAGGGAGAGTTTTATATCGGGTTTAAAAACCTTTCAGGTCAACAGGCTGTGCAGGTGCTATTCCAGGTGATGGACGGCACGGCTGACCCAACCCTTAATATTCCCAAAGAACATATTGGCTGGAGCTACCTCGCCGGAAACGAATGGGTAAGCTTTACCAAACAGGAAATAAATGACGGTACCAGGCAACTCATTCAATCAGGCATCATTAGTTTCACCATTCCCGAAGGAGCTACCACGGCGCACAGTTTACTGCCTTCGGGGCTATTGTGGATAAGGGCTTCGGTTGAAAATAAGGTGGATGGTATCTGCAAATTGCTTTCGGTACAGGCACAGGCCGCCATTACCTCATTCCGCAATAAAGAAAATGCAGGTGATTTTCTTGAAAAGGCGCTGGCTGCCGGTTCTATTTCAAAATTAAAGGAACCGCAATCGGCTATTAAAAAGATTACGCAGCCTTATGCATCTTTTGGAGGCCGCCCTCTTGAAAAGCCCGATGCATTCTATATCCGGGTAAGCGAAAGGCTTCGCCACAAATCGAGGGCCATAACCATCTGGGACTATGAGCACCTGATCCTCGAGGCGTTCCCGCTAATCCACAAGGTTAAATGCCTGAACCATACCAAAAGCGACGATACAGGGTATAACGAAGTGTTGCCGGGCCATGTTACCATTATTACCATCCCCGATTTACGGCAGCGCAATGATATAAACCCGCTGAAACCTTATACCAGCCAGGCCATGCTGGATGAGATAAGGGAATTCCTGAAAGCGCGGATTTCCTGCCATGTAAACCTGCATGTGGTAAACCCCGATTTTGAAGAAGTGAAATTGAAATTCCAGCTCAGGCTGGCCAAAGGCTACGATGATTTTACCATTTATGCCAAACAGTTGAAACAGGAAATCACAGACTTCCTTTCTCCCTGGGCAACCGGGAAAGGGGATATCAGTTTTGGAGGCGCCATTCATAAGTCGGTGCTCATCAATTTTATTGAAGAGCGGCCCTATGTTGATTTTATTACCGATGTTAAAATGGCCCACTATGATGCAGAGAAATCGCTTGTAAGCCCCGACAACGATACCATACAGGCATTATATGCAAAAAGTATCCTGGTATCGGTACCTGCCTCCAAACATGAAATTGAAGAGTACCCCGATGACCTTTTGAATGATACGGATGATTGCGAAAACCATAAAAAGGATGAACAACCGATGAAAGCCAACCAGGTATGAGCGATAGCGTGACCATATTGAAAAATGCGGAACTGACGGAAAGCGCCAGCTACGATCTGCTGCGGAAGAAGGGGCTTGAGTATATTGAACAGTTGGGCAGCAAACTCTGGACGGATTACAATATCCACGATCCGGGTATCACCCTGCTCGAAATGCTCTGCTATGCCATTACCGACCTGGGCTACCGCACTTCGATTAATATTAAAGACCTGATTGCCGAACCTGACGGAACCATTCCGGGCGAAGACCCCGAAAGACAGGGATTTTTTACCGCCCGAAAAATACTGACTGTAAACCCCTGGACGGTAGCGGACTACCGCAAATTACTGGTGGATATTAACGGCATTAAAAACGGTTGGCTTACCTGCAAAAAATGCCCCTGCAAGGATCTATGGCTCTATGCCAAATGCAGTACCGGCAAGCTTCAGTACGAACAAACCGAACACCCTATACTCATAAAAGGGCTGTACGACATTTTGGTTGAATTTGAAAGTGAAGCCGGAACCGGCGACCTGAATAGCGGAAAAGTAAAATTCAACTATATTTTTCCCGGGGCGGATGGATTGAGTACGGCTTTGCTCGAAGTCAGGTTGCCTTCCTGGCAACAATTACAGCAGGATGCAGACCAGTACAAAGGATTCAGCAATCCGAAAAGCCGCATCATTTCGGTTGAAGTTCCTTTTATTTCGGGTAATAAAAAAGATGATACGGATTTTCCCGACAACAGGAAAGCCATTGAACTCCGCGGCACCGTTTATGCCAAAATAGTGGTGCATTACATGCCGGATAAGGATGTAGCCGCTGTGGAAACCCATGAATTTTTAGATGTTCCCCTGCGCATTTGGTTTACCAACGATGACGACCGCAGGATAATTGATATGACCGCCCTGAAAGATGCCATGCGCGATACTTCGCCTTCAGGCATTATGGGCAAATACCTGCAACTGGTGCACCGGGCAGGCGAAGTGATGCAAAAAACGCTGGAGGTATTGCATGCCCACCGCAACCTGGCCGAAGATTTTTGCAGCATCAGGGGCGTTGAGGTTGAAGACATTGGCGTGTGTGCGGATATGGATGTAAGCCCCGACGCTGAAATTGAAGCAGTGCTGGCCGAAGCCTATTACCGTATTGACCAATACCTGAGCCCTGATATTAAATTCTATTCGCTGAAAGAACTGTTGGACCTTGGTGTTCCGGTAGAAGAAATATTTGAGGGCCCGGCGCTGGATAATGGTTTTATTGATAATGAGCAACTTGAATCAACCAACCTGAAGCAGTTTATTTATGCTTCGGATATCATCAACCTGTTAATGGACATCCCCGGCGTGGTAGCCATCCGTAATTTTACGCTTACCAAATATGATGATGAAAGTGAACAGGTGGATAACCAACCCTGGGTAATGCCGGTAAGTTTTCAGCATCAGCCAAGGCTGTACCTGGAAGCCTCCAAAGTGCTGGTATTTAAAAACGGCCTCCCCTTCCTGCCTGAATTAACCGAACTGAACGATACGCTACAGGTAATAAAAGGGCAACATGCACAGCCCCAATACCCGGTCATGGAAAACGACCTTCCTGTTCCCAAAGGAAAATACTACGACCTGTCAAGTTACTTTCCCGTGCAGTATGCGCTGCCTCTTACATACGGCGTTGGTTATCACGGGCTTCCGGCCACTTCATCAGCCGAAAGGAAAGCGCAGGCGCTTCAGCTTAAAGGGTACCTGATGGTTTTTGAGCAGTTGCTGGTAAATTACCTGCAACAATTGGCCAACGTAAAGGAACTGTTCGCCATTGACCCTGCGGTAAAGCAAACCTATTTTTCAACCCTGCTCCAGGAAGATGATATCAGGCAGGTAACCGAATTGTATAATGGGTTGAATGCTTCATCGTTGCAGCAATTATCGGAGAACGAGTCCACGTTTTTAAACAGGCGTAATCGTTTGCTGGACCACCTGATGGCGCGGTTTGCTGAAAATTTCAATGCCTATGCGCTGATGCTGTACTCCTTCAGCGACAGTAAAGCGATTGCCGATGAAAAGCTGATTGAGGATAAGATCAGCTTTTTAAAGGACTTCCCATTCATGAGCGCCAATCGTGCCAAAGCCATCAATTACAAACAGCAGGGTGGCGTATGCAGCAGCCAGAATGTTTCAGGACTTGAAGTACGTATCCGGCGGCTGCTTGGTATCAGCCCGGGTATTGACTTTTTTGAATTGTACGAGGAAAAGGACATTGATGATGTTTCGAACGAGCTGAGGTGGCGGCTGAAAAACGAAGACGGGCAAATTATGCTCAGCGCCAGCACACGTTATTTCGCAGGCGATTATGAAAAAAGCCTGGCCAAAGCCGTTGCAGAAATTAAACAGGTGAAGAAATACCTTGTCACTCCCGCGAGATATGATGTTAAGAAAATAAAAACATGGGTGGTAAACCTGACGGATGAAACCGGCGAAACCATTGCCACACGCAAACAACCCTTTAAAACCAGGGCCGATGCTGAGAAGGCGCGCGATGCCATCATAGAATTTGGTAAAAAAGTATTGGCCGCCGATAAGATTTATGTAGTAGAACATTTGCTGCTCAGGCCACGGCAGGTTCCATTGCTGCCACTGTTCCCCGGGGGTGATCCACTATTGAGTATTTGCATCCCCGATGATTGCAAGCTCTGCGGCGAGGAAGACCCCTACTCCTTCAGGCTGACCATTGTGCTGAGTGGCGAAACGGGTATTGCCAACAGCGGCATTGAGTTCAGGCGGTTTGCCGAAGCCACTATCCGGGCCGAAATACCCGCGCATCTTGGGGTAAAAATATGCTGGGTATCAGTTAATCAATTGCTGGAGTTCGAGGCGTTGTATTGCGATTGGCTAAGCGAACTGGCCAAACCAACGCCTGACGATTTTCAATTGCATGAAAAACTTAAAGACCTGCTCCTTCTTTTCGAAAACCTGAAAAGTGTTTATCCTGAAGCAAGGCTTCATGATTGCAAAGACGGCGACGACAGCAACAGGGTATTCCTCGGGCAAACTATTATTTCATCCGGCACAGACAAAAAAAATACTGCGCACTAAAAACATAAGACTATGCTTCCGGTACAAAGTAATTTCCCAAATTTTGTAAATAATCAGTTGCTGACGGCCACTGATTTGAATGAATTGTTTGGCTACCTGGATGAGCAAAGCAGGCTGACGCGAACCAATCTTTTGGGGATTGGCATTGTTTGCGGGCTCAACCTGAAAGTGAATGAGGCCGGAACAATCGTCACCATTACCAGGGGTTGCGGGGTTACTTCCGAAGGTTACCTGGTTACCGTTGAAACGCTCGATTACGTGCAATACCGGGCTTATAATGTGGATACTGAGATTGTCTATAAAAACTTCCAGGTACCCGGAGGCGGCGAAGACCCGGTTAACCTTGAAGTATGGGAATTGGTGCAGGTAGCTACTGAAGATGATAGCTTCCCAATTGACAAATCTTTCCTTTCAAATAAAGTAATCCTGCTATTTGTTGAACTCAGGCTGAATAAAAATAAAAACTGCGATCCCCAAAGCTGCGACGATAAGGGAGAACATATTGAAGTGTCTTTTTTACCTATGGCAGTAAAAAGAGAAGATGCTGAAAAATACCTGGTGGGTTCTACCGCCGGCGCATTTGGAAAGAGCACTTATACCTCGCTGCCCGAAGTAAGGATGGAGCGTTGGGATATAACCAATAGCAAGCCCACCAATACTAAGCAGATTCTACAGGCCTATGTTGATGTACTGAACAAATCCTTCATTGAGTCCACCGGTCAGGCATTTGGTGGCATCTATTCAAAATTCAAACCCTTCTTCGAAGCTGATTTTTCAGCCAATCCATTTAACACCTTTTCAACCAGGTACGCCTTCCTTCACAATGGAGGTATCAGCGGCAATCAACTGCTTCACGTACAATATTATTACGACCTGTTCAGCGATATGCTGCTGGCCTACCAGGAACTCAGGGTTGCAGGCAGCCATATATTAAGTACCTGCTGCCCCGACCAAACATTGTTTCCACGACATCTTTTACTTGGCGAAGCCTATCCTTCGGTAAAGGAAGGGCAATTGCCATTGAGGCATTATTTTATTTATTCTCCTTTATTCGACAAACAGAATACGGTTGCAGAAATAAAAATGCTTTTTAAAAGGATCGTTTTATTAAACGAATGTTTCCATTTACCGGCGGTACAAGGCAATAATCAAAAGGAAGACCCGAATATCAGGATGACCCCGAGCATGCTGTGGAATATACCTTTGTCCGAAAAAGCCATTCCATATTATTACCATGTAAACACCGGCCCAAATCCGCTATACCTGCATTGGAATTACTGCCGCACGCTGCTGTTGGATGCGGACAAAATCCTTTCGTACAACGCTGCGAAATACCATAACGGGAACCCTGGCGATTTTGTGCTAAGCCCCTTGCATTACGATCTGGAACCCTATAATTTTTTACGGGTGGAAGGTATTGTTGGCAAAAGCTATGTGCATGTTTTAACCCAGGTAAAAAGGCAGATCAAAAAGAACCGTCTTCCGGTTGACATACTTGCACTCAGTACAGACGACGCCATACAATGGAGCGATACCCGTTTACTGAAAGCTGCCGAATCGAAAGAAGCAGGCGATATGCTCTGCTATTTCCAGGACCTCGAAAGCATGTACGACAGCATCCGCAGGGAACTGCTTTGCACACTTTGCAAGGAGCTGACATATTATTACAATTTCGCCATTGGCGGGCTTGCCTTCTTTTTCCGGAATATTAAAACAGAAGGCACAGTTTCGGAAGTTGAATTATTTGATACCTGTCACAAGGGCTATATCATTAAAAAAGAATCATTCGGCTCCATTATTGAGCACCTCCACAGGCAGGGGCTTACCGATGAAACCCTGAACCTGATGAATTTTTATGAAGCTTTTGGTTTTACCCCAACGGATGCCGATAACGACGAAATACCCGATGAACTGAAGGACCAGGTGTCTTCCATTTTATTGGTAGCGTTAAACTTCTTTAAAATACCGCTTGGTATTATCAGGCTGTCCACCCTCCTCACCGATGATCTTTCCGATTATGATGCCAAAGCCTATTGCAGCGCGGCAGAGGCGGTGGCAGGTTATGCCCAGACCCTAAAATCCTTGTTCGGCATTTTTACCGGAAGTCCATCGGCAAAAAACTTTACAACCCAAACTGATGAAGTAAATAATGACGCCAGTATTGCAGGTAAAGCTGAAGCAGCCGCGGCTCCTGAAAATTTAAAAGCGGATTCTCCGGCGCCATCTTCCAACACAACCTCCACTTCATCAGCAAGAATAATGCAGGCTGTCAGCGCATCGAACAATGGAATTCTCAAACTGATGGTTCTGTTACTGATGATCGAAGATTTCCTTGACCATCTTGATGTATTGATTTACAACTGCAAATGCGGGGCGCTTCTTTCGCTTAAGCGCGATTACCTCGTACGTTATCAACAGGTGGCCAGGCTCAGGCAGTTCGGGTATTTTACCGGCATGCACCCTGGCATACAGCACAAGGCAGGTGTGCCCATGGGAGGAACCTTTATCATAGTTTATCATTCTGACACAAAAAGGCGAAACCTGGTTGAGGAAGATATTTCTTTGAATAAAGACCGTATTACCCTTCTCAGAAAGAATTTGGATAAGCAAATCATCGGGGAGAAAATTGTTGGAGAAACCGATTTTAAACCTAAGAATAAACCAACCCTGATTGCAGGGCGGATAGAAGATGAAACAGGTGAACCCATTTCCGGTGCAAAACTGATGGTTGAAGAAACAGGGCAGGGTACGCTTTCCAATTTTGACGGCGTATTCAAAATTACTTCCCAGGTTGTACCGTTCACCGTTTCAGTTCAATTTCCCGGGTATGAGGAATATGCAGCCATCATTAATGCTCCGGATGATGGAATGCTGATTGTGTTACAGGAAAAGCGTGATGACATACAGGACATTTTTACCCAAGGAATTGTATTTGCTGATTTTTACCTGCCTTACCGTTGTTGTTCCGATTGCCCGCCGGTGCAATTTATTATCAATGAAAAAGAGCCCCCGGCTGACGTAAATTTCGGGCCCAATGCCGTGGCCGGTCCCGACCAGGAAATTGTACTGCCTGCTAAAAAAGTCACGCTGAATGGCAGCGCCTCCACCGATCCGGATGGGGTGATCACCATTTATCAATGGGCAAAGCTTTCAGGTCCGGGCAGCCCCACCATTGTTACGCACGACAGTGCGGTTACCGATGTAATTGACCTTGAAGAGGGAGTGTATGAATTTGAACTGAGTGTAACGGATAATAACGGCGCCATCGCACGCGATAGCCTTATTATAAAAGTTTTGCCACCGCCACCACCGCCTAACCAGCCACCTGTTGCCGAAGCCGGGGATGACCGCACGCTTACATTGAACCCCAATAAATTTGCTACAACATTACTGGACGGAACCAAATCGAAGGATAAAGAGGGCGCCATTGCTGCCTACAATTGGCAGCAATCAGGCGGGCCAACCATGAAGATTGATTTTCCTGATGCGCCCACAACCACGGCTACATTTTTCGCTCCGGGAGTTTACATAGTCACACTTACCGTAAAAGATAGTGGAGGCCTGAGCGATTCCGATTCCGTGACCATCACTGTAAACAAACCCGAAAACAAGCCACCGGTTGCAAATGCCGGGAATGATTTTGAAGTGGTGATTACTACCGCCAATAATAGCGCGGTATTGAACGGCGGATTGTCATTCGATCCTGAAGGACTGCCCCTGAAATACAAATGGGAATTGCAGAATGGCCCGGGAACACCCTTTATCGAAAAGCCACAGGAACAAGTTACCCAGGTTTCGGGACTGATTCCGGGAAGCTACATTTTTAAACTCACCGTAACTGACGCTGAAGGCGCTTCGCATTCCGACACCGTTACTATTACCGCACGCCAAAGAGAAAACCAACCGCCGACGGCAAATGCAGGCCCGGACAGGGAAGTAACCCTGACAGCATCCAACCCGGCAATTACCCTCGATGGCTCGCTATCTTCCGATCCTGAAGGTACTCCTTTGCAATTTAGCTGGAAAACGGAATCCGGGCCCAAAAAACCGATCCTTGCAACGCCAACCAACGTTCAAACGCAGGTGACAGACCTTGTTCCTGGGGAATATAAATTCAGCCTGACGGTGAAAGATGTGGAAGGGAAAACAGGTTTTGATACAGTCAACATTGTAGTGAAAGCACCAGATAATAAGGCGCCGATAGCCGTTGCTGGTCCCGACCAATTTACCCAAAGTACCATAATTCAGTTGGACGGCAGCCAATCGAAGGACCCCGAAGGGAAAGCGCTCAGGTTTGAATGGAAGCTTTTGAGTAACCAGACCGGGGTGCTTATTGCAAGGCCAACCGAGGCAAAAACACAGGTGAGCGGATTGTTTCGCGGGGTTTATCTTTTTGAATTAACAGTTACCGATCCCGAAGGATTATTTTCAAAAGATACAGTACAGGTTACCCCACTTATACCGGGTTAAAAACCAATGGCCGCATCTGTAAACCATATCATTCGTCATGCCGAGCTCAACCTGCAGGTTGCCGGTAAGGATAATGGCATGGAGTTTCAAAAAGATGCCGGGAACTGGATGCAGGTTTTATTTGAAAAACTGGAACCCGAATTAAATTCATTGGCAGGCGACGGTGTCTGGCTGAGCCTCGATAACCTGGATATTAAAGTGAAAGTTCAGGGTAACAGGTGGCAGCAAGATGCATGGGAAATAGTGACAGCCAAAATTGTTGAAGCCATTAAGCTTCAAGCAAATCATGCCATTGCCGAAACCGGGTTTTCCGTTAGTTCATCCAGCTTACATTTTGCAGAGATATTCCTGCACTACCTGCGCCATGGTCACCTGCCCTGGAATACAGGATCAGAAATCAGGGCAGAATGGCATCAGAAAGTAAAGCAACTTTTCTCACGGAGCGAACCTGATTTTGCTGTAAAACTGTTGAAACTGCTGGCACAAGGCCAGGGGGGCAGAAAGCGTTTACTTAGGGCTGTCTCAATTTTTGAATGGGCAGATTGGATGAAGAAACACTCAGCGATACCGGGCCCAAACCTTCGCCCTGTTTTGGAAGATGTGCTTTTTTTATTAACCCACTATACAAAATCAACATCTGCCTCCCTGGGAAAAGCGACCGAAGAATGGTTGTTGAAACTACTGGTGCATAAAGAGGAAGAGCAAATTATTGCAGAAGCTACGTTGATTAAGCAAGCAACATCCGTACAACTGTCCTTACTGCAAAAAGCATTGGAGGAACTGGAACCTGCGTCACCCGCATTCATCAGGCTAAAGGAAATATTGAAGTCAAAACTGCCTGCTGAAACGCGGGCAAAACCATCGGCTCCTTCTGCCAAAAAAGAAGAAAAAGGGAACAAACCGGCAAAACCGGGAGAAGAAAATCAACTGGCTTTTGAAAATATCATTGGAGATACCGCCACTGGCAAAATGGCTGAATCCTTGACCGGAATCTATATTCAAAACGCCGGGCTTGTGATTGTTGCCCCTTTCCTGCCCATGTTGTTTAAAAACCTGGGGATATGGGTGGATGGCCGTTGGCAAAACAGCGAGCAGGCTGTTTGTCTTATCCATTACCTTGCTTCCGGAAACGCTTCCATGGAGGAATTTGAGCTCGTTTTACCCAAACTGCTGTGCGGGCTGGATCCCGAAGAGGTAATTGATACCACCGGTTTTTTGCCCGACGAAAAATGGGTTCATGAAGCCAACGAGTTATTGAAATCTGTGATTGAATACTGGAGCATTTTGAAAGATACGAGTGTGGAAGGGTTGCGTGGATCTTTCTTAACCAGGGAAGGTAGGCTTCAAAAGAAAGAAGCGGACTGGCAATTGATAGTGGAGCAAAAGCCATTCGATATGCTGCTTCAACAGTTGCCATGGAATATCTCCATGATTCAGTTGCCCTGGATGGAGGGCGTGCTGTACACGGATTGGGTATATTAAAATAAATGCTTTAATATTTTTAAAAGGAAAAACAAATTTGTTCTCTACTTCCGACAAATCGAAGCATGTTACCATTCAGCCCAAAACAGGGTTGAATGGTAACACCTTCTTCAGGAAGGCAGGGGAAGCTGCGTTTTTTGGTCAGCCGGCATACGGTTCATTTTTCAGCCCGGCCATCCAGGCCAAATTAAATGTAAGCAGCCCCGACGATCCGCAGGAGAAAGAGGCGGATGATATGGCGAACAAGGTGATGCGTATGACGGAACCCGCACCTGCAGCCCCCGCGAAAGAAGAAGAAAAATTGCAACCTAAAGAGGAAGAAAAGGAAGAGGAAAAATTGCAGGCCAAGGAGGAGGAAAAGGAAGAGGAAGTTCAGGCCATGGCTGAAACACCGGGTATTGCCCGCAAGTGCGAACATTGCGAAAAAGAGGAGAAGAAGGTTCAGGCCAAACATTTTACAGGCGTTCAACGCAGCGAAGATCCAACAGGTTCAACTAATACCGAAACTGAGGATTCGGACGATGGCGTATCCATCGCCCGGAAACCTATTTCCATGCATCGTTCGGATGTAATCCAACTCAGCGGCAGGGGCCCACCCGCAGGGCTCATGCAAGGGTCTTTCGAACAAAATTTATCTTCCTCGAGGGGAGGCGGCAGCGCTTTGCCCGATAATACCCGGCAGTTCATGGAAACCCGGTTCAATGCCGATTTCAGCGGGGTGCGCGTGCATACCGGAAGCCATGCCGAAACACTAAGCCGCAGCATCCACGCGCAGGCATTTACGCACGGAAACGATATTTATTTCAACAGCGGTAAGTATAGCCCGGATTCCGATTCCGGGGGTACATTGCTTGCCCATGAGCTTACACATACCCTGCAGCAAGGTGCAAGCCGTCATGTGGCGCCTCACCTGGTTTCTCCCCAAACCATTTCCGTTAAAAATAACATTCAACGCAGCACCACAGGTGTGCCCGCGCAGCTAACCAATGCTGTTGATAAAGCCAAAACCGTTGAGGGCAAAATAGACGCCAACAAACCGCAGGCAGATGGCAACCGTACCGGCTGGGAGCATTTAGTTGAGATTTTCAAAACCACTTTTGGCCCCGACATGGTAGTGGGCGGCAGTGGCGGCACTTCAGTAAAAGGCGCAGTGGCCGAACAGGACATTAAAAAGAAAAGAGAAACCACCGGTATGATAGTGGATAAAACCACCATTACCGACCGCAATAAAATACCCGGAACCACAATGGGTAAAAGGGATGCCATGCCAAGCTGGTGCGGCATATTTGTGTTTTGGGCGCTTAACAAAAGCGGGGTACCCATGCCCAAATGGAAACTGGGCGAACGGATGATACCGCCCGAATCGGCCCGCAGCCCCGGCGCCATGCCGCTACCCGGCGATATTGCTTATCGCAATGCCTATTCTCATTATGCTATTGTGGAAAGTGTGAATGGTGGAACCGTGCGTACCGTAAATGGAAACACAGCGGGTGAAGACAACCTCGGCGGGCAGGTACAAACCATTGATCATCCGCTCAGCGAATGGACGGCCTTCTTCAACCCATTGCAGGTGATGCAGGGTAGCCTGGGAGAAGGTGAAGGAACCGGCACGCCCGAACCTAAAACTATTGCAGAGCTGCGCAGGGAAAACGATATTCAGCCCAAGGAAGAGGAGCAGGAACAGGAGGGCAAGGAAGAAGTTCAGGCCAAACCTGAACTGAGTGGCTGGACGGTTGATTCCAAAGGCAGCCTGCATACGGAGACCCCGGTTCAGAAAGCGGCGGTACAGGAAGCAGCCCCCGAAGAAAAGAAACCAAACGAAGAAGAACAACCTGAAGCTCAACCGGTTGGTGAAATACAAAAACAGGCCGACCTGGCTTCGCTGCCGCGCGGGCCGCCCCAAAACGGGAACATAATCATACAGCGTTCCCCCATTGATACCGCCTTGTCTTACACAAGCCTCGGCGAATTACTGGATTGCGTGTATATCACGGATATTAACCGAACATCGGTTTGCCTGCTCCGGAAAGCCAGTGCGATTGCCATGCATATTCGCGGCTACAAGGCGCTGCGGGTAGTGCTGGGCCGCGACCCGATTTCGGGCGATACGGTGCAACGAAACGGGCGGAATTTCCTGGAAGCGGCATTTGATATTATGCCCGGAGGCACTTTGCTGCAGCAAAAACTGGAACAACAGGGGCAGCTTGAAAGGGCGGCCACCTGGATAGACACCAAAATAGCCGGTCTTGAATCCATTGTGGATGACCTGTTTACGCAATTCGATGCCTTCTGGAACGGTCTTGGGTTAACCGATTTCCGTTCACCGATGAATGTAATAAGGCAGGGTGCCGGAATTGTGTATGGATTCATAAGCAACCTGGTGAATTTTGCCATTGATGCCGCTAAGGAAATCCTCGGCATGATCAAGGATTATTTGTTGTCCAGGATTGTTGAGTTCATCAAAGAGCAGACCAACGCCTATCCTTTACTCACAATCATTTTGGGCGAAGACCCCATTACCAAACAACCGGTGGCGCGCAACGGGACTAATATCCTGAATGCCATCCTTGAGCTTGGTGGCGAGGAGGGAAGGCAGCAGCGAACGCAGATGCAGGAAACCGGCACATTTGCCAAAGCCGCAGCCTACATTGATGAGGGCATTGAGGTATTCAGCGACCTGTACCACAACATCATACAGGGTTTCTCCGCCGTTTGGGATATTGTGACCATCCAGGCCCTGATGGAGCCGTTGGTAACTTTCCGGAAAATTTACAATGTATTTGCCCGGCCGGTGGCGCGCGTACTTGATTTCATGCTCAGGGTGGGCCGTGAAATACTCAAGCTTATAAAGGAAGTGCTGATGACACGGCTGAGCGCCTGGGCGCGGACACAACGCGGTTATCCGTTGGTTACGGTCATCATAGGGCGCGATCCGTTTACCGACGCACCGGTTCCGTTTACCATGGAAAACGTGATCCGCGGGTTCTTCAGCCTGATGGAAGGCGGGGAAGAACAATACAACCAACTGAAGGAAAGCGGGGCCATTGACAGGACCGTTGCCAAAATTACCGCAGCAGTCCGCAGGCTGAATATGACCCCGGCTGCCATTGTTCAGCTATTCATTGGTTTGTGGAACTCGTTCAGCATCCGCGACCTCATCAACCCGGTTGCCGCCTTCCGCCGCATCATCGATCAGTTTGGCGCGCCAATCCGCAGGCTGATTGCCTTTATTATTGAGATCGTCAGGATTGTGATAGAGGCCATCCTCATTGTGATGAACTTCCCGTTTGATATTGTCAGCAATATCATTGCCAAAGCCATGGCCGCCTTCGACCGAATCAAACGCGATCCGGTTGCCTTCCTTAAAAACCTGCTGCGGGCTATCAAGCAAGGGTTCATACAATTCTTTGAAAACATTTTGCGTCACCTGCTGGGCGGGTTAGCAGATTGGATTTTCTTCCAACTGAAAGACCTCGGCATACAAAAACCTGAAGACCTCAGCATCCGCAGCATCCTGAAATTAGTGATTGATGTGCTGGGTATCAGCATGCAGCGGGTGATGGACAAGGTTTGGAAAAAGCTGGAAGAGAAGATAGGCAAGGAGAAAGTAGAAAAAATAAAACGGGTTATTGATAAACTCGAAGGGATATGGAAGTTTATAAAGGATGTGATGGAGCGCGGACCGGTAGCCATCTGGGAATTTATCCAGGAAAAACTGAGCAACCTCTGGAACACCATTATTGATGCAGCCAGGAGCTTTATCATGGATAAGATCATTGGCGCCGTGGTTACCAAATTGCTGAGCATGCTCGATCCTACCGGAATTATGGCAGTGGTAAACAGCGTGATAGCCATTTACCGGGCCATTCAATCTTTTATTGCCTACCTGCGGCAAATGCTTGAAATAGTTAACTCATTTGTAGAAGGCGTGGCCGAAATAGCGGCGGGAAATATTCAAACTGCGGCAAACTTTGTAGAACGTTCCATGGTAAGGGCCATCCCGATAGTGATAGGCTTCCTTGCCAACCAGGTAGGTCTTGGAAAAGTTGCCGATAAACTGAAGGATATCATTGAAGCCATCAGGGAGAAAGTGGATAAAGCCATTGACTGGCTGGTGGATAAGGCGGTATCCATTGGCCTGGCTATTTTGAACAGGCTGATTGCCATGGCGAAGAGTGCGAAGGAAGCGGTGCTTGGGTTGCTTGGTCTTAAAAAGCCTTTCCAAACCAGGGATGGAAAATCACACGAATTATACACCGAAGGAAAAGGAACCGCCACGAAGTTCATTGTTGCCAGTACGCCAAAAACGCTTGAACAATTAGCCGCAGACAGGAAAAAACAATTGCAGGATGAAGTAACGGCCAACCCTGCCAAAGCAACGGAAAACAACCCCATGATTGCCGCGTTGGATGATGCGGTAAAAATTAAAAAGACGATTGAACCGATCCTGAAAAAATACAATGATGCTGTGGACAATAAATCAGATTCGGAAGCCAACGAATTGAAAGAAAAAATCAATAAGAAAATGGATGAAATATTAGGCAAACTGATAATTGCCGGGGTTGAAACCGAAGGCTCGAATAATGTAGAAACCAAGGTTGAACATTCACTTACCAGCCATAACAGGCCACAAAAAGTAAAAGCGTTGCCCTTAACAAAAATACCCGGCAACACGGCAGGTTCTACCCCGCAGGAACGGCCCGCAGGTTGGGATTTCATTCCTGCATCGGCTAATCCTTCAACCAATTGGGTGGGGGCGCATTTATTGAACCACCACCTGCATGGACCGGGCGTGGCATGGAACATGGTGAACGGTACCAAGGAAACCAACAACAATATGAAGACCGAAGTGGAAAATACGGCTAAAAAGGAAGTGGCCAACAACGCGACAAAACAATACTATTTTGAAGCTACGGTTACCTATTATGAAGAACCATCTAAAACTCCGGGGTTCCCGCCTTTCCCTGAAAAGATTTATTTCCCAAGTAAAATTGAAACGGAATTTGGTGAACTGAGCGGCGATAACGGAAACTATACCAAATCGAAACTGATTGTCAGCAGGCCATTCACACAGGATTCACCCGCACTATCCAAAACCGATATGGCATCCTTCAATGAATCGTCGGCTTCGGCCCTGTATAATGCTTCAGTAAAAGCTAACCTCACAGTTTCAAAAGATATTATGAAACTGATTGTTGAAGCGCGGAGGAGCTTACCCGCACAATCGTTTGGAAACGATGTGAATAATATGATTACCCTGGTTGACGATTATGCCGTTAAAAACAATGGAAGGGCAAAAGACTGGTTTAAAAATGGATACTCAGGCAGCCTGATCGCACTTTCACACAATCATATCTTTATGGACTATTAACCGGCTAAAACATGAATGAGCTATACCGGCATATTGAAACGATGATAAAAAGAATCCAGGACACGGGCAAGGCAAGGATTGTTTCGGCCGAATTCAGGTACTACAGTGAATCAACCCTTCATTACAAGGATGGAAAAAAATTCCCTTTTACCATCCCACCTTCCATTCTACAATTCTATAAAGAAATTGATTTTGCTGAAATTTCCTGGCATGTAAAGGAAGACATGCTTGAACATTACCTCGATAAGGAACTGGATATTGTGGGAGGATTTGCAAACATTCCAACTTTCGACAAGCTATTATTGTGCCTGCAAAATAATAACCGAAGGGATTTGATTGACCCGACCCATTCCTTTCCTGCCAAAAAAGATAATATCCTGGATAACTTCGTTCCTTTCGATTACCTCGATGGAAATGGCGCTGTTTGTTTCAGGTTTAATAATGCTCAACCGGAAGACAATTTGTATCTTGTAAAATCAGGGGTTGAATGTTTTATTGAGCCATTGAACACAGGTTGCAGGGAGTATTTTTTAGCCGGGTGTAAGCATTATTTTTTCAGCGACTGGCAGCAGGCTTTGTATCTAAAAAATGAAAGCAGCAGGCAAACCCTGAATTTCTACCTCGAAGAACTGAAATTAAAAAATATTTAAACATATTTTATGAAGTCAAATGTGTTTCGCAGAATATCAAGAGGGAAAAAATCGCGCACAACAGCGAAAAAGTCCCCGGGTTTTTCTTCCAACGGTACAGGTGCGTTTTTCCAAAGCTCTCCTGCCGGCATTTACGGCGGACAGCCCGAATCCTCCGCTGCCTTCTTCCAACCCAAACTTACAACCGGTCAGCCCGGCGATAAATTTGAGCGCGAGGCCGATTCGGTGGCGGATAAGGTAACGTCCAACCAACCGTCGGGAAGCCTTATTAACCAACCCGCTATTTCAGCTGTGCAAAAAGCAGATCTGAAAGAGGAAGATAAACCTGTGCAAAAAGTTGAGGAAAAGCAGGAGGAGGAGAAGCCCATTCAAAAAGAAGAGGAAAAAGAGAAAAAGGAGGAGGAACCGGTTCAGGCAAAACAGGATAGCCCGGCCCGGCAAAACGGGACAGAATTTGTAAGTGAACAGCTTCGCCAAAAAAGCAGCAATGGAACTCCTTTGCCAGGCCATATCCTTGGTGAAATGGAAGCCTCTTTCGGCACCGGTTTCAGCCATGTAAGAATTCATGCCGGTGGTCAGGCTTCGCAAATGAGTAAGGCTATTGGCGCCAAAGCATTTACCCACGGACAGGATATTTATTTCAATTCCGGTTATTTCGCCCCAAATAGTCAAAGCGGAAAACACCTGCTGGCACACGAGCTTACCCATGTGGTGCAGCAAAGCGGGGGCAAAATGGGTAACACAAATTCGCCTGCCGGAAACTCCTCCATTCACCGCGAAGTAGAACTCGATCCCGTTACCAGGAACCCAACCGGCAATTACCTTTTCCGGATCGGCGCCAACCTCACTCCCGAATTCTTCAGGCGATTAAAGCAATACGTAGCCGATGGCAGCCTGACCGATGACGAACTGAACCGGCTCCGTCTGTTTGGGCTTGCCAATCGCGGTACGCTTACCCAGGAAGAAAAATTGCTGATGGCCGCAGGACTGGATGCCCCTAATCACCCGGCCATAGCGGCCCATACCACGGGCCCGCTCAGCTTGCCCATGGCGAATATTACCCGTGCCAACCGCGACCATGTAAACAACATGGGAAGGGCAACCCTGTCGCCGGCATACGAAGCAATGATATTGCGGGCGATCATGGCCCTGGTCAATGGAAATTTTGAAGATGCCGCTACCGAAATGGCGAATCTCCAGGAAGGCGCCATCCAGGAAATACTTGCCGTCGGGGGGCGTTCATGGATCAACCAGGCCGAAAATCTCGTGGCTTTCATTGAAATCAATAATATCCACCCCCTGCCTGTGCTAAACGCCATGTACAATGCGGCCAGCGACAGCAGCAGCGGCGACCAGGTGATGGCGGGCATTGTTTACGCCACGGCTTCGCATGCAGGGCATTCAACCGCGGCGCAAATTGCATCGGGCAGCATTAAAGTAGATGCGCTGATACCCTCGGCTTTGCGGGCCCTGACCGGCAACCGGGGTGGAGATGCTTTTTATGTGCCTGCGGGGGTTAACGACCGGTTAAAGGCCGATACGCTTTATGTGCCTACATCGCTTGACATACTGAATGTAGTGCAACGGGCGCTTATTATCCACGAGCTTACCCATGCCATGGACGATGCCGCAGCCGTTGGAGTATCTGCTTCACCACAGATTAACCTTGAAACAACTGCCTACCGCAGCCAGGTTCGCTACATTATGGATCAATTGCTTGCCACTCCCGCCGACGATCTTGACATGGAAGTGGCCCGTACCCGGAGAATGGCAGATTCGGCGCTTTTCCAGTGGGCTTATGCTGTGGAAGCAAGGGCCAACCAGGCAAGGTATGAAGCCATTGCCAAACGCATCCTGCTGCAATCTGCCACGGTTTCAGAGGCTGATTTTACCCGGGTAATGGGCATGCCTCTTGCCGATGTTGATGCAAGGCTTCGCAATGCCATTTTAAGCCTTCCGCAATACAGTGGAAATCCAAACATTGTTATTGACGGGTTGAAAGGCCAAAGCATCCTTGACCATGTCAATTAAAGTATTTTCTGTTTCTTTGATATCTCATGGTTTTGACATTAGAA
>CAYUGH010000006.1:0-7499 GCA_964444195.1 uncultured Chitinophagaceae bacterium
TCTGGTTTTGCCGCTGCTGGCAAGGACTTAT
The DNA here is from genome assembly GCA_964444195.1 of uncultured Chitinophagaceae bacterium. Lineage (GTDB taxonomy): Bacteria > Bacteroidota > Bacteroidia > Chitinophagales > Chitinophagaceae > Phnomibacter. The sequence continues at coordinate 32 of CAYUGH010000006.1, forward strand.
GTGATTTGGAAGTGAAAAACAAAAGTTGATTAGTATAATTTATTACTGAAGGTTAATAATTCTGGAATATGATGTCACTTAGTTAAACGCCTTTTAATAATGTCACTCCTTCGGAGTTTCGTTCACCTGTTCGCATTTTTCTATAATCTTGTCATCCCTTCGGGATTATGCAAAGCCTGAAAGGCTGACATGATTGTAGCAATAGGAGACCGTGCAAAATCCAAACCCCGAAGGGGTGTCATAATTTTCCTTAACTAAACGAATTATATGTTTTTTTATTCCAGCGATGCTGTCTTCTTCATCCCGATCTTATACAATAAATAACCCATTACAGCAAAGCACAAAACACCAAGGAAGAAATAACCTCCTTCGCCGAGGGCGCCTGCCAATCCATGTTCCAGGTTAACGGCATGCAGGAAATTGGCCATGCTGTCCGGCGCAGATATGAATGCGATGAGTACCCCTGCCAAGGCCCGGCCTTTTTCTTCCCTTACTTGCCAGGGCTTATGTACTTTGAAATAAAAAAGGCAGCCGGGAAGGCTGCCTTTTAAGATTTAATTGTTGAATGTATCAACTTACACCTCTCATCATTCTTTTTAGAATGGGGGATATGGCAAGCATTAATAAGCCGCCGGTAAATGAGGTTATAACAAGGAACAAGAACAGGTTCATTTCGAACTTATGTAAAATACTTTCCAATATTCCCGCCATATAATTTGCCAGGGCAATGCTTGTAAACCAAAGACCCATCATCAGGGAAACAATTTTGGGCGGAGATAATTTTGTAATCATACTTAACCCGATTGGTGAAAGGAACAGCTCACCTACGGTATGCAAAATATACACCGAAACCAGCCACAGTGCGCTCACTTTTACACCTGTATCGGCTTTTTGACTGGCAAAAAACATCACTACAAAACCAAGACCCAGTAATATTAATCCTAACCCGAATTTTACCGGGATATTCGGGTTTGCTTTTCTTTTATTAAGATAGATCCAAAGAGCCGCAAAAACAGGGGCAAGCGAGAATATTGCAAAGGCATTAATGGATTGGAACCAGGTAGTGGGTATTGTGAAGGAACCCATAGAGCGATTGGTGTTTTCTTCAGCGAAGAGATTGAAAGTGCCGCCCGCTTGTTCGAAACCCGCCCAGAACAGAACATTAAATGTAGCTAATACAATGATGACGCCCACCCGGCTCCATTCATCACTGCCTTTCGTATTGGAAAAAATTAAATAGATAACAGCAATAGCGCCAACCCCAAAAATTGAATTGGTAATAATACTATATAATGAATCGGACATGGTAATGAACACCGTAAGCATTCCGTAAACCAGGGCGGCTACCCCTACTGCCCATAGGGCGATACTTATATAATCTTTGGTAAGAAGCCTTGTTTGTTCAGGTGGCGCTTTAGGAGGCAATCCTACATTGAGTAAATATTTTTGGGTACTTGCAAAAATTACCAAACCGAGCAGCATGCCAATACCGGAAGCGGTAAACCCATATTCCCATCCATATATTTCACCTAAGGAACCTGCAATTAACGGCGCCAAAAAAGCCCCAAGGTTGATACCCATATAAAAAATGGTAAAACCACTATCTCTGCGGATATCATTTTTTTCATAAAGCCCGCCAACCATAGTAGAAATATTGGGCTTGAAGAATCCGTTGCCGGCAATCAACATGCCTAAACCAACATTCAGGAGCGCCTGTCTTCCATCTGCTACAGAATCGGCTCCCGCTATACCGGCGCTAAGCGCCAGTACAAAGTTGCCCAGGGCCATCAGTAATCCTCCGATATATACTGATTTTCTTTGACCTAAAAGCTTATCGGCAAGAATTCCTCCAATAATGGGCGTCAGGTAAACGAGACCGGTAAAAATGGCGTAGATTTCGAGGGCACTTGCTCTTTCAAGACCGAAACCTCCTTTTAATGCTGTAGAGGTGAGATAAAGAACCAGCAGTGCGCGCATGCCATAATAGCTAAATCTCTCCCACATTTCAGTAAAAAACAATGAATACAAACCCGCCGGATGGCTGGTTTTTTGGGTTGCGACTGTTTCTGACATATTGAATGATTTTAAAAAAAAAATTACAGTGCGGCAAAATAGAACTTTTTATTGCTCTTCAGCTATATAAGGGGCAAATTTGCACCTTCGGGTATTAGTTTATCTGAATGTTATTCAATTTTAGATTCTTTTTCAATCAATTATGAACATACTTCTCCTGGGTTCGGGTGGCCGTGAACACGCACTTGCCCATAAAATATCTGAAAGTCCGCTTTGTTCCAAACTTTTTATAGCCCCCGGAAATGGCGGCACCCTTCAATTTGGAACCAATGTTCCAATAAGTGTAAATGATTTTACTGCCCAGGAAGCATTTGTAAGGGAAAATGCCATTGAATTGATAGTGGTTGGTCCCGAGGATCCGCTGGTAAACGGGATATATGATTTTTTTACAGAAAGGGGAGTGGCGGTAATAGGGCCATCGAAGGAAGCCGCCCAACTCGAAGGAAGCAAGGCTTTCTCCAAAAAATTTATGGGCAGACAGGGGATTCCTACCGCAGCATATGCTGAATTTACTGCAGAAAACTTTGAAGAAGGACAGGCCTACCTCTCCGGGCACTCACTTCCCATTGTGCTGAAGGCGGATGGGTTGGCAGCCGGAAAGGGCGTGGTGATTTGCCAAACGCATGAAGAAGCTCAAAAGGTTTTTGCCGAAATGATTTTGGACAAGCAGTTTGGCGAAGCCAGCAGCCGGGTGGTGGTTGAGCAATTTTTGAGCGGCATTGAGATTAGTGTATTTGCCCTGACGGATGGAAAGGATTTTAAAATCATAGGTCATGCCAAGGATTATAAGCGTATTGGCGAAGGAGATACCGGGTTGAATACGGGCGGAATGGGCTGTGTGAGCCCCGTTCCCTTTGCACAGGGCGGCTTTATGGAAAAAGTGATGCAGCGGGTTGTAAAACCAACAATCAATGGTTTACATACTGAAGGGTTGGTGTACAAAGGATTTGTGTTTTTCGGGCTGATAAATGTAGCCGGCGAGCCTTATGTAATTGAGTACAACTGCCGCATGGGTGACCCCGAAACCGAAGTGGTTTTGCCCAGGCTGAAAACTGATTTGGTTGACTTGTTTATTAAGTTGAATAAGGGTGAGCTTGGTACAGCCGAAATTGAAATTGATTCAAGGGCGGCCGCTACCGTGATGGCTGTAAGCGCCGGTTACCCGGGCGATTACCGGAAAGGCAAGCCCATGCAGATACCTGTAAAGGTTCCCGATGATGCATTCCTGTATCATGCAGGTACCGCACAAAACGAAGACGGTACACTGGTTACCAACGGCGGCAGGGTGATAACCGCAACAGCGCTTGCCCCTACCATTCAGCAGGCTGCTGCTAAAGCGAAAAAACTTATTGGAGAAGTAAAGTTTGAAGGGATTTATTACCGGAAGGATATCGGGTATGAATTTGAAAAAGGATTATAGGGTTTGAAGGTGAAATTGTCATTCACTTTATAAAAAGCAAAAAGGACGCTTTCAAACACCGTCCCTTTTGCTTTTTTAGCGCAACCGCTAACCGGTTATTTTTTCAACTGCCCAAGTATAACCTCAATGGCTTTATCCAATTGCGGGTCGCGGCCATTTACTTTATCATCAAAATTATTGAGCACTTTTATATCGGGCTGAACACCGCTAAATTCAATATCCTTTCCATCGAGTGTGTAACATCCCCAGCTTGGTAACCGGAGTAAGCTGCCGTCCACCAACTGGGTGCCCGTGGTAAAAATGATCCAGCGGTAGGTTTCGTTTCCTACAATGGTACCGAGCTTCAATGCTTTAAAGCCGGTTGCTGTCATTTCCGCATCGCTCAGGCTTTGTTCGTTTATCAGCAATACAATGGGCTTATCGGCAGGTGCAAAATTGCTTTGACCGGTTAGTGTACCGTTTCGGTATTTCCATTTCAGGTAGGTTTTCTGGCTCAGGTAGCGCAGCACTTCATCGTGTACATTGCCGCCTGTATTGTAGCGCAGGTCGAGTATCAGCGCATCTTTTTTATAGAAATCGCGGGCAATATCCATGAAGAAGTTATTCAGTTCGCCGCCGCCCATATCTTTCATGTGTGTATAGGCAATTTTGTTGCTGCTTTTTTCATCCACGCGTTTCTGGTTGGCATCAATCCATTCATCATACAGCAATCCTCCAATATTGCCGATGGGGTGAATGTTTACATCGTAATTGCCTTTGGCATTTTTAAAAGTCAGCTTGAGTTCACGGTCAGCCGAGGGTTGTGTAAAGTATTTATTCCGGTCATCGGCAGGGTTTACATCATTGCCATTCACTTTTACCAGCACATCACCAGGCATAATGGTAATGCCCTTTTTGTCGCCCGGGCCACGGGCTACCACCCGCTTAACGGTGTAGGGATTGCTGCTTTCGAAAATAATGCCCGGGTCAACCGTAACATTGGTTAAGGGCAATGTTTCGTCATCGCCAAAGGTGCCAAAACCTGTGTGCGATGAATTGAGTTCGCCAAGCATATCGTTTAAAAGCACCCTGATATCCTGCCTTGTGTTCACATTGGGCAGAAAAGCCTGGTAACGGGTTTTTATTTTGTTCCAGTCGAGCCCGCGAAAAGTTTCATCATAAAAATTCTCTTCCATCTGCGCCCAGGCTTCATCAAACATTTGTCCGAATTCGCCTGCAAGGTTGCGCCTGAAGGTATGGTTGATGGTAATGGGATCCACTTTATTGCCATCCAGGTTGAGCTTATGGATAATGCCCCTTGCGAGGACAAAATATTTTCCATCGGCTTCGGCAAACTCAAAACCACCGGCATCACCCCCTGCAATCTTTTCAGTTTTGGGTAGCTCAAATGGCTCGTAAACGGTTTTCCAAAGCGCCGGTCTGCCTTCATCGTGGTTGCTTACATATAGTACCGTTTGCTTGTCGGCTTTTTGCAGTATGGTCACCAGGAATTGATTGCCTGAATTTGGTCCCACCTGCTCCATACGGTCAAGGAACCTGGTTTCATCAATGGTGACCGGTGGAATGCTATCCTTCTTTTTAGTGGTATCTTTTTTCTGTTCTTTAAAAAGCTCATCGTATTTGTCCATACGGTAGGGGTCGTCATGTTTTTCCAATGCAACCCTGTAAATTTTAGATGGGTTGAGTCCGTACGGATAGGCAGGTTTCAGCGGATTGCTGATGAAATACAGGTACTTGTTGTCGGGGCTCCACATAGGGCCTGCTTCGGTTACGCCTGAATTGGTGAGGTTGGTGGTTTTGCCTGATTTGATATGATGGACCATGATGTCGGCCTCAAAATCGCGGTACACATTGAAAGTAAGCCATTCGCCATTGGGTGAAAAATAGGGATAGGAACCGCGGTTGCCCCAAATCTCATCTTTCAGGATGGTTTTTGCTTCAAGTGTTTTGGTATCCAGCAACTTTACTTCGCCGCGACCGCTGATGCAGGCGGCATGCGTACGTTTGTTATTCATGGTTATGAAACGTCCGTTCGCATTGTCTTTGCTCAACTCCTTCAGCGGGGCGCTGCCATCGGCTGCAATGGTGTACAGGTTATTGTATCCGTTGCGGGTTTGCAAAAACAGCAGGGTTTTATTATCGCTCAGCCATTTTACCTGCGTGGCTCTTTCCACGCTGCCTTTTTCAATTTTCCTTACAAATTTGCCTTCGGCATCGCTCACAAACAATTCGCCGCGGCTGATGAAGGCGAGCTTTTTTCCATCGGGTGAAACATCGAAAGTCGTAATATTTCCGGTTACATTAAAGTCCTTATCTTTTGGCAACAGGTAATTGCGGGTGATCTGGATATTTACCTTTTCAGTTTTATCCTTTGCCACATCGAAGAGGTACAACTGGTAATCTTTTTCAAAAACAACCTTGCCGCCGTTGGCATTTACTACAGGGGCTTTAATGGATGTGCTGAACTTCGTAAGTTCTTTCTTTTTACCCCCGGCCAGCGTGTACAGGTTGTATTCGCCATTGGCTTCATCGCTTATAAAATACAGATTGCCGTTTTTATCAATGGAATGTGAGAAATCCTTGCCGTTGTAGTCGGTATATTTTTTGAAGGCCTTTGTTTCGGGATTATAGGATTGAATATCGGGGGCAAAGGCGCCTTTGTAGCGCTTACGGTGTGCCTGGCTGCTGCTTTCCCAACTGTCGGTAAAGAATATTTCTTTGGAGGAAGGATGTTCCCAAAGGTTATGGTCGTAGCTGAAATAGTAATCGCCAAATACACGCACAGGCGTGCCTCCATCTATACCAGCCTTATAACCGGCCTGCCTGCTTTCGCGGGTGCTGGTAAAATAAATGGATTTGCTGTCCCAGCTCCAGCTATCTACCAGGTCGCCAGCACTATGCCAGGTGAGTTGTTTGATATCGCCACCTGCAAGGGGCATGATGAATACATCAGGATTGCCGAATTGCCTGCCTGTAAAAGCCAGCCATTTACCATCGGGCGATACGCGCGGATTGCTTTCATAACCCGGCATGGCGGTAATACGGACAGCGCTGCCACCAGCAGAGGGTACTTTCCAAAGATCGCCTTCGTAGGCGAAAATGATGGTTTGCCCGTCGGGGGTAAGCGCAGGGGAGGAGAGAAAAAATGCTTCGGAGGATTGACCTGATGCAAAACTGAACATAAGCATAGCCAAACCTAATAACCTGGTATACATAGGAATATTGATTTTATGCAGTAAAGTAAACGGATGTTTGGCTTCGATAAGAACCACTAATAAAAAAAACAGCCGGATCACTATAATCCGACTGCTTCGAAATATTTTCAATTGCTATTTTCAGGATAAATGCCTGGCAATAAACTGGTTTAAAGAAATTCCCTCGTTTGGTTTTTCAAGATGTGAATGCTTCCTTTCATCCAAAAGATCTTTTTGAGCAAGGTACTTAGATTTTAATTCATCCCAACTTTTCCCTTTTTCAGTACTTGTTTCATAAACTCTAAACCTTGAATGAATATGCTTTAATTGGACTTCGGATAGTTGAAATTTTCTTTCCCTTTCAATCTCCTCCAACAATTCCTCCAATAACGCAATTTTTTCTTCTATTGAAAGATTTTTTATCGCGGTATCCATAACCCTACATTTTCTGCAATTTATATTTTTTTCCCGAAACCTTATCTCAACACCTCCTTGGGAACTTCCTTTTCAAGCAAGTATTTGTAAATGAACTTTGTTTTCAGGTTTTCAAAATGGTTGGCCCTTGCAGGCAGGTTGCGCCAGCCGTGACGGCCATTGGGGTAAAGCATAAATTCAAAGTCTTTTCCCTTATCCTGTAAGGCGCCAATCAGTTGAATACTGTTTTGCATGTGTACGTTATCATCCATAGTTCCATGTACAATTTGCAGCATGCCTTTGTAGCGGTCAACATAGGTCATTACACTGCCCGATTTGTATCCTTCGGGGTTTTCTTCCTGTGTAT
>CAYUGH010000006.1:7599-90572 GCA_964444195.1 uncultured Chitinophagaceae bacterium
ACATAGGTCATTACACTGCCCGATTTGTATCCTTCGGGGTTTTCTTCCTGTGTATCCATAAAGCGCTCGGTATAGTGACTATCATATAACTGCCAGTCGGTTACACTTCCGCCTGCCATGCCGTGTGTAAAAACATCCGCGCCTTTCGTAAGCGCGAGGCAACTCATGTAGCCACCGTAGCTAAAGCCTGTGATGCAAACTTTTGTTGGGTCGGCCTGCCCGTTGGCAATAAACCATTTTGCCATGGTGGAATAATCTTCCAGTTCCCAATGCCCGAGGTCGCGGTGCATCCAGTTTACACCTTCTTTACCAAAATGGCCGCTTGCCCGGTGGTCGAACGCCACCTGGATGATTCCCTCATTGGCATACCATTCGCGGGTAGGGGTCCATTGCCAGCGATCGCTTACGGTACCTGCATCGGGGCCACCATAAATGCTCACCAGCATAGGATATTTTTTGCCGGGTTCCATATTGTTTGGCCAGGTAACCACTGCAGGTAAATCAAATTTTCCATCGGCGCTTTTAATGCGGATGAGTTCAGTTTTGGCTATTTTGTAATCCTTTATTTCACCATCACCCATGCTACCCAGCGTGCGGACCAAAGCCCCGTTCTGGTCAAAAATTGACATTGAATTGGGCGTTTTTACATTTCCATGCATTGCCACAAGGTATTTTCCGCCTGGGCTCAACCAAACATTGCTGATGTTTTCGCCATTAGGTGTTAGTTGCTTCAGGTCTTTGCCATTCAACCGCACCCTGAACAAATTTTGCTCTGCCGACCGTTCAAGTGTTCGCGCCCTAAAGTAAATGAAGCCATTTTTTTCATCTACTTTTTCTATTTCGGTAACCCTGTAATTGCCTGAAGTAATTGCGTTCTTAAAACTGCCGTCTGCACTGTACAAATACAAATGGTTCCAACCTGTTTTATCACTTTGGATCAGCATATCCTTGCCGCCATTTATAAATTCAACCCTTCCATTGGCATCGCTCAGGTCAATCCAGGTTTTTTGTGTTTCAAAATAAACCTCCTGCTTGCTGCCATTTGCCGGATTAACCGCAAACATTCTAAGGCTATCCTGACCACGGTTTTGCCACTGCACATACAATTTCGAACCATCGGGTGTCCATTTTGGCCAGCCAAGCTGATGGTTGGTTTCCTCTCCAAAATCTACCCATGTGGTATTGCCGCCATTGAAAGAAACAAAACCGAGTTTCACAGCAGGATTGGGGTCGCCAACTTTCGGGTATCGTGTTTCTTCAATATATCCGTGTTTGCCATCCGCCACATATAAGGGGAACATCTGGATTTTGTTTTCATCAAACCTCATGTAGGCAATGGTTTTGTTATCGGGGCTCCACCAAAAAGCGCGGAACCGGGTAGGCCTGCCAAAAATTTCCTCCCAATATACCCAGGTTGCATAGCCGTTCAAAAGGGTTTGGGTGCCATCATTGGTAAGCTGAACCTCTTTATTCGTTGCCAGGTCAAAGCAATACAGGTTATTATTTTTGGTATAAGCTACTTTTGATTTATCGGGGCTTAAAGTGGGGTTCTTTTCTTCTGTTGAGTCATTGGTCAGGCGGCGTTCCTCGCTTCCCTTCTTCCAGTAAATATCGTTGCCGCGAACCAAAATCGTTACTTCGGGTTCAGGCATTACGGTTGCTGTCATATAAGGTTGGAGCTTTCCTGTTTTTACATCCATCACCCAATCCTGCATGGTGGAATCGGGGTGCGACTTGGTTTTTAGCGCCAGGGCATTGTCGTTTTGCCATTCAAGCACCTGTGGGAGTTGGGCGTAAAAGCTGCGGGGTGCCTGCCCTTTAGCCAGTTCGGCAGGAGTAAAGGTTTTTTGTGAAAAAAGAGGCGAAACCATCCAAATGGTCAGCGCTGTAACCAAACATTTACTTTGCATATTCAATTTTTTTTGAAGGGTGCAAAGAAACCGAAATAACTGATATAAACGGATTGAGGGCCCGATCAGCTAAAACCCATAAAAAAGCCTGCTAAAAAGCAGGCTAAAAAAGTTTATGCCGGAATTGTTAGGCAAATACCATCCCTTTTAAGTTGCAAACTTTATCGGAACCTTTTCAAAGGCAGTTGTTTATTATGCCTAATCCTAAGAATAATAATGGATTGCGTATCATTTGTGAAGAAGATTGTATAGGGGAATTTTTTAAGTTTTGCCCGCTGAACATTCAGGCTAATAGTCATAAAATTTTCAGGATACCTTCGGATGTGAAGGATTTTCTTCTCAATATATTCCACAAAGTCCAAACCAAGCATCCACCTTTGGTCATTATACCATTGTGTGGCCTTGTCAATATCTTTTTGGGCCCTTGAGGAAAATTTATAAGGTAACAGGGTTTTCTTTGCCATACTTTTCTCTCAATTGTCGGAAGAAAAAATCACCGTCAATGGCCGAATCAGGGTTGGCCCTATATTCAACCAAAGCTTCTTCTGCCAACCGGATATCTTCCTCATCTGTTTCGTAAAGCTCGTCATACTTTTTTTCAATCCATTCCGAAAAAGCGTCGGGGATAGAATGACCTATGGCTTCGGTCAACTTTAATTTTTCTGTGGTGCTTAGTTTGCTCATGGCCTCAATTGCCTGTTGTAAAGCCGGAGATTTTTCCATAATGGATTTATTTTGCAACTTTAAAGTTAAGGCAAATTTAGACGCAAACCCTGCCTGGCCAGCCATTACGCATTTTCCAAAACTGCCCAATCCAGCTTTTTCATTTGCATAAATGCCTGTGCAACTCTTGGTCCTTTTTCCGGGTCACGCATCCATTCGCCCAATTTTGAAGGTACAATTTGCCACGAAACTCCAAACCTGTCGCTCAGCCAGCCGCACATTGCTTCCTTTCCACCCTGCAATAGGCTATCCCAGTACAAATCAATTTCCTCCGCAGAATTACAAATGATGACGATTGACACTCCCGGGCTGAATTGAAAAGCATGTGCTGCACCACTGTCTATGGCCATAAAAACCTGCCCGAATAAATGAAACTGGGTGTGCAAAACGGTTTCGCGGTCGGCTTCCGGCGATTCTTTGTGCTTTAAAATACCGGTAATTGATGAGTCGGGGAAAAGAGAGGTATAATATTGAACCGCTTCTTCTGCCTTACCGAAATTGACACCCGTAAAGTTGAAAAATGGTGCGAATTTTTGAGGAACATCACCCTCATTTCCAAGTGAAATTTGCCAGCAAAGGCCAAATTTATCCTGAACAAAACCATATTTTGTACTCCAGGGGTAGGCTTCCAGCGGCATCATTACCTGCCCTCCCGCAGTTAAGTCCTGCCAAACTTGTTCAACCTCATCAGGGTCTGTGGTATGAACATAAAGCGAGATGGATGGATTTATCTTGTAATGTTCCCCACCGTTTAACAGCATGATATTTTGCCCGGCAGATTGGATCATTACGACATAAGGATTTTCATCAATAATGCGGGTATCCTTAAAAATGCCGGTATAAAAAAGCGCGGCCTCTTTTGCATTGTTATTCATCCAAAAGCAGGGATATACTTTGTTTTTCATCATGCATAAGGATTTTTGGTGGCAAAACTTAACATCCACTGTACGCCATATTTGGAAATTCCTCCTAAAAAATCGCTACCAAATACGGATTTGTAAAAAAGAAACGCTTCTTCTGTTTGACCAGGAAAGTTTAAATAAGTGCCAACACTTGCCATGTGATGTATTTTTTTTTGGTTAAATAATTATGCTTCGCAAATCTCTTTTAGTTTTTCCAATGCTTTTGGGTAGGTTGAATTAAAATAATCGTCCCAGCCACTGCCTGTGTCCACCGAAACTTTTACGGTAGTAACGCCATCAGATTCGCTGAAACTATAGTTTTCAAGCGCGCCGGCCCATGAATCAACCTTTGGACCTGAAGTAAAGGTTTCGCCATTTTCAATGATACCCAGGTGCTCAATTGAAACAAACCGGCAGGGAATATTCTCCTTTATTTTACTTACCATACCGCCTTCATTGCCATTTGCATCAGTTCCCAAAAACAGGATATCGGCGCCTTTTTGCCATGAACCTTTAAAGTGCGATGAGCCATTAAAAACCGAGGTCCATTGGCGGTAACCTTCATCTCCAAGCATGGTGTCGTACACTTTTTGTACCGGGGCCTGAATATCAACTGAAAAATTCAGGGTAACCAACTTGTTTTGCGATTCGGCATGCTTTTTAAAACTGTTGAGAATAGCTTGCCAGCCCTGTTGCTGCATATCGGGGGAGTTCTGGGTTTCAGGGTCAAAGGTCTCTGTAACCTTGCAGCCCATTCCGGAATTTTCAAACAGCACTTCCACCTTTCTGCCATCGCCAAGCGTATAAGCAAGTTTCTGGTTGGGGATTATTTCAGTAATGGTTGCCTCAAAATCAAATCCCATACTTCCGTCCTTAGCTTCCATGCGCGATAGTAGTTTTCCCCCTACAACCAGGTCAATTTCTGCATGCGGGGTATGCCAGTCGTCAGATGCCTGGTTCCATTGTGTAATATGTGAGGGGGTGGTCCAAATGGTCCAGGCCATTTCGGGGCTTACATTTACTTCAGTGGTTACAGTAATAGGTGAGAGATTTGTTTCCATTTGATATTTTTTTATGGGCACAAACCTACAATGCAGAATTTTATGCTGCAATAGGCAATTACGACATTTTAAGGGCGGTTTGCGACATTTTTCAAAAACTATTTTTTTGAAAATAATCCTGTTTTTTGTGTTAGAAATTAATTGTTGCAGCTTTGCTAAAGGCCTCTTAAATTCAACAAAATAGCTTTGGTAATGAACTATTTGGGATTAATTTTCGTTTTTCATAACGGAAATGAAATTTTTACCCCATAAAACATACGGGAATTCCCTTGTCCCTGCTTTTTTTGCCCTGAGTTTTGCAGTCTTTTATGCAGTATCCCCGCTGGTTGCCCAACCGGTAACAGGGGTATGGAGGGGAAAAATAACGAGTGGCGCCGGTCTTGCGCAAAGAACCGCCCCTGTTGAAGTTAAGCTTGTAGCTTCGGTCGATTCGATTGTAGGAACTACTTATTACTATAAAACCGCTAAAAACTACATACGTTATTCCTTAAAAGGGTATTTCAATCAGCAGGATGGTTCTGTTACCTGGCAGGATTATTACCTGGTTGAGATATTTCCCAAAAAAACTAAGGATGCACGGGAGTATAGCGGTTCGATGAAATTTACGGCTGATTATAGTTGCCCTGATGGAAAGTCTCTTAGACTGGACGGTTCCTGCAAACTTCCCGGGGAACCGGAGATGAAGCTTGAATTGAAAAAGGTAAACGATCCTATGTTTCCCGATGAATGGGACGAATTGATTGATGGGTATTATGTTGGAATGAACCGAAAGGATGTGGTGGATAGTGTTTGGGCCATGGTTTCGGAGCCGGTGGTTTCAACTGAAAAAACTACCCTGGTTGCGACCACCACCGGTAAGCCGGTTAGCGGCTATGACACGGCAAAAATTGTTCCAAATGATGTAGTATTTTCTCCCCCACTCATTCTCCCACCTCCATCAATAAAGGAGGATACACTTGCAGTTACTGCAAAAACAGCGCCCACACCTGTAAAACCGGAACCATCCAAACCTGCAGCACCGGTGGATATTACTGCTGATATTGCCAAATCAAATGCCGGGAAAACTCCCAGTAATCCACCTCCTAAATCAGTATATCAACCCCCGCCTCCCAAGACTGAAGTGACGTTGACGCCATCGCCAAACCCACCCGTTGCTTCCGGGGCTGCCATTGTTACTGTTGAAAAAGCCATTCCCGATCCGGTGATGGCGCAGGCATTCACCAGCCGTAAAAAAGTGGTTCAAACAGAGATCCCGGTTTCGGGCGATACACTTGAATTGCGATTTTATGATAATGCCGAAGTGGATGGCGACAGCATTTCGCTGTTCATGAATGGGGTAGCCCTTTTTCAGCATGTGCGGCTCGAAGTGAGACCATACATTTTTAAAATTCCCCTGAACGGCCTGCCTGAGATTAGTGAACTGACTATGGTAGCCGAAAACCTCGGCGCCATTCCTCCCAACACTGCTTATATGGAAGCCTTTGTAAAAGGACAGCGTTATACCGCGCGGTTGGAGAGCACAGAGAGTAGTAGTGGGGTGGTGAGGCTGGTGCGTCGTGAGTGAAGAATTGAAATTCAGTTGACCAACAATAAATAATAAACCATAAACAACAAACTACACCACCACATTGATCATCTTCCCTTTCACAAAAATCAGCTTCTTCATTTCCTTGCCTTCCATCCATTTTTGTACCAGTTCGTTGGCGAGCACAGCTTCCTGAACGGCAGGTTGTTCGGCATCAAGCGGAAAACTCATGTTGGTACGCACTTTTCCGTTGATGCTCACAGGATATTCCTTGCTGCTTTCGGTAACATGGGCTGCATTAAATACCGGGAAGCTTGCATCTAAAACAGAGGAACTGTTACCCAACGCATGCCAGAGTTCTTCACTGATATGCGGCGCATAAGGAACCAGCAAAGTAATGAGCGGTTCAAGGATGGCGCGCTTATGGCATTTCAAATCGCCGATTTCATTAACCGCGATCATAAAGGCGCTAACTGCCGTATTGAAACTGTATCGTTCCGTGTCATCCTCTATTTTTTTAATCGTCTTGTGCAACACTTTCAGTTCTGCGGCAGTGGGAGTATCGTTGGTAACGATCAGCCCTTTTATGTCATCATAAAACAGCCTCCAGAGTTTTTTAATAAAACGGTGAACGCCTTCAATGCCCTTGGTATCCCAGGGTTTGCTCACTTCAACCGGCCCGAGGAACATTTCGTACATACGGAAAGTGTCGGCGCCGTATTTGGCTACAAGGTCATCGGGGTTTACAGTATTGAACTTGGATTTGGACATTTTTTCGACTTCGGGGCCGCAAATGTATTTACCTTCTTCCAGAACAAATTCAGCATTAGAATATTCACCGTTGCGCCATTTTTTGAAGGATTCCATATCAAGTTCATAACCGTCAACCATATTTACATCGGCATGAAGTTTATCCATCACATGTCCATTATAGGTTTCCGCCTTATCGAGCAGTCCTTTTGAAACAAATGTTTGCGTACCATTAATGCGATATACAAACCTGCTACTCCCCTGTATCATCCCCTGGTTCAGCAATTTCTTAAACGGCTCGTCAAAACCTATGTAACCCAGGTCGTACAAGGCTTTGGTCCACATGCGGCTGTACAGCAAATGCCCAACAGCATGCTCGGTACCGCCTACATACAGGTCAACCTGGTTCCAGTAATCTGTTGCAGCGCGGGAGGCAAATTCAGTTTCGTTGTGTGGGTCCATATAGCGGAGGAAGTACCAACTGCTTCCTGCGTAGCCGGGCATGGTGTTGGTTTCGCGCAAAGCCCATTCAGCCCCCTCACCCCCGTCCCCTCTCCCCTGGGGGGCGAGGGGTGCCTCTGTTTGGCTTTGTTGATTAATTTGAGTAGAATCTTTTTGCTGATTTATTTCAGCAGGGTTTCGCTGATTATCGAATTCTACGGTCTTTTTTGCAATTGTTTTTAAAACGGTTTTAAGGTTGTTGATTACGTCATTATTTGTAAACCTGATTACTTCAAAACCAAGTTCATTTAGGATTTTTGTTCTTTCTTCGTCGTAAGCTTTTTGTTCCTCTGTTTCATGGTACCCGCCATCTACTTCTACAATTAAACGTTTGGGGATACACATAAAATCAACAATGTAACCGTCAATAGGATGTTGTCTTCTGAATTTCAATTCTACACCCAAGCGGTGGTCTCTTAATTCCTCCCATAAAATCCTTTCAGCCTCTGTATGATTTTTCCGCATCTTCTTCGCCAACTCATATTGGTAAGGTGATCGAACCGATAAATTTGGAAGAGAGGTACCAACTTCTGAGCCTTTAAAATTTTGTGAACTCTCTAAAACAGAGGCACCCTTCTCCCCCGGAGAAGGGAAGGGGATGAGGCTCCAATCCCTGATATTCGCCAACGGCCCTTCACCTTCTGGTCCCGGACTATAAGATTCAACTTCCGGCAACTTCAAAGGCAGTTCGCTTTCAGGCAAAGGATAAGCTATTCCATCTTTCCAAACAATCGGAAACGGCTCACCCCAATACCGTTGCCTGCTGAAAGCAGCATCACGCATTTTATAATTCACCTTGCGCTTGCCGATGCCCATTTCTTCCAGCTTATCGATCACCACATCGCTTGCATCGCGCATCACCACTCCATCAAGGAATCCGCTGTTTTGCAGGATGGCATCCTTGGTAGCGTTGGCTTCCACACCATTGTAAGCATCGCCGATGATGTTGGTAATGCCAATGCCAAAATGCTGGGCAAACTTATGGTCGCGCTCATCGCCACAGGGTACGGCCATAATGGCCCCGGTACCATAACCGGCCAGCACATACTCGCTGATCCAGATAGGTATTTCGCGTCCATCAAAAGGGTTGATGGCATAGGCGCCTGTAAAGCAACCACTTATCTTTTTTTCAGCCTGGCGCTCGCGTTCGCTGCGGCTGTTTACGTATTCAAGGTATTTTTCTACTTCAGGGGTTTGTTCAGCGCTCATTACCTCTTTTACCCAATCAAGTTCGGGGGCCACCACCATAAAATCAACCCCAAATATGGTATCGGGTCTTGTGGTGTACACCCGCATACTTTTCACCTGTGCATTTTCACTTTTCACCCCAAAATCAATCTCCGCCCCATAGCTTTTACCAATCCAGTTGGTCTGCATTTCCTTCATGGCATCGCTAAAATCAATGGTTTCCAATCCTGTTAACAGGCGGTCGGCATATTCAGTAATACGGAGGTACCATTGACGCAGCTTCTTTTTCACCACCGGGTGGCCGCCGCGTTCGCTTACCCCATTCACCACTTCATCATTTGCCAGCACGGTTCCCAGCGCTTCGCACCAGTTTACCTCGCCATAGCCGCAATAAGCGAGGCGGTATTCCATCAGTATGGTTTGTTGGGTGTATTCGTCAAAGGCTTTCCAATCTTCAGCAGTAAAAACAAAAGTTTCTTTTGACCTTGAGTCAATATTTGTTATATGGAATTTGTTATTTGGAATTTCAAATTCTGCATTCCCCTTCTTCTCAAACGAAGCAATCAACTCCCCAATCGGCTCTGCTTTTTGCTTTTGCCGGTTAAAAAAACTATTGAACAATTGCAGGAAAATCCATTGGGTATGCTTGTAGTATTCAGGTTCGCTGGTGCGTACTTCGCGGTCCCAATCGTAGCAAAAACCTATTTTATCCAGTTGATTGCGAAAGGTTTCAATATTTTTTTTGGTAGAAACAGCCGGGTGAATGCCATGCTCAATAGCATACTGCTCTGCAGGCAGCCCGAATGCATCGTAGCCCATGGGGTGGAGAACGTTGAATCCCTTTAGCCTTTTATAACGGCTGAAAATATCGCTGGCAATATAACCCAACGGGTGCCCCACATGCAAACCCGCCCCTGAGGGATAAGGAAACATATCGAGAACATAATACTTTGGTTTATCGCTTAGGTTGGGTACCCTGTAAGCCCCGGTATCCTGCCACTGTTTTTGCCATTTCTTCTCTATCTCCGAAAAATTATATTCCATATAATATTGTGGTACTTTGAATATTTATGATTGATTTGCAGCCGCTTACGGTCGTCCTGTATTTTCCTAAAAATTCTTTAACGGGCAATACAAAAGGGTTAAAACCGTTAGATTGGCGGCTGCAAAAGTAATGGTTTGAATCGGATGCTTACTTTTGGCGGCTTACAATCGCAGCTACTAACCTAAATTTGCAGCATACATGGCAACTACTGGAAAATTGACCTCGCGGAGAGGAAGGACTTCGTACTTCATGGCCATCATCGGGGTTTCGCTCGTGCTGGTTTTACTTGGATTTCTTGGGTGGATGGGTATTAACTATAGTAAAC
Organism: uncultured Chitinophagaceae bacterium; assembly: GCA_964444195.1. Classification (GTDB taxonomy): domain Bacteria; phylum Bacteroidota; class Bacteroidia; order Chitinophagales; family Chitinophagaceae; genus Phnomibacter. The sequence goes on from CAYUGH010000006.1 coordinate 17,530, forward strand.
TGGTGGATTATTTCCGCGAATCGGTGCCGGTCCAGGTTTTTTTAAGGGAAACAACCACCGATGATGAAAAAGACGCTTTACTGGCACAGGTGAAAGCCATGCCATATATAAAAAGCTACGCTTATAAAGATAAAGATGCCGCCCGTAAGGAGTGGCAAAGTATGGGGAATGAAGATTTTATGGCTTTTATTGATACCAATATATTGCCCCGCAGCATTGAAATGAACCTGAAAAGCCAGTATGTGGTGCCCGATACGCTCAAGAAAATCGAGACTATACTGCTATCCAATACAAATGTGACCGATGTAAAATATCCAACCAACGTAGTTGGCAGTATGACCATCCTCCGCAAAATAGGGTTTGCCCTGCTGGGTGTGGCGCTGTTGCTTGCCATTGTAGTTATAGTGTTGATTGACAATACGATACGTTTGGCTATGTTCAGCAACCGGTTCCTTATTAAGACCATGCAAATGGTGGGCGCCACACGTTGGTTTATAGCCAAACCCATGAACATAAGGGCCATTGCAAACGGTGCCATTTCAGCGGTAATTGCCATCGCAGTTATTTGGGCCATGTTGCTTAGTTTTCAGCAATGGGTCCCGGAACTTAAAACCCTGCACGACACAAAATTGTTTATCCTGCTTTGTGTGCTGTTGCTTGTTCTTGGGGTAGCAATCAGTTTATTCAGTACCCACCGGAGCGTAATTAAGTACCTGAAAATGAAACTTGACGACCTGTATTAGGCCAACAGTCTTGTATTTTGGGTCGCTAACTTCTCAACTTGTTAACCTTTCAACCCATTAACCAATCAGCAGAAAACCCTTACTTTGCCCACTCAGAATTAGAAATTATGTCAGCCAAAAAAGAAATAGCCAGGAAAACCAGCGCCACTTCAGCCAGAAAGAACAAAGTGCAGGTGGTGGACCATGCCCCCATTTTCGATAAAATGAATTACCTGCTTATGATTGTCGGGGCGGTGGTTATAGGTATTGGAATGATGCTGATGGCAGGCGGCAAAAGCGCCGACCCGAATGTTTTTGACCCTAAGCAGGTGTACAGCACTACCCGGATTACCGTTGCTCCGGTATTAATTGTACTGGGCTTGATAATTGAAGTTTACGCTATCTTTAGGAAAAAATAAGTATGAGTAATCTTGTTTTTGAAGGAAAACTGTCACCCATACAAAAGGAACTTCTTAAACTTGGGTATTTAAACCTTTCTGACGAAGAAATGAGGGAGGTAAAGGAATATTTTGCCGATTTGGCATTAAGGCATTTATCGAGGATCGCAACCAATGCTGCAAACGAAAAGGGTTATACTGATGAAGATTATGAAGCATGGCTAAATGATGAAAATCAATAGTCATGAAAGTGGTTTTGGATACAAATGCCTTGTTGGTTATTTTGCCCGGGAAATCCAAGTTTCATAATGTATTCCAGGCCCTTCGACAAAAAAGGTTTTCAATTTGTTTTACCACAGAAATTTTGTTAGAGTACGAAGAAGTGTTTTCTTCGAGATATTCCATCAGTAACCTGGTAGAAATATTTGCAGAATTAGTAGATACTAAAAAAAGTAAATTTATTACCACATCATTTCGATTTAACCTGATTCAGACCGACCCTGATGATAACAAGTTTGTGGACTGCGCCATCGCTTCAGATGCGGACTATATAATTACAAACGACCGGCACTTTAATATTCTTTCAACCATTCCATTCCCCAAAGTGGAAACACTTACTTTACAGGAATTTCAGAAAATTTTATTCACACAATGACTATTTTTCAAGCCATTATTCTGGCCATCGTAGAAGGCCTTACGGAGTTTTTGCCTGTTTCGAGCACCGGCCACATGATTGTGACAAGCTCACTCATGGGCATTCATGAAGATGATTTTACCAAGCTTTTTGAAGTAGCGGTGCAGTTTGGCACCATCCTGAGCGTAGTTTTTCTTTACTGGAAAAAATTCTTCGATTTCAGGAAGCTGGATTTCTATTTTAAGCTGATAATTGCAGTAATACCAGCGTTGGCGTTGGGCTTTTTGCTGGACGATTATATTGATGACTTGCTTGAAAGTCCCACCACAGTAGCCGTCATGCTGATTCTCGGTGGAATCGTATTTCTTTTTATTGATAAAATTTTTACCAAAGGAAATATTAGTAAGGAGCCCGAAATTGGGAATAAAAGTGCATTTATAGTTGGCTGCTGGCAATGCGTGGCCATGATACCGGGTGTAAGCCGCAGCGCAGCATCCATTATCGGCGGATTGCAGCAGGGCTTTACCCGCAAGCTGGCAGCCGAGTTTTCCTTTTTCCTGGCAGTGCCAACCATGGCGGCAGCAACCGGTTACAAGTTGCTCAAAGCATGGCTTGAAACCCCTGAAATGCTGAAGAATGCTGATAATATTAAAGCACTTGCCATTGGCAATATTGTTGGTTTCTTGGTTGCAATTCTGGCCATTAAGTTTTTCATAGGGTTTGTTCAAAAGTTTGGTTTCCGCTATTTCGGTTGGTACCGGATTGCAGCCGGAGTAGTTATCCTTGTTTTGCTTGCAACAGGCGTAATGAATAAGTAGTTGTATTTTCCAATATATTTAGCCCTTAATAAACTCTCTTTATGCAAGTAACGGCTCCCAAGAAAGTAATCAACGCCTGGGCCATGTACGATTGGGCCAACAGCGTGTATAACCTTGTAATTACCACTACTTTTTTCCCTATCTATTTTTTAGCTGTAACCAAGAGGCCCGAGTGGGATAATGGAGAAGCAGTCCCTTTCCTTGGGATGAAGTTTATAAACTCATCATTGTATGATTATTGTATTGCTTTCGCCTATTTCTTAATAGCCCTATCATATCCTATTCTTACCTCCATCGCAGATACCCGAGGCAATAAGAAAAATTTTCTCCGTTTTTTTTGTTACATGGGGGCCATCGGGTGCAGTGCACTTGTTTTGTTCGATGGCGCTGATCTTTGGGTAGGGGTTCTTGGATTAATACTCGGTGCGATGGGCTATGCAGGCGGACTTGTTTTTTACAATGCTTACCTGCCTGAGATTGCTGCCCCTGAAGACCGTGACCGCATAAGCGCGAAGGGATTCAGTATGGGCTATATTGGCAGTGTAATTCTTCAACTCATTGGTTTTGGGCTGGTATTGGCAATGCCTGGCAACGAGGGGACTGCAACCCGTATTACATTTTTACTAGTGGGCATTTGGTGGATTGGTTTTGCCCAAATTACATTCAGGGGTTTGCCAAAGTATGAAAAAAAGGATGCCAAAAAGGTGAATGTGCTTACCGATGGTTTTGCTGAAATTAAGAAGGTGTACAACCAGGTAAAGCACCTGCCGGTATTGAAGCGTTTTTGCCGCGCCTTCTTTTTTTACAGTATGGGTGTTCAAACGGTTATGATTGCTGCCACCCAATTTGGCAGCAAAACGCTTGAATTACCTGATTCGATGCTGATTGTAACCGTAGTTATTATACAGTTGGTAGCCATTGCGGGGGCAGTTTTTATGAGCCGTATGAGTAACCGGTTCGGAAACATTCCTGTATTGATGGCAGTGGTGGTTTTTTGGATTGGCGTATGCTTTGCCGCTTATTTTACCGCCCGCCACAAGGAGTTGGGTGGAAATGCCGAAATTCCTTTTTACGGGCTTGCGGTAGCGGTAGGGTTTGTAATGGGTGGGGTTCAGTCACTTAGCCGGAGCACTTTCAGCAAGCTGATGCCTGAAACAAAGGACACTGCTTCATTCTTTACCTATTATGATTTCACCGAAAAAATTGCCATTGTAATCGGGGTATTTGTATTTGGTTTGATGCACGAGTACACCAGGGACCACGGCGGAATCAAAAATTCAATTCTTTCGCTTGCGGTTTTCTTTTTTATTGGTTTGGTTTGGCTGTATGCTGCCTTGTACAAGCAAAAACGGCAGCAGGTACAGGCTATTTAAGCCAACAGGTTTTTCCCTAATTTTGTATGCAATGGATACTATAATTGTAAAACCGCGAAACCAGGAAGAGTTGAACCTGGTGAGTACACTTCTCAAGCGTATGGATATTAGGTTTACAATAAGAAAAAGCGAAAAGAAGCAAAAAATAAATGTCCAGCCGAAGGTTTCAGTAAAATCTTCGAAGTCCAATTCCTGATATATGAAGTTATTTACAATTAATACCGGTCATTTTAAACTGGATGGCGGCGCCATGTTTGGCGTGGTTCCGAAAGTTATCTGGAACAAACTGAACCCGGCCGATGAAAACAATCTTTGCAACTGGGCCATGCGTTGCCTGCTGGTGGAAGAAGGCAACCGGCTTATCCTGATAGATAACGGCATCGGCAATAAGCAGGATGAAAAATTTATGGGGCATTACCACCTGAATGGCGAGGATACATTAGACAAAAGCCTTGCAGCACATGGCTTTCACCGGGATGATATAACAGATGTTCTGTTAACCCACCTGCATTTTGACCATTGCGGCGGCAGTATTGTTCGGGAGGGCGATAAGCTTTTACCTGCTTTTAAAAATGCAACCTACTGGAGCAATGAGCGTCATTGGAAATGGGCCACTGAACCCAATGCCCGCGAAAGGGCTTCTTTTCTGAAAGAAAATATCCTGCCCATTGCAGAAAGCGGGCAACTGAAAATGGTGCCTGTTGTTGAAAAAGGCACGACCCCTTTTGATAATATTCCCGGAATTTCCATTCGTTATGCATTTGGCCACACAGATGCTATGATGGTGCCCCAGGTAGAAGTTGGCGGAAAAACATTGGTGTACATGGCCGACCTGCTTCCCTCCCCGGCACACATGCCGCTGCCCTATGTAATGGCTTACGATATGTTTCCGCTGATTACGCTCGAAGAGAAGAAGGCTTTCCTCGAAGAGGCTGCCGATAAGGATTACCTATTGTATTTTGAGCATGACCCTTCTATAGAAGTTTGCTCGCTGCAAAAAACTGAAAAAGGTATCCGCCCGGCCCAGGCTGGACTTTTAAAGGATTTTACAGGTTGATTATTTGTTTAACTTGGAAGTGAGCGGGTGCCGCAGGTTTCTGAAGAGCATCATATCCACTTTTATACTCCCTACGGTTATGGGGCTTTCAACCCTTACCGGTAAATGGTTTTGATCGTCAGTAACCCAAACGGTCATTTTTTCACCGCCTTCAAAAATGGTGCCTTTCAGCAATAGCGGTTTAAATTTTATGCACCGGAATTTTCCATACCTGGTTTTAATGGTTTCTTTTCCCAGGTAGCGGATATACATATTAAATACTTCGTTGTCGAGGAAAAGGTCAAAGGGGATCAGGTCATTTTTCTTGTAATTATCAAAATCAAGGTTCCGCGCCATATACATTTCGCTCAAAACATCCTGCACACAGGAGGGAACGCTAAATGTTCCATCTTTACCATGCGCGGTATTGTTCTCCCTGTTAAAAATAATAGTTTCATCTTTCCGGTAATCGCCTTCTTCCACATGACGTACAAACTTTAGCGGAAGCAGGTTTGAGGTATCAATAAAAGTTTCGTACCGGTCGCGCACCTTGTATATCCAATCATAGCTGGGCAGGGTACTGCCGGTGCCCACCACATGGTAAACAGGTTTATTATTCAGAGAGGTTTGAGAAACGGTGAAGTTTACATTACCCGCATGAACCCAAATGCCGGCCAGGGTGTAAAAAACGTAAAAAGTAACCGACTCACCGGGTTTGAATGAAACATTTTTGTAACCGCAATTAACGGCAGGGGCCGGGCGGAAAGCAAAAAACAGCGTGCAAATTATTATGAATAAGGGGGCCTTATACATTCAAAATATTCTATGGTTTACGGAAAAGTTTGACTGTTAATAAAATGAAACTACCCGCCACAGCCGGAAAAATAATGTTAATTATCCAAATAATTGCCGTTGCCACCAGAATTTCAAGTGTGTTTTGACTGAATATACCATAAACAAAAAGACTGATCTGGCCCCTTACTCCCAGTTCGGCTAACGCTATGGTAGGAATAACCGCCAGCATTAAAAATAATACGGAAGTACATGCCACCAGCGGGAGAAAGGGGATGTCTACCTCAAAAAAATTAAAGACCAACGCATATTGAACCAGGAAGACAAGATACCTGAATAGAGAAAGTGATAATAATTTCAGTAATTCCATGTAATGGATCTCACCAATGGTATGCACATACACTGCATATTTTGAGAAAGGTGGAAACCTTTCCAACTGCCTGATTAACCACCCGACATTGAAATAAATAAGAATTGCCAGCAAAAGAAATATACTGGCACTAAATAATAAGGCATTGGTCAGCAACCTGGTCCAACCGGCTGATTCAGAGAGGAATTGAGGGATTTTATTTTGAAGAAAAATTAGCCCCCCAATGCCCATGATCAGGGTAATGGAAAGTTGGCTCATGCTGCTTAAGAACATAAGGGTGGCCCCGCGGATACGGCTTCCATCGGGCAGGTATAATACCCTTCCTAAAAATTCACCCATCCTGTTGGGCGTAAGCATAGTGAAACTTACGCCTGCAATTACACTTTTTATAGCCGTGGAAAACCTGGTCGGGGTAACATGCGATGTAAGTATTTGCCATTTTTTCGATTCAATGCCCCAGTTTAGAAACATCAGGAGAATAGTAAATAGCAAATATGATTTTTCATGTTCTAGAAATGCCCTTTTTATATGTTGCCAATGCTCATGTATATGGGTTTGCGAACTGAATTGCTTATAAATGGAAAATGAAATGATACAGAACAGTACCGGCCCCAGAAAATAGTTAAAAAATAATTTGACTTTTTTATTAAACAGCAAGAAGGGTGTGTTTTTGTTTGGGCGCAATTTACATTGATTTTTGGGAGTGGGGTAAACTTCAAATACAGATATTCGCAGCATGGGCGTTGAAAAGGAATTGGTTATTTTAGGAATTGACCCGGGTACTGTTGTGATGGGTTATTCCGTAATTTCCTGCAGGGGTCAAAAAATAATGCTTGAAACCATGGGTGCCCTAAGGATGAGTTGGTCTCATGATGTTTTTGAGCGTCTTCACACCATTTACCAAACCATTGATGAGATCATAAAAACCCATAAACCCGGGGAATTTGCCATCGAAGCTCCCTTTTACGGCAAAAATGTACAAAGTATGCTCAAACTGGGGCGTGCCCAGGGCGTAGCCATTGCCTGCGCGCTGCAACATGGATTGCCGGTAACCGAATATTCTCCCAAAAAGGTAAAGCAATCCATTACCGGAAATGGAAATGCCGGGAAGGAACAGGTTTGGGCGATGCTGCAAAGGCTGACAGGAACGCTGGAAAAGCCGGGCGGTTTTGACGCCTCGGATGCCTTGGGGGTAGCCGTCTGCCATTTTTATCAAACCCATTCGGCGCTCGGGCAAATTACAAAAGGAAAAGCCTCCGGGTGGGAGGCTTTTATCCGTAACAACCCGGGAAGGGTTGGGAAATAATCTGGTGTTTTATCCTGCAATGGTAAAAGAAACCGAGGTTTTCACCTTGCCGGCAAGCATTTGCCTAACTGTTTGGGCAATTCCGGCAGCATCGTAACCGCATTCGGCATGCAGTTGCTTCAGGGTTCCATGTTCAACCAGCCTGTCAGGAATGCCCAGCATTTTCACCTCGGCCTTGTAGCCATGCCGCGACAAAAATTCAACAACCGCGCTGCCAAACCCACCAATGGTGGTACCGTCTTCTACAGTAACAATCTTGCCATATTGGTTAAAAATTTCGTGCAAAAGCTCTTCATCCAGCGGTTTTGCAAAACGCATATCGTAATGGCCGGGGTAAATTCCTTCGGTGTTTAGCTCGCCAATGGCCTTTTTAGCAAAATTACCGGGGTGACCAAAACTTAGGATAGCAACTTCTTTTCCATCACGCAATTTGCGGCCTTTACCAATTTCAATGGCTTCGAAAGGCGTTTTCCATTCCACCATAACACCTTCCCCGCGTGGGTAGCGTATTACAAAGGGGTGTGGGTTGCTTTCCAATTGAGCAGTGTACATCAGGTTGCGCAGTTCCTGCTCGTTCATAGGGGCGCTTATCACCATGTGCGGAATACACCTGAAATAAGGAATATCGTAAGCCCCGTGATGGGTTGGCCCGTCTTCGCCCACAAGGCCCGCACGGTCAAGGCAAAAAATAACCGGTAATTTCTGAATGGCTACATCATGCACGGCCTGGTCGAAAGCCCGCTGCATGAAGCTGCTGTAAATATTGCAAAAAACCCGTAAGCCCTGGGTGGCCAAACCGGCGCTCAGCGTAACCGCATGCTGTTCGCAAATGCCCACATCAATGGCACGGTCCGGCATTTTTTCCATCATGTATTTCAGGCTGCTGCCGCTTGGCATGGCCGGGGTAATACCAAAAATCTTTTTATTCTGTTCGGCCAGCTCTATAATGGTATGGCCGAATACATCCTGGTATTTAGGGGGTTGAGGGGCTGTAAATGATTTTTTAACAATTTCACCCGTTACCTTATCAAACAAGCCGGGCGCATGCCATTTGGTTTGATCCTTTTCAGCAAGCGCGTAGCCTTTTCCTTTTACCGTAATAATGTGAAGGATTTTGGGGCCGGGAATTTTTTTCAGGTCTTCCAGTGTATCTACCAGTTTGGCAATATTATGGCCGTCAATCGGGCCAAAATACCTGAGTTTCAATGCTTCAAAGAGGTTGGCGCTGCTGCTGATGGCTCCTTTTAGCCCTTCGGCAAGTTTGTGGGCCATACTCCGGGTGAAGTTTTTGCCTATCGGCAGTTTCCCCAATCCCTTCCAAAGGTCATCTTTCAGTTTATTGTAGGTTGGGCTAATGGTAATATCCGTAAGATATTCTTTCAGCGCACCCACATTGGGGTCAATGCTCATACAGTTATCATTCAGTATGATAAGCATATCGGCATCACTAACCCCCGCATGGTTCATGGCTTCAAATGCCATACCCGCCGTCATAGCGCCATCGCCAATAACGGCAACGCTTTTACGATCTTCGCCTTTATATTTTGCGGCAATAGCCATACCCAGTGCAGCCCCTATGCTCGTGCTGCTATGGCCAACGCCAAAAGTATCATATTCGCTTTCGCTTCTTTTTGGAAAACCGCTCAGCCCGTTGTATTTGCGGTTTGTAGAAAAATTATCGCGGCGCCCGGTGAGTATTTTATGCCCGTAAGCCTGGTGGCCAACGTCCCAAACTAATTGATCGTAGGGCGTATTGTACACATAATGCAGCGCCACGCTCAATTCAACAACGCCAAGGCTGGCGCCGAAATGGCCCCCATGCACACTCACTACGTCAATAATATACTGACGCAATTCATCGCTAACCTGGTGCAGTTGCTCCCTGCTGAGTTTTTTTAAATCCGCCGGACTATCAATGGATTTTAAAAGAGACCCCGGTAATATTTCCATGAAAACTTAATATAAAGAATTGCAAAAATAAGGCTGGCGGCTAAAAAGTACGGGTTTTTAACAGGGGGTATGTTGTTTTGTTTAAATTTTTGGAGGATAAAATTAAAAAATGTGGGTAAGTTTAGAGAAGCTCTATATTTAATTTTGAAGTACCATGATAACCTGCTTATTTGCATTTAATTCACCTTAACTGGTTGCACATCAAATTTTTTGTGCATTTTTGTTCCACCGGCGCATGAAACACCGACTGTACGACATATTCATAGACAGGAAACAGGCAGGACGTAAAAATTTTGCTGTTTTAATTGACCCCGACAAGGTAAACCCCTCCCAGATTGACGAATTGGTCAGACTTGGCGAGCAAAGCGGTGTTGACTATTTTTTTCTGGGCGGAAGCCTGGTTATAAGCAACCATTTGGATGATTGTGTTAAGCATATAAAGGATCAATCGGATATTCCGGTTATTCTTTTCCCGGGAAGCCCCAGCCAGTTAAGCCGGTACGCCGATGCATTGCTGTACCTTAGCCTCATTAGCGGCAGGAACCCCGAATTACTGATTGGCCAGCACGTTATAAGCGCACCGGCTGTAAAGCAAAGCGGCATTGAGATAATGCCAACCGGGTATATGGTAGTTGACGGGGGAGCGCCCACTACCGTTTCCTATATTTCAAATGCGGCACCCATACCATCCGATAAAAATGAAATTGCCATGTGTACGGCAATGGCGGGTGAAATGCTGGGCATGAAGCTAATATATATGGATGCCGGAAGCGGCGCCCTGAAACCTATCACCGAAGCCATGATTGAAAGAGTGGCTTCCGTAATTGAAGCCCCCCTGATTGTAGGCGGCGGCATAACTGATCCTGAAAAGGCCTACCTGAATTGCAGGGCCGGCGCCGATGTAATAGTTGTTGGCAATGCTATTGAAAAGGACCTGGGCCTGATCCGTGAAATTTCCGATGCAGTTCACAGCCATTCAGTTGGCGTTTAGTTGAGCTGGAATTTCTAACAAAAGTTTTTACGTTCCATTTCTGATTATTGTTTTTCTTTGCAACGCAATTGGATTTCCAAGGGCTTATTACAACTGATGCAAAAAAATAAATCCATATCTGTAACCGAAGCTATTGGGCTTAGTTCCAATAAGCATGGATTTTTTACTGTGCCTTGCCGGCCGGGTTTTTTGGTGCGCCCTTTTCCTTTTAGGGTACGACGATAATTTAACACCGCGATGCGCCCTTCATCACCAGCACCATCCTGTTTACCGGGTTCTAATGGGCTAAATTTACAACATTCATTTTTTACGTTTTCACCCAATTGGGTCATGAACCATAGCGATTTTATTGTAACTGTTGCCAATTCAACGCATGTTGACCTGGCTGATTTGATATGCCATGAATATGCTTCGAGCGCCGCTGCACGGGGTACCGGAATAGCCAAGCGTTCGCCCGAATATGTAAAGCAAAAAATGCTTGAAGGAAAAGCTGTTATTGCCTTTGAAAAATCCACAGGCAACTGGGCTGGATTTTGCTATATAGAAACCTGGGGACATGGCGAATATGTAGCCAATTCGGGGCTTATCGTTTCACCTGCCTTTCGTAAGGCCGGTCTTGCAAAAGCCATTAAGGAGCGCATTTTTAAATTAAGCCGCCAGAAATACCCCGATGCGAAGATATTTGGATTGACTACCGGGCTGGCCGTAATGAAGATCAACAGCGATCTTGGCTACGAGCCTGTAACATACAGCGAGCTGACGCAGGATGAGGCTTTCTGGGCCGGGTGTAAAAGTTGTGTGAACTATGATATCCTGGTGAGCAAGGATCGCAAGAACTGCATGTGCACAGCCATGCTTTTCGATCCCAAGGATCATTATGAACCTAAGGAAACAGCCGATGCCTTTAAAGCAAAATCAAAAATTTATGAACGATGGCTTCGGATAAAGCAAAAATGGGCCGATGCATTTGGATTTGACCGGAAACCGGCTGGCGGCGGCGGTGTACAGAAGTTAGTACGGAGCCTGAAATCAATTTTTTAACCTGATTTGAAACAATATACATGAGTAAGAAGAAAGTAGTACTTGGGTTCAGCGGTGGGCTTGATACCACATTTTGTGTGAAACACTTGGGTGAGGACAAGGGATATGAAGTTCATTCCGTGATTGTAAATACGGGCGGGTTTTCAGCAGAAGAATTAAAGCAGATTGAGGCCCATGCTTATGCATTGGGCGTTACTTCACATAAAACGGTTGATGCTGTTAAAGGCTACTATGACCGCATCATCAAGTACCTGGTGATGGGTAATGTATTGAAGAACAATACTTATCCGTTAAGTGTGAGTGCCGAACGGTTGGTTCAGGCACTGCACATAGCCGAACATGCCATTGCATTGCAGGCCGATGCGGTAGCGCATGGCAGTACAGGAGCCGGAAATGACCAGGTTCGTTTTGATATGGTTTTTCATAACATGATACCCGGTGTTGAAATTATTACTCCCATTCGTGATATGAAACTCAGCCGCGAAACGGAAATAGAGTATCTGAAAGAGAAGGGGGTTGATATGAATTTTGCGAAAGCAGCATACAGCATCAACAAGGGATTGTGGGGTACAAGTGTAGGTGGCCGCGAAACCCTTTCCAGCAAAGGAATGTTGCCGGAAGAGGCATGGCCAACACAAGTAAGCAAGCAAGGCACCGAGGAGGTTGAGCTTAGTTTTGAAAAAGGCGAGCTTGTTGGAGTGAACGGGGAAACCTTTTCGCATCCTGTGGAAGCCATACAAAAATTACAAGTGCTTGCCGGTCCTTATGGTATTGGCAGGGATGTGCATGTGGGCGATACAATCATTGGTATCAAAGGAAGGGTTGGTTTTGAAGCTGCAGCCCCCATGATCATCCTGAAAGCTCACCATTTGCTTGAAAAGCATGTGCTTACCAAGTGGCAATTGAACTGGAAGGATCAACTTGCGCTATTTTACGGAAACTGGTTGCATGAAGGGCAAATTCTCGATCCGGTGATGCGCGATATTGAAGCGTTTTTTACCAATACGCAACAAAATGTAAACGGTAAGGTTTGGGTGCAACTGCATCCCTATCGCTTCCAATTGAATGGTATTGAAAGCGCTTACGACCTGATGAGCAGCAAGTTTGGTAAGTATGGTGAAATGAATACAGGCTTTACCGGTGAAGATGTCCGGGGATTCTCAAGAATATTTGGTAACCAAACAGCTATTTATATGTCTGTGCAAAAAGAAAACCATGAGCAGGATTAAAGCAGGCATTATTGGCGGGGCGGGATACACCGGGGGTGAACTGATCAGGCTGCTTATCAATCACCCGCATGCTGAACTTACATTTGTACAAAGCAGCAGCAATGCAGGCAAACCATTGCACAAAGTACATGCCGACCTGGCAGGTGAAACCGGGCAATTGTTCAGCGAAACCCACCACTTTGATGTGGATGTGCTTTTCTTTTGCAGCGGGCATGGGGAAGCTAAGAAATTTGTAACGCAGCATGATATTCCGGCTTCGGTGAAGCTGATTGATATCGGTAATGATTTCCGCCTTACAGCAGATGCACAGGTTGGTGACCGGGCATTTGTATATGGTCTTCCTGAACTGAATAAAAATGAAATAAAAGCTGCAAGCAATATTGCAAACCCCGGCTGTTTTGCAACGGCCATTCAGTTGGGACTGTTGCCCCTTGCTTTTCACGGACTGATAAAGGATGTGTATACTACCGGCATTACAGGCAGCACAGGTGCGGGGCAATCTTTAAGCGCCACCTCGCATTTCAGTTGGAGGGCCAATAATATCCAGGCGTATAAAACCTTAACCCACCAGCATTTGGGCGAGATCGTTCAATCATTGGTAAAGGTTGCTCCTGAGCATTTACCCGTACCGGATATTAGCTTTGTACCCTGGAGAGGTGATTTTACCCGTGGTATTTTTGTGAGCTCCACGGTGGTTACCGATTACAAGCTGGATGAATTGAAGCATTTATATATTGATTTTTACAAGGACTCGGTATTTACCCATATTGTTGATGAGCCATTGCACATGAAACAAGTGGTGAATACGAACAAAGGTCTGGTACAACTGGAAAAACACGGAAATAAACTGGTTGTGCATAGCGCGATTGACAACCTGCTGAAAGGGGCCAGCGGTCAGGCGGTGCAGAATATGAACCTGGTATTTGGCTTGCCCGAAGATGCAGGTCTTCGGCTAAAGGCATCTTATTTTTAAACACGTTCGCCCATTGTGCAAATACGCCAATGGGTTCAATATTTATTTTATGAAGCTATTCGATGTTTACCCCCTCAACAACATTACCATTGATAAAGCGCTCGGCAGTTACGTTTGGGACGACAATGGAGTGCAGTACCTCGATATGTATGGCGGCCATGCCGTCATCAGTATTGGCCACACACACCCGCATTGGGTAGCGCGAATAGAGCATCAGTTGAACAAAATGGCTTTTTACTCCAATTCAGTCCATATTCCCCTACAGCAGGAATTGGCCGATAAACTGGAGCAGGTAAGCGGTAAGAAAGATTATCAACTATTCCTGGTAAACAGCGGAGCTGAAGCCAACGAGAATGCGCTAAAACTCGCATCTTTTCATACCGGCCGGAAGAAAGTAGTTGCGTTTTCAAAATCTTTTCACGGAAGGACATCGCTTGCGGTTTCAGTTACAGATAATCCAAAGATTGTTGCGCCGATTAATGAAACCGAAAATGTAATCTTTTTACCTTTTAATGATGAACAGGCATTGGAAGATTGCTTTGCAAAACAAGGCGACCAGGTTGCAGCAGTAATCATTGAAGGCATACAAGGTGTTGGTGGCATTATTGAAGCCACACCTTCATTTTTGAGGCTTATCAGGCAGCTTTGCGATAAGCACGGTTCGGTGTATATTGCTGACAGTGTACAATGTGGTTATGGCCGGAGCGGGCAGTTTTTTGCACATGATATTGCCGGCGTGAATGCCGATATTTACAGCATGGCCAAGGGTATGGGGAATGGTTTCCCTATCGGCGGTATTTTGATAGCTCCGCATTTTAAACCCTGGCATGGCATGCTGGGTACCACATTTGGCGGCAATCATCTTGCTTGTGCTGCAGCCCTTGCCGTATTGGAAGTAATTGAAAAGGATAACCTGGTAGAAAAAGCCAAGCAAAGGGGTATGTACCTCAAAAATATGCTTTCAAAAGTGCCGGGTATTTCGGAGATCAGGGGTAGGGGACTGATGATAGGTTTTGAACCCGAAGCAGAGTTGAAAGATTTGCGGAAGACCCTGCTGAATGATTATAATATTTTTACAGGTGAATCAAAACCCAATGTGATCCGTTTATTGCCTGCGCTCACCATACAGCGCAAGCAGATGGATGAATTTTTGGAGGCGGTCCAGGAAACTACGGCTCAATTGGCATAATTTTTTTCAAACCGGTATATGCAGCATTTTCTTTCGGTAAAAGATGTAAACAGTATTGATGAGCTTGTACAACGGGCTTTGAGCTACAAGGCTGATCCTTTTTTGCACAAGGCCATAGGCGCCGGCAAAAGGGTGGGATTACTTTTTTTGAACCCAAGCATGCGTACACGCCTGAGCACACAGGTAGCTGCCGCAAACCTGGGGATGGAGAGCATTGTATTTAATATTGACAAAGAAGGCTGGAAACTCGAATTTGAAGACGGCGCCTTGATGGATGGTGATACAGTGGAGCATGTAAAAGATGCAGCACCCATCATGGGAAAGTATTTTGATATTCTTGCGATACGAACTTTCCCCGGACTGAAGGATCGTGAAGAAGATTACAGTGAAAAGTTTATTCAGCAGTTTGTAAAATATGCAGGTATTCCTGTGGTAAGTCTTGAAAGCGCCACCCTTCATCCGCTTCAGTCGCTTACGGATATTATTACCATGGAAGAATGGCTGGCGCAAAATGGTTTGCAACATAAGCCCAAAGTGGTTCTTACCTGGGCGCCGCATGTAAAGCCGCTTCCACAGTGTGTGGCTAATAGTTTTGCCGAATGGGTAAATGCCTGGGGCAAGGCTGATTTTGTGGTAACGCATCCCGCAGGATATGAACTGGATGAAAAGTTTACGCATGGTGCACGGATGGAACACAACCAGGATGAAGCATTGAAGGATGCAGACTTTGTATATGTGAAAAACTGGAGCAGCTACCGGGATTATGGAAAAATGTTGCCCACCGGAAATGCATCCTGGATGCTGACTGATGAAAAAATAAAGTTGACCAACCAGGCCAGGGTAATGCATTGCCTGCCTGTACGCAGAAATGTAGAACTCAGCGATGAAATATTGGACAGTCCGAATAGTTTGGTTACTGAAGAAGCCGGTAACCGGGTTTGGGCTGCACAGGCAGTTCTGGCAGAAATTGTGGAAGGAAAATTGTAAATTTCGGGACTCACAATCTCCTGCCCATGGAAATAATCCGGTCTATTCAAAACAGAATTTACGAGATCCGCGGCGAGCGGGTAATGCTCGATTTTGATTTGGCTTCTTTGTATGAAGTGGAAACAAAGGCTCTTAATCAGGCAGTTAAGCGCAATATAGAGCGTTTTCCGGAGGATTTTATGTTTCGGCTAACTCCTTTGGAATGGTCTGGTATCCGGTCACAATCTGTGACCACCTCTTCGCAATCGGTTAATTATCAATCAATTGGAAATCAGTCGAGTCGGGGTTATGGACTAATGCCATTCGCCTTTACCGAACAAGGCATCGCCATGCTCAGCGGGGTTTTGCGTTCGGAGCGGGCTGTACAAATGAATATCGCCATCATGCGCGCATTTGTGGCTATCCGGAAAATTGTTTTGCTTCAGCATGAAGCGAAGGAACAACTCAAACAAATCAAGGAAAGAATTGAGGAGCATGATATTCAACTGGCCCAGATTTATGATGCTATTGAAAACCTGCTGGATGAAAAAGCTGCCCAACGCAAATGGGATGACAGGGAAAGGATTGGGTTTAAGAAATGAATTTAACAATACATGACACCAACAGAAAAATTAAGTATCATTAAAATCGGGGGAAATGTACTTGACCACCCTTCCAATTTGCAGGATTTTCTCGGGCGGTTTGCCCTTGTAGATGGGAAAAAAATATTGGTTCATGGCGGTGGCAAAATAGCTACACGGATTGGGGAAAAGTTGGGTATTGAAGCCAAGTATGCAGATGGCAGGAGGATTACCGATGACGAAACCATGGACCTTGTGACGATGGTGTATGGCGGCCTCGTAAATAAGCAGGTGGTATGCGCCTTACAAGCGCTGGGCTGTAATGCCATCGGGCTTACAGGCGCCGATGCCAATATAATTCCGGCTGCCAAACGCCCGGTGAAAACCATTGATTATGGTTGGGCCGGCGATGTGGAACCCTCCCAAGTACAGTCAGCTACCTTGAAGGCTATCATTGAAACCGGGCTTACCCCTGTATTTGCCCCGCTCACGCACGATACTAAGGGCCATATGCTCAATACCAATGCTGACACCGTTGCTGCTTCCTTAGCTCTGGCACTTTCACCTTTTTTTCGGGTTCACCTCATGTATTGTTTCGAAAAGAAAGGGGTGCTGCAATCAGTGGAGGATGAAAATAGTGTGGTAGGACGGATAGACCGACCTACATTTGAGGCTATGAGGGCAGCAGGTGCACTGCACAGTGGTATTTTACCCAAAATTGAAAATGCGTTGCTGGCAATTGAAAAAGGTGTTGCAAGGGTAATAATTGGCCATGCCGATGATTTGCTTGAAAACCTGGCGGAAGAAGTTTTAGGAACCATAATTGAATAGGAAATGGCATTGGAAGCAGTAATATTTGACATGGATGGTACGCTGGTGGATAGTATGCCTTACCACACCAAATCATGGCATAAATTTTTTGAGAATCAGGGCTTGGAAGTATCACCTGCAGACTATAAAGCAAAAGGTCATGGAACTTTGTTCGATATCATGCCCCGGTTTTTTGGCGACCATATCAGCAGGGAAGAATCTTACAGGTTGGGTATGGAAAAGGAAGCCATCTACCGGGAAATGTATGCGCCATATATGCAGCCCATTGACGGATTAATTGAATGGCTTGAAGCCTTGAAAAAAAATGGCCTGAAGATCGCGCTTGGAACTGCGGCTGATTTTTCCAATACTGATTTTACCCTTGATGCTTTGCACATCAGGAAATACTTTGATGTAATCGTAACGAGTGATTTAGTTCCCGAAGGAAAACCATCACCGGCGGTGTACAATTATGCGGCGAAGGAATTGGGTGTACAGCCGCAGCATTGCCTTGTATTTGAAGATACTTATGTGGGCGTAAAGGCCGGAAGACTGGCAGGAATGAGAGTTGCTGCCATCACCACCACGCACCCGCATGATGAATGGGAGGGGCATGGAGTTGATTTTATTTTTGATAGTTATCGGGAGGCGGAGTTTGAAAAGGTTACTAAACTTTTCGGTTGATTATGTATAGTTACGAAGTTTTATATGAAAAGGCAATTGTCTTGCTTCAGCAGTTGATCGCCAATCCGTCATTTAGCCGGGAGGAAGATAAAACTGCACAAATAATCAGGAAGTTTCTCGAAGATCATGAGGTAGCTGTTCGCCAGGAAGGTTATAATATTTATGCATTCAACAAGAATTATGATTTGCATAAGCCAACCTTAATGCTCAACTCGCATCATGATACCGTAAAGCCAAACCGGGGATACACCCGCGAACCGTTTGTACCTGCTATTGAAGATGGAAAATTATTTGGACTGGGCAGCAACGATGCAGGCGGTTGTTTGGTATCATTGATCGCAACTTTTCTTTATTATTACAATCAAAGCAACCTTGATTTTAACCTGGTGCTTGCTGCAAGCGCTGAAGAGGAAGTGAGTGGGGCGCATGGCATTGAAATGCTATTGCCGATGCTTGGCCATGTTGATTGTGCGATTGTAGGCGAGCCGACACTCTTTCAAATGGCGGTGGCAGAACGGGGCCTGATGGTGCTGGATTGTACTGCCTACGGAGTGGCCGGCCATGCTGCACGCAACGAAGGTGAGAATGCCCTTTATAACGCACTCGAGGATATTGATACCATCCGCAATTATACTTTTGACAGGGTAAGCCCACTGTTGGGAGAAACAAGGATGAATGTGACGGTAATTGAAACCGATAATAAGCAGCATAACGTAGTGCCGCCCATTTGCCGGTTTGTTACCGATGTAAGGGTAAATGAATTGTATTCTTTCGAGGAAATTTTGGATATAATCCAGCAAAAAGTAAAAAGCAAAGTGCTTCCACGAAGTACAAGGCTCAGGAGTACCTCTATTTCAATGGAGCATCCCCTGGTGAAAGCAGGTTTGGAAATGGGGTGTTCTTATTATGGTTCACCCACTACAAGCGATAAGGCGCTGATGCCTTTTCCCGCGCTTAAAATTGGCCCGGGCGATAGCGCCCGCAGCCACATGGCCGACGAATATATCTTTTTGGAAGAGATAAGGCAGGGTATTGAAAAGTACTGTGAACTGGTAGGTAATTTTGGAAAATTTATTGTTCAGGAGAAGCAACAAATACATGAAACTCTGGCAAAAGGATAATACGGAAACTTCGAAATTAGTAGAAGCGTTTACGGTAGGGCGGGATAAGGAATTTGATGTATTGCTTGCCCCATTTGATGTGCAGGGCAACAAAGCACAGGCGGCCATGCTTGCAAAAACCGGCCTGATAACCCGGGAAGAAAATGCAGCATTGCAAAAGGCATTGGATATCATTCTTTCGGAGGTAACGGCTCCCGGCTTTGTGCTTCCTTCAGAGGTGGAAGATATTCACAGCTATGTGGAAGGGTTGCTTACTGAAAGGGTGGGCGAGGCAGGTAAAAAAATTCATACAGGCCGCAGCAGGAACGACCAGGTGGCTACCGATATCAAACTTTATTTAAGGTCTGAATTGGTGGCTATAAAGGATGCAGTGCATTCTGTATTTGAACTGCTGCTGGAAAAAGCAGAAGCAAATAAGGATAAGCTTCTCCCCGGGTACACCCATCTTCAATTGGCCATGCCTTCGAGTGCAGGGCTTTGGTTAAGCGCCTATGCCGAAAGCCTGGTGGATGATCTTGAAATGCTGGCTGCGGCTCATCGTATTGTCAACAAAAATCCTTTGGGAAGTGGCGCCGGTTATGGTTCCTCTTTTCCACTGGATCGAGAGGCCACTACCGTTTCACTTGGGTTTGATGCCATGAATGTAAGCAGTGTGTACGCCCAAATGACCCGTGGAAAGGCGGAAAAAGCCGTTGCAACAGGCATTGGCTACTTTGCCGCTACGCTCAGCAGGTTTGCCTATGATTGCTGCCTGTACCTCAACCAAAATTTCGGGTTTATAAGCTTCCCGGCTTCATTAACAACCGGCAGCAGTATTATGCCGCATAAAAAAAACCCCGATGTATTCGAACTCATCAGGGCTAAATGCAACCGCATACAGGCAACGCCTAACGAATTGACGTTGATGATGAATAACCTTCCATCCGGTTATCACCGTGATATGCAACTGACCAAAGAAATATTATTTCCCGCTTTGGAAGAACTGAAAGCCTGCCTGCAAATGACCTGCCTGATGCTGGAGAACCTGGCTGTTAATGATCATTTGCTGGAAAATGAAAAGTATAAGTATCTTTTTACCGTAGAGGCCATGAACGAACTGGTACAGCAGGGATTGAGCTACAGGGATGCATACAGGCAAATTGGGAATGCTGTGGACGGTGGCAGCTTTAATTACAAGCCGGGCAATCTCAAACATTCGCATATTGGGAGCATATCCAACCTCCGCCTCGATCTGATACGCGAAGGTTGGAATAAGGTACGCTTTTAGCATAGCCTTATTGCTTCATGATCTTCATGGTCTCACCGTTTGTAAGCCTGATGAAGTAAATACCGGGGGCAAGATTATCCAGTGAGATAGTTTGAACCTCGCTAATAATGGTTATTGTTTTTGCAATTCTGCCGTTGATATCCAAAATCCTGGCTTCAGATTTAATCAATTGTTTATCTCCAATTGCAATGGTTATCAAACCCTTTGTTGGGTTTGGATATACAATGCTTGGCTGTTTTTCAGCAGTTCTGTAAGTAAGTTTTACTATTGAAGAATACCTGAATTTGCCATCATTATCCACCTGTTTCAGCCGATAGTAGAAAACAGGGCTGCCAAGCTTATTAATATTCTTGTCGGTGAATTCATATTCCCTGCGGCCTGCACTGTTTCCTGACGCCTGCAAACTTCCTATTTTACTAAAGTCCGATCCGGTGAACGACCTTTCTATGATAAATTCTTTGCTGTTTTGTTCGGAGGCTGTTGCCCAACTCAGGTGGTTATGGATATCGCGGTTAATACCTGTAAAATACAGCCAGGTTACAGGCAATGGATTGCCTACTGATGCACAAACAATATCTCCCAGGTTAATAGGTTGCTGATTGCCAACCCTGTCGGTTGCAATTACAAAGAGGCAATAATTTCCATTGGGTGGCAGTTCCATGGTCGTATCTGTTCTTTGTGTTTTTGCAACCAATTCACTGTAGTTAACATTATCATTTGTAATGTAAATGGAATAGAAATCAATACCCGCTCCACCCGGGTCGTCCTGCCCGCTCCACCGCATAAATACCGTGTTGCCGCTTACGACGGTCACCTCCTCAAGCCTGCTTGCCGGGGGTACGGCATCAATGGTATTGGTGTAAATATTGGTGGGGATGGTGTCGTTTTCATCAAATACAATCTGTGCCTGTGCGCCAATCGTATCTCCTGTTACCGCATTGCTGCGCGCACGAATACGGAAGTTTACAAAACCGTTGCCATACGCGGGTTGTGCAGTATCCTGGAGATAGAGGAAGCCGGCCAGCGGATCATCAGAGGGAAGCAGTGTAATAGGATCAATGCTGCGGAATTCCCAGAATGCCTCGTTGCTGATCTGGTCATAGCCGGCAGTAATATCTACAAACAGGTTCATACTGTCGCGGAGATCGAGGCGCTGGTACCAGGAGGCGAGACTTTCCGGTATTTCAAATGTTTGGTTATTGAAACCGAAGTTTGCCAGTTGGAAAGTGGCAGGATCCTGCTTCGGTTCTATTTTGGTGCTGATACGCACATATTTTGCCGGGGCAGATGCTGAAGTGTCATTCTCAAACAAAATGGTATAAGGCATGGCATCAACCTTGCTTACAAAGCGCTCAGGCAATTGAACCCCTTCGGGGCCAATAATTTCGTTGGGATCCAATGGAAATACAATAATCATTTTTCCGGTAATAGGATCCCATTTTTTGTAAGGGTAATCACGCTTGCCGCCTTCAGGGCAATTGTTTTTATAGTTCCTTATTCTTTCTTCCATTTTTCTTTCTGCATCAAGCCAGGCCTGCTCCCTTCCATTTTGCTGATGATATAATAAAATTCTGTTGTAATCCCTTGTCTCCATGTAATCTCCAATAATATACTCGCCAATCAGCGCACCTGGTTTAGAAACATAATCGTTCTGAACAATTGATTTACCCGTTAGCTTTCGTGATAAGGCATTAGCTCCTTTGTAGCCTCCCACTATAGCAGCACCTGTCGCGGCAGCGGCTACAGTTGCAGGGGCGAAAATTGCACCAGTTCCAATGGCAGCTCCACCACTTGCTGCAACTATTCCTTCCAAACCCAATACCACACCAAAAGTAGTACTTGCAGTACCCATTGCAATATCCACTGATAATTCTGTGTTTTCAAGAGTAGAATTATTGTACCCCTTTTCCCCAAGTTCTACCACCTTGAATGTTGTTTCAATTCCTTCCATGGGTGCTTCAACAATTTTCAGGGTTAATTCCCCTCCTTTCTTCATTGTTTCCCCTGTATACTTACCGTACTTTTTCCATTTTTCTTTCATCCATTTAATTCTGTCTTTGGTTTCCTTTAGCTTATCCTCCTCCTTTTTTGATTCGGTACTTTTTTTCGAAGGTGAGCATAAGCCCCAAACATCAATTCCATTCGCAGGGTTATTTCCAACATACTGGTACATGCCCATTCCATCTTCATACTCAATCAAATCGCGCTGATTGAATACCCCTAAACCAGGAGAATAGTTTCTATAGAAAAAACGGTAACTGCCTGTGGCGCTGTCATATTCCTGCCCGGTAAAACCAAAGCGATTGCCTGCCAATGAGCCTGCTAAAGGGTTATTCAGGCTATCCAATCGCTGAAGCCCACCGTAAGCATCATAGCGGTACTGTTCAAGAAGTCGGCCGTTGGCATTCGTAATGGCTTCAATGCTCAATTGTTCATTGGGGTGGTAGAAGTATCGCGCTCCATTAAAATCATTGGCAACAGGTTTCAGGAAATGTGAAAAAACAGTGCTGCTCCTGAGGTTATTGGTTCCATCCCGTTCTTCAATTTGTTGCACACCGGCATAAGTGTATTTTAGCAGGATGCCTGCGGTATTTTTTCTTACCCTCCTTCCAAGACCATCATATTGATAGGTAATTACATTTGCGGGATTCATGGAATCTTTTTTAAGCCTTCCTTCTGCATCGTAGGTTTTGTGCCATAATCCATCGAAAATAAGGTTGCCACGGGCATCGTACAGCAAGCCGGTACCGTTTCGGCTTGTAAGCTGATTCAGATTATTTACCGAATAGGTTTGGGACGTGCCGTTCAGGTTAGCTGCGGTACGGTTACCAAGATTATCATATTGGTAAGTATTTTCAATGGATCCGCGTTTGTAATTGGTCAGCCGGTAATTATTGTCAAGGGTAAAGGTTTCACTTAGACTTGCATTGTTCCGGGTAATCGCTGTTTTGTTTCTTTCCTTATCATAGGTGTAGCTGCTGTTTTGAATTGCCCCGGTTGATGTGTTCAGGTTGTTTAACCTGTTGGCAAAATCGTATGTCATGGTTGTTTGTACACCGTTCCCGAAAGTTGATTGAACAGGCTGGTTCGCATTGTTGTATGCATATTCTACTACGAGCACACTATCACGTAAAATGCGGATAAGCCTGTTCCGCGCATCAAATTCCCTGATAACAACGCTGCCGTCGGTGTATATGCTTGTTTGGGTACGACCCGCAATGCTGTAACTATATTGCACGGTACGTCCATCAAAGGTTTCGCTGGTAATCCGGTCAAGCACATCATAAGTAAAAGCAACGGTTCCGGCCTGGTTGGCGATACTTATAATTCTATCCTGTGCATCATAACTATATGTGTACACTTCTCCATCAGGAAGCGTTTTGCGGGTAAGCCGGTTTTGCGCATCAAATGCATAGTTTATAATGGCGCCATCGGTCAATTGCTTTGAAACCATATTATTGTTTTCATCATAGGCGAAAAGCTGGAAACTGCCATCGGCAAAAGTCATGCGCGTGCGGCGGTTCAGGTTGTCATATTGATACTGCGTAATATTTCCATTCTGATCAGTAAGGCTGGTGATATTGTTTTCAAGATCGTATCCAATGGTAACTGAATGACCGAGCGGATCGGTATAGGAAATCATCCTGTTGCGTTCATCATAGGAATAGGTTTCGGTATTTCCATTCCTATCTGTGTAGGAAGTTACATTATTATTCTTATCAAAAGTATTGCTTTGGGTAAAGCCTAATGGGTCTGTAACACTTACTGTCCGGTTTAAACTATCGTATATAGCTGAAGTCAGCGCTCCGGTAGCATTGGTGTATTTTGTAATATTTCCATTGGCATCATATTCAAACATGGCAATTGTACTGATGGGATCATTAACTTTTAGTAAGCGATTAACAGCATCATAGGTGTATGTTAGTACTTGCCCATTCGCCAATATGGCTGAAGTAATATTTCCATTACCATCGTATTCATAATGTATGCTGTTGCCTTCGGCATCAACGATACTACTTAGCCTGTTTCGTTTATCATAAGCCATTTTCATTGCATTGCCAATCTTGTTGGTTACCTGTTTCAGGTTATCCATGGCATCATACTGAAAAACTGAAATCCCATTCAAAGGATCAGTAGTTTTTACCACCCTGTCGCTTGCATCGTAATTTACCAGGGTGGTTTTGTTCATTTTGTCTGTAAATGAAATAGGATTTCCGTTGGCGTCATACAACATTCGCACTGATTTGTTTACCGGGTCTGTTATCTGCCTTAGCCTGTCGAGTATATCATATTGCGCTGTAGTAGCATTCCCTCTTGCATCTGTGAAAGAAATCAGCCGGCCCCTTGCATCGAACACCAATTGAGCCGAATAATTGTTGGGGCCCGTTACCTGCGCCGGGTTCCCGAATGCATCGTAGGTGTAGGTGTATTCATTGCCTTTCGGATCAATACTTTTAATGATATCGCCCAGCGAATTGTATTCGGCGGTATAAACCTGTCCACCGGGGGCATTCAGTTTAATAAGATTACCCTTGTTATCATATTGCAAAGCGTACAGGTTTCCATTGGGGTCTGTTAGTGTTTTTAATTTCTGGAAATCTGTTGTATATGAATAGGAGGTCACCTGGCCGAGCGGGTCCTTTGCCGTAAGCATATTACCCTTGTCGTCATAAGTAAATTCATACACCTGTCCGTTGGCATCCGTTTCTTTTATCTTATTACCTTCATCATCATATTCGTAACTCATATTAAAGCCGCAGCAGTTTCCTTTCATTTCAGTTATCCAACTCAGGTTGCCCAATTTTTTATAGGTATAGGTAGTTACCTGGTTGGGGTTGCCGTCATCAAAGTGGTCAACAATTACTGTTTTATTGTTGGTGGTATCATAAGAAAAACTGATCCGCTTATTGCAACCCACTACTTCACGGGTACTGAAGTCGGGATTATAAATAATGTCAATTTTGTTGTTGTTCCTGTCGGCCATGGTTTTTACCGGGCCATTTACCAGGTAGCTGTATTGGTAGCTTCCATTCAGGGGGTCGGTAACTTTCGTAAGGTTACCGGCTGAATTGTATGTGTAGGAGAAGCTGCGTGCCGGGTTTGCAATAGCATCGGTTAAGGTGGTAAGCAGGCCATCGCCATTGTAGGTAAGGCTTATGCTTTGTCCTGCTTTATTGGTAAGGCCTGTCAATTTTCCCGCAGTATAGCTAAACGTAATGAAGTTGCCGTTGGGTTCTTCCATCCGCGTAATATGGCCATGGCCGGCATCATCAAAAAAATAACGGTTGCCGTCTAATTCAACCAGGACAAAACGACCGGGTTGGTATTGCTCAAGTTTGCTGAAAAATCCCTTTGGAGGACTATAACTTCCACCAGGAAGACTGTCATAATTGTCTTCGCGCCCATCGCCCCATATAATTATTTTACCACCCGCATTCAGCGTATCGGCTATATAACGGATATTGTATTGGAAATCCCATCCTTTTCCAAAGCCCTCCTGAACCGGGAATCCATAGCTGTTATAATAAAAGGTCAGGTCAATATTAAAGCTCCTGGCCGAAATAATGGCATCGGTTCGGGGAATAAATAAATTTCCGGTAAGTGTATTTACCTGCACCCCAAGCGGCCCTAATTTATTGGGGTTATTCAGGTTTTGCGCATTCGCTGTAATGCAGCATAACACAGCGATGCAGAACTGAAAAGTGATACGGATGATATTTCGATTTGTTCGCATGTCTTTATAATTTTCGTGGTGCATTCCCTTTTTATTTGAGTTTAAATAAAATGGTGGGATCCGGTGGTACAGTTTTTGGTGTAAATGTGTACACGGTAATGGTGCCGCTGCCGCCTGCACGAATAATCCCCGGCGGGCCTCCTTCCTCCTGAATTTCGAGGTACATGGCAGTGGAACCATTGGGTACTCCATCCTTCGTATAGGCGAGCTTCAATCCTTCTTCGGTGTACAGTATGCGGGTTTGCGTTGGTATATCATTGTTCGTGGGATTGCTGTAATGGATCTGGATAACCACCGGCCTGCTGATCAAAGCCCTTGGGGGCACTACCAGTTCCAGGCTCAGTTGTGCATTCCTGCCGCTCGGGGCGCCGGGGTCGCAACCCGGTTCGTTACCATTGCCCGCCCCATAATTAGGCCCGCTACCGGTAATAAGGCCGCCATTGTTACTGCTCACAATGCTGTAACCATTGGGTAAAACAGCCTCGTCTCCATCCGGTTTTTCAAGGATCACATCATACACGCCAATAGGCGCGCCTCTCAGGTTGAAGGTAGCATAGGCCGCAGTGCTGTTGGTGTAGAAGACCTTTTCAGCTTCAATGATGGTAGCGCCGTTTTTTAGTTTGGCCGTCATGTCAGGCGTAAACAATGAACCATCCAGCTTAACTGTGGCATTGCCGCTGTTTCCACCCGAATTGCTGTTGACGGTGAGCAGGGCAAAAGGTAATACCCTTGCATGCAGCGTGATTTGCTGTGGTGTTGGATTGGGTGAAACAAATGTTGCCAGGATGTAATACAAACTATCATTCACTTCCGACATTACAATCCGCTGGTTTCCGTAATGGGGTATTTCAAATTTGTAATCGTAGTGCGCAGGGGTGGGCACATACCGGGCTCCAATATATAACTCGTTGCGCCTGGTAAGTGAATCGTTGGTTTTTAATGAAACAAGTATGGTGGAGCCCCTGAGCGAATCCGGCACCCTCAATTTATATATCCTCGAAAGATCATGGAGGGTAGTCATTTCATCAGTTTCCAGTACCAGTTCCCTTGCCATTACAATAACGGGTGTTGCTCTTTGGGCGTAGTTGTTTGAATCGCTTTCCTCAACCAGGGTATTCAGAATATCCGTGTTTACAAGGAGGTTGTATGCACCTTCAACAACTCCTGATACAACCGGTTGAAGGCTGTCTTTCCGGCTTGAAACAGGTTCCATGTTGATGTACCTTGATAGGGCGCCCAACAAAACGGCGGTCGAATCAAGCTCGTTCTCTTTAGTAAGGTACACACCGTCAATTATCTTTCCGGCAGCCTTTTCAGGTGAGTTGTTCGAAATAGTCCAGTTAACCTTGTTTATCCTGTCGCCAAGTATCAGTGTATCCGGCGAACTGATATTTTCTACAATCAGGTCACTTACAGGTTGTTCCAGAATTTCAACCTGTGCGAAGCCCAGGTTATTTGATTCATTGGATTCCAGTATCTTTTTTTCACTGTCGGCAAAACCAATCAGGATATAATTGCCCGGCAAGGTTGTTACCGGTATAGAAAAGTTAAAGGAATCAATTATATTTTCACCCGGTTGCAAAACTCCTTGCTTCCTTAGTTCACGGAGGATACGGTCGCCATCATTGGGGTTGACCAAAAAGTCGGAAGATAAACGAAGCTGGCTCTGGATACTGCCCGGGAAAGTAACCCCTGTACCATTGTTGGTAACCCTGAACTGGATGAACCCGCTTTCTCCCTGTGTTAATTGAGTGGGCGCATTCAGCAATTCAATTACAAGGTCCGGTAACGGAGGCCGGGTTACTGCAATCATTTTTGCAGTACCATCCGGGTTACGGGCCAGGTTGGTATTATTGGTTCTATCCAATTCGGCTTTTATATGGTTGCTATTGCTGTTTGTTTTTACAATTACATAATAATTGCCGGCTGCCAGGTCAGGCACCTGTACCGTTTTTGCATCATTCAGGGTTTGGTTCCTGCCGAGTTGGTTATACTTTAAATAGTTTGCGGCCATGGCATCGGTGGTTTGCCAAACCGTGTCCGGTGAAAAATATACCGCATCATACCAATATCCGTAGTATCCGTTCAGTACCGGCAGATAACCCTCATTTTTCACCTGCCAGGTCAGGTTGTAATATTGGCCAACCGCTGCGGTGGCCTCACCTGTAACCCAGGGTACAACATGGTCAATCAAAGGGTTTTCAAGTGTTTTCAGCGAACTTCTTCCATAATTATTACCCAGGTTGCTTCCTTCAAAGCTTGCTGTGTCGGCATTTGTTTTTACATAAAAATATGCCTGCCCGTATTTTGCTATGGGCCAGCAGCTATTAATCTCATACGTAAAGCGCAGGTTCATCACCATAGTGTCGGTATAGCTACTATCCGGCAATACCGGTAAAAGCCTGCTCTTTTTGGCAATAAAATAGGCGGTTGCACGATTGAAAACAGAACTGCAACTTACAAACAGGCTATCGGTATATGCAGATGTGGTAACCCCGCCACCATTATTTTTTACCGTATATTCAATTACCTTGGTAAAATTGGTAAATGAAGTATCGGGCAGGTTTATGGCAGTTACAATCAGATCGGCAGGATTAGCGGCCGATACATTGGTAACGACAGAATTGCTGATATTGTTGGCGTAGTTAGATTCTTTAAAACTGCTGTCGAAGTTGGTAACTACATAAAAATATTTATTGCCGGTAGTATTGGCAGGCAGGGTATAATTCATTGTTTTGGCAACGGATCCACCCACCTCAATGTTTTCAGTAAAGGTTTGGGTATTTACCAACTGTGCCGAGGCATCAAAGGCAGGGAAATTGCTGATGTACAACCTGTCTTTTCTTGCAGCGTTGAACAGGCTGCCTGCGCCCACATTACTTACGGTATAGTTGATGGCAATGTTTTGCGTACCCTGGCTGTTGGCCGGGGCGCTAATTGCGCTCACTGTCAGGTCGGGCCGGCTGATAACAATGGGAGCGGCGCTTCTTTCAATCTGCGCGGTACCAGGGTATTCAAATACCGATTTTGTGGCATTTGTGTACACATATAAATAATAAGTGCCCTCTGGTAAATCGGCAGGTACGGTAAAATTGAGCGCTTTCGGGAAATTGGCATTTGGTTCAATTACAGCTTCTGTGTTATAAAACGTTGCAGCGGTTCCGCATTCAGTAATAACATCAGGATAGCGGTATGCCCCATTTAATACCCCATGCTTAACGGTTTCAATAAGCCGGGCATGGTTTGTATCTAACCCGGCCCCGTTGGCGCTCAGGTAAACCTTATCCACCCAGTAGCTGGTACCCTGAACGGGGTTGTCTTTGAAAATGGGTGGTCCTACACAAACGGTGCCGGAGGTACTTGGGGGTGGGCAGGGGCAATTGCCAATTATCCCATTCATCCAATGCCCGTTGTTGCGCTCAATATTATCCCTGAAACCCTGGTTTAAAATACTCCAGCTAATACCAATAGGCTGGGTAGTACTTGCCTGGCTAACCGGAACAGTCAGGTTTTGAACAGTAAGCAATGGAGTTGGCGCCAGGAATACATTCAACTGCGCCTGGCCAAGATTGTTTTCTCCAAAACTGCCTTCATAAATATTATCCGTGGTATTATTCTTTTCGTTGGCATTGGTTTTTACATATATAAACCATGTGCCAAATATGAAGTTGGGGATCACTACTTCCACATTCCGGGTAATTATGCTATCCTTCTGCAGTTGCAGCTTGTTCGAAACATGGGCTTTTATTGCATTGGGATAGTAATTGCCCCTTTGCTTCGGCAGGTGAAGCGGGATGGCCTGGTTCCTGTCGAACAGCGGGCTTTGTGAGATGAATATGGAATCGGTCCAGGTACGATCCGGAGGTGTAAGCGCTCCATAGTTTTTCACCCTGTAAGTAAGGTTGATGGTGCTGCCGCTAAAAGTGGTTAACGGGGCGAAAACGCTGTCAACCCTAAGGTCGGGCGTAGGTAATAGGGTAACATTTATTTGCGAGGCGCCCAGCAGCGTATCATTCAGGTGGCTATTCTGCAAGAGGGTCGCATTCTTTCTATAATTGGTGATGCCATACACATACATGGGGAAACTGTAGTGGAGCGGCAGGGTAAACTGCACCGTGTTGGTATATGATTCTCCAACACCCAAAGCAGAGGGATTGGTTTTGGAACCCGCCAATAGGGGCCTGTTGTCGTTTACCAGGTTATTGAAATCATTAGGGTTCCAGGCTACGCCGCCAAAGTTTGGCTTTGGATTGGTGTTTACGGCAAAAAATATGGCGTCGCTCCAATACTGATCCACAAGGGTAGGCCCGGGGCCTATATTGGTAACTTTCCAGCTAACGGTAATGGTTTGGCCGGAAGTAGCGGTCAGGGGATACTGCAGGTCGCTGATAACAAGGTCGGGCAGCGGGATGATGGCGAATTCCTGAATGGGGCCTGCCGCTTGGCTACAGGGGTTTTTGGCCACAACTTTCCATTTATAATTATTGTTATATGGTAGTGAGCCATTTGGTAAGGTATAATTAAAATTCTCAAGATTAGCTGCAAACGGGGTAACGGGTTGCGGGTTGTCGGCATCCCAAATATACAGGTCGTACAAGGTGGTATTATTTGCGGGAACCCATGAAAGCCTTAAGGGGAACTGCTGGTTGATTGCGCCGGTGGCAGGCTGCATGCCCGTTACCATTCCGGGGGCATTATCGCTCGTGGTAATATTCAATACCTGCGTGTTGGTAAACTCAGCATCGCAGGGGCTGTTTGCTTTTACTGAAAGGGTATGGTTGCCCGGTGTTTGCCACTGCACCCATGCGGTATCCTTATTTGAGGTTAAAATGCCGCCTCCGCTTATCTGCCATTCATAATTGGCGCCGGGTATTTTAGGGGCATTGTAACGATAGGTATTCAGGCAGGGGTTGGCATCGCCTGTAATCTCAGCAAGGCTTCTGATGCCAATGCAAAAACTGCGTTCTACAGGGGTTGCTGCATCATAGCTTGCGTTACCGGTTTGCGTAGCCCGTAAGGTAACAGTGCCTACACCCAGTTTTCGGACCTGATAAGATACAGAGTTATATATATTGCTTAGTGGTGCCGCGAGGCCTGCACCACCAATAACGGAATAGATGATGTTTAAGTTGCCTGAAGTATATTGAGGAAGTATAAGTAAACTATCATTCAATATTTGGCTTGGTATTTCGGGGAAATTTATTACCTGGTTGCCTTTGGTAATGGTAATGGTCATGGTTACATCGGGCGCCGGACTAAAAATATCGTCACCCGGCTGACTGATGCGGATGGTATATTCACCCGCAGTAACACTACCGTTGGGTATCAATGTATCGTTGCGGATAAGGGCAGGAGGGCCGCTTATTTTCTGGTAAAAAACCGTAAGACCTGAACTTGCCGTGCCCGTAAGCCTGAATGAGAGTCCGGGCACCATTGGGGTTGAAAGAATTGGGGTAAATGTGATGGTTTGACCAATGGCATCGGCAGCAATCACAAATGGATCGGATGCAGGTCCTTCTCCACAATCGCTTACGAATTTTACCGTATAACTTCCCCCAAGTGAGGCATAATAGCTGTTTTGAATAGCCCCCACAACAGGCACATTATTCCTGTACCATTGGCAATGCGCACCCGGCGGAATAGAACCAACACTCAGTTGCCTTGCAAAATGCAGGATCACCGGGATTTGGGTAGGCCTTTCTGAATTCACAATTACATTCATGGTACGAATCGGGTTGCTGCCCCGGTTGTTTTTCACCTGCACCTGCAGGCGACGGTTTCCTGTTGTAGTCCATATTACATTGGCAACACTATCCAGCGAAGTAAGGGTTCCTCCACCATCCGGCAGGCTCCAGGTATAAGTAATGCCCGGCGCTTTTATTCCGCTTACTTTATAGGTTTGGGCAACCGGGTCAACGCAAACAGTGCTGTCTCCAAGCATGGTCCAGTTATTATGCGGCTTAAGGGTATCAATTCTTATTTTATAGGTAAATGGCCCCGGCCGCAGGCTGCTGTACAGCCTAAGAAAAATGGTATCCGCGGTTGTCACATTTATGCGGATGGTATCCTTAATGGTAGCCCCGGCCGCAATATTCGAGGTGTTGCCGATCAATTCATCAAAACGAAACTGGTTGGCCCTATTGCGTCCTTCGAGGCGAATGGAGCGATCATCCTGGCAGCTTACATTGGTAACCTCCACAATGATCCTAAGGCTATCCGGCGCTGCAATATTTACAAAGTAATGATCTTCGGTATCATTTGTTTTTCCTGTAAAATACAAGGTCCCTTCCATTTGTTGCGGCCCGAAGAGCTCTACGGCCTGTGCCCTGGTATTATTGGGTTCAGGGTCGCTTGGAGCATTTAGCACGAGCGTTGGCTGATAGCTTATTTCATACTCATAGCTGAAAAAATAACCTGCCCCCAACATGGAATTCAGCCGGAGGTATGAAGTACCTTTTTCCACCCCGCAAAAACTGGCTGTTACGGTATAACTGCTATCGGGCATAATACTGGTTACCGTGGTTTCGGGTATATTCACCGTACCGCTTCTGCCCACCAATTCAAGCCTGAGCCTTGCTGAAAAAAAGAAATTGTTTTCGTATTCATAGTCCATCCTGCTGATGCCTTTTACCGTCACTTCAATATTTCCATTGGCAGTTAGGTTTATTTTGTAGTAATCTTCCTGGTCGAAAAAGGGCACGTATCCTTTAAACTTCACATTCCCAACTTTGGTTTCGCCCGGGTTCAGCAGGATGGCGGTAGCGGTATCATTGTTAGGCTCTGCATCGTTGCGCAGGGTGCTGTCGGCAATGGAATAGCTGAAATTATAATTGATTTTGCCACCCAAGCCGCCTGTATTCAACCGGATGTAATACACACCCTGCTTCAGGGCACGGATTCGTTTAACACCGTTTTTTTCTGTATTGCACTCCAGGTCACCATCGTAATTCTCCCATTCAGCCAGCCGAACATCGCCAAGGTGATTGTAGCCATCCGTAATGTCCGCATACAGGTAATAATATTCATTGGTGGTACATTCAGCATTCAGGGCCTTAAACGAAATATCTATAGAGCCCGGATGCGGCATATAAAAGCGGTAAAGGTCACCTTCATCATACACATCGTAGCCATCTTCATCGGTAAAAAGGTAAGCGCCAACATTGCCCCCCTTTACCTGCCCTGCTGAAATGCTGATGGCATTGTATTCGCAGCAATTATCTTCTTCATCGTTAAATGGAGCACCGTCTGTACATATAAAATCGTATTTAAAGGCGCCTGCATTCAGGTTTTCGAGGTAGATGGTCAATTGGTCGCCGGCTGAGAGACCGGTAAGCGGAATTGCCGAACTTACAGTTTCCAGGTATCCTACGCTGAAATTATTTCCTACGTAGCCTTGCGAAAAAGGAGATGTTTCCCCGTTTTTATACAGTAAAAACCGAAGAGACCTTGATAGCCCGCCTGTAGCTTCACAGTCGTTGTTTTGGGCATTGATATATAATTTGTAATCGGACAGATCAACGGCCGGGATGGTAGTTATGAAATAATCAAAGCGGTCGTTGAACCCGAGGTTTGGAAACACGGGACGGTCGAACGTGGTATAGTTAATACCCCCTTCTACCTGGTTGCCGAAAGTGAAGGTTTTAGCCGTAGCCCTTGTATCATTGGGTTCGTCGTTGGTGGCAGCATTAATGGGATACCATATGGCAGTATAGTCAAGTTGCTCGCCTGTGGTGTTTTCAAGGGTCAGATAATAATCGCCTGAACCCCTGCCACAAACCCTAATGGTGTCGTAAAGCGTTTCACCCGGTTCAATTAGGGGGTAACTTTTTGAGCTAACCGCATTACCAAAGCTACCCGCATTGGGAAGAAGCGAATGGTACAATCTAAGCTTTACATCCGCAACATCCGAACCGTTATTGGTGTATTGAAGGTAGATCAGGATGGTGGCGTTCCAGTTGAGCGGGAGCCTGAAAATATCCAGGTAATCCCCCGAGCCCAATGAGGCGATCATTTCAGTTTCGTAGTCAAATTGATTGGCATATAGAATGGTATTATTGGGTTCGTATTCCCAGGTAGTGTTTTGAGCCATGGCGCCAAACTCCATCAACAAGGGTAGAAATACAAATATGAAATTTCTTAAGGCATATAACTGGAGCGAAGGTTTATTTCTCATATTCTGCAACTGTTGATAGTGGTTAAAAGTTTGCCATAAAAACAACCTGGGAAAACCTGGCTGTGGTTTCAAATCTTATATTCATCGTAACAAAAAGAAAATGTCATCATTAAGAATTTAAAAAATCAGGGATTTTGAGACATACAAAAATTGCCATACACCAGGTTTGAAAATAAAAAAATGTATAGAAAGTCTTTGTGATGACAATTTTAAACAAATCCGATGAATAATGAGACGGATAACGGATAAATCCATCGGCCGGCCATTTCCGTGATTTTCCAATAGTAAATCTGTATATCTTAGGGGTATTTTAGTAAAATATGGAAAAATCCCCTGCGTACGTGATCCCTGTTGACTGGTTTGGCCGGCTTGTAGCCAATGATGAACCGTTTATTAAATTTATTTACCAATCCAATTACCCAAAAATAGAACGGTATATAATGGAGAACAGCGGAAACAATGAAGATGCAAGGGATGTTTACCAGGAAGCCTTTATTGCCGTTTGGAGAAATGTGCAACTTGGCAAAGTAACTTTTACGGCTTTCGACCATTTAAACGGCTATTTATTTCGGGTAGCCCAGCATAAATGGATTGATGAATTAAGGAAAAGGAAAAAATCGAAGGAAATATATTACACTGACCACATTAGGGAAAATATGGCTATAGAAGTTTTGGATGCGGGAGATGAAGATTATTTGAACCAGGTGCAAAAGGCTTATGCGGCATTGGATGGTCCATGCAGGCAATTGCTGAACAGGTTCTATTTTCAACTGCAGCCATTACGCGAAATAGCCCAAACATGTAGCTGGACAGAAGCAACTGCAAGGAATAATAAATACCGCTGCCTGCAAAAACTGCGGAGTATGGTACTAAATAAAAAATAATAATTGAAACACCACCACACAATAACGGATGAGGAGCTTATGCTGATTGAAAGCTATCTTAGCCATGCACTGGATGAGGAAGCGAGGCTTGATTTTGAAAAGGCCATGCAAAACGACAGCGAACTGCAGCAAAAGACCAATGAGGTAAAACTCCTCCTGCTTGGTATCAAGGAGGCTGAACTAAAGGCTATACTCCCTGGATTTCACGAAGGGATTGGAAGCAAGGCTGGAAGCATACCATTGAAGGGCGCCAAAGGGATTAGCATTTCGCGGCTGGCGATTGCTGCTTCGGTACTGGCTTTGCTTAGCTTATCGGTTTGGAGCACCTGGTTCAGGCAGCCTTTGCAAAAAAAGCTCTATAGCCGTTATTATGCACCCGATCCAGGACTGGCCACGGTAATGGGCCAATCTGCCAGCTACGATTTTGAAAAGGCAATGGTTGAATATAAAAGCGGCCAGTACGAAAAGGCCCTTGAGGCATGGCAGGGGCTTCTTATCCAAAAACCTGGAAACGATACGCTGATCTATTTTATAGGCGCCGCGCAACTCGCCTCAGGCCAATATGAAAAAGCAAAAGAAAGCCTGCAACTGGTAGCTGCCAACCATGCGGGTACCTTCTACCATGATGCATGCTGGTAC
Source organism: uncultured Chitinophagaceae bacterium (assembly GCA_964444195.1). Lineage (GTDB taxonomy): Bacteria > Bacteroidota > Bacteroidia > Chitinophagales > Chitinophagaceae > Phnomibacter. The sequence continues at coordinate 53,211 of CAYUGH010000006.1, forward strand.
CTGGGATTATATTACCTCCGCATCAATAAAAAAGAACAGGCCATACAATACCTTACCCAATCGGGCTACCCTGAAGCCCCCGCTTTGACGGATGAAATAAAAAAACAATAACTGTATGGGGAGGAGGGTACACGGCGCCACTTTTATAATTGCAGGGCTGGCATTGCTTTTTCCATTGCCGGCACAGGTAAATAAGCCTCCGTTGCCGCCTGTGGAGCAAGCCATTGAAGCAAAAAATTTTCAACGCGCCGATAGCCTGCTCCGCAAGTTGCTGCCTGCATTCATTGGTTCGGGCAATTGGGATACAGTAGCATATTTTATTCCCCTGAGTGGCGAAACAGCCAATGCGCTACACGGGGCCGGTGAAGCAGCGAAGCATGTGTTTTCCATTATACATGCCATGAAAACGGCGAAGTCAACGCCCGTTGCACTGGTAAAGGCTTACCGTGCCGCTGCCGAATTTTTTTCCAATACAGGCCAAAGCCAAAGCGGGTATAACGCAAGCGACAGTGCGCTTATATACGCCCTGCAAAATAGCGCGCATACACAAAGCGATATTGCGCAATGCCAGTATAACCTTGGGGTGTATGCACATCGCCTCGGCAATATAGCTTTATCGCTTAGCCACCACCGTAAGGCGATGTACATCAGGCTGGCCGATAAAAACACCGACCCCGAAGATATTTACCGCTCGGGCAACGCCATGGGTTCTCTTATGTGGTATGCATCGAAATTCGACAGCGCCACACTATACTATAGCAAAGCATTGGAGGCGCTTGACCGCATGCCGCCTACTGACATCAACAAGTACTATCGCACGGGCAATATTCAAAATAACCTGGCAGGCTTGTATAGCAATGAGGGGAAAACCACGGAGGCCATAGGCGCCATGGAAAAAACCATTTACTGTTTTCAACAATACCTGGCTTCAAAGGATGCAAGCGAAAAAAAGCAATCAGCCACAGAAGGACTGTATGAAGCGATTGATAATCTTGCAGGCATTTATAAGGAAATAGGAGAACTGCATAAGGCAGGCCGCCTGCTGCAGTATTCCTACCTTGGCAAACAACAGGCACTCGATTCAGCACATTCAGGAATTTTTATTTCACAGGTTTTATTGGGCCAGTACCATTATGCCATTCATCAATACGATTCTGCAACCTTTTTCCTGGACGAAGCTTTGAAAAAAATGGAAGGTGCGGATGGTGATTACCTGCTTTGGCAGGCTGATGCATATTATACGTGCGCACTGATATATGATAACGGTAAGCAATACGAAAAAGCGGGCCTTGCCTATGCAGAAGCTGAAAACTGCAATGAAAAGGCATACCAGGGGCAGTACGACCATGCCTACATGGATTTTTTAAGAAACGCCTCTTTGTTTTACGCACAACAGGGCCGGTACGACAAGGCCATTGCAAGGGCCAACAAAGTGTACAACTACCTTGTGGAAGTAGGTGAAAGCAATGGCCTGATGGGCTTTTACCAATTGCTGAATATTGCCGAAATAAACCAGGTAACCGGCCGGAACAAGGAAGCCATCATGTATTGTCAAAAAGCAATGGCAGTGGTAAAAGCAAGGTTGACAGAGGGAATCACGCTGTTGGATTCTGTTAAAATGGAAGTGTTTGTACCAAAGGCGATTTTAATTGAAACCAAAGCGGGTTATTCGTTGCAACTAAAACGGGATACGGCTTTCCTGGAAAAACTTTCTGCAAGGCTAAATGAAGCATTACAAACATTGGAGAAAAGAAAGGCGATCATAAATGATGAAGCCAGCATAAACATCTTAATTGCTGACAACCAGGAATTATTTGATTTTGCAAAGAAAATAGCGCTTGAACTTGCCCAACTAAGCGGAAACGCATTGCATATTGATAACCTCATCAATCTGCACGAATCAGCTTTGTACAACCGAATTCGCAGCCGTTTGGATAAACAAAAGTCTGCATCGTTTTCTGGCATTCCCGATTCTGTTCTTAAAGAAGAAACTACACTAAAGCAAACACTGGCCAGCTCCCTGCAGGAAACCAAATCCAGAACGGAACTGATGAACAATTACTTGCAGGCCTCGCACGGTTGGGATGCTTTCCTGGAGCGCATAAGAAATCAATACCCCTTGTATTACAACATGCGGTATGCAGCCATATTTAAACCCGCCAACGAGGTGCAGGCCCTGCTTCCCGATAGCACTACCGTGATCAGGTATTTTTATGTGGATACAACGCTGATGGCATTGGTGCTCGATGGGCGCAACAGGCAATTGATTAAAATAAATACCAGTGACCTTGCAGGTAAATTGAGCGGTGTACTGGGCTATACAGCATACGAAACAGCACAATTGCAGGCATTGCACGATTTGTATAAAATGCTATGGGCGCCACTACAGCCATTCATTGCGTACAAACGTGTAATCATCATTCCGGATGGCCTGCTGTATAACCTCAGTTTTGATATGCTTACACCCGAAAAGCTGAATTCCTACCGCGAACTGGCAACCGGTTCTTTATTGGCAAGCCATATTTTTTCGTACCATTATAGCCTGCTGATGATTGGGCAAGCTGCCGCAACAAGCAACATGACGAAAAACTATGTCGCATTTGCACCGGGATTTTCGGACGAATTGAAGGATCAATACCTTGTAAGCGCCTCCGACCCTGTAAAGGTGGACTATGCCTACCTTAAATTGCTGCCGCAGCCGGCTACCCACAAGCTCACCAATAGCGCAAAGGAATTACTGGGAGGCACGGTATATGCAAATGATGCGTCAACCAAATCATCGTTTGTAGCCAATGCAGGCGGGTATAAGATCGTTCATGTAGGCACCCATGCCGCTTTTGATAATATCAATCCGGAAAATTCGGGTTTGATCTTTGCTAAAAATCCTGCTCCCCCGGACGACAGCAATTTTTTGTCGCAAGGGGATATTTACAAATGCCATATCCCAAGCGACCTGCTGATACTTACCGCCTGCGAATCGGGCCGCCCAGGCTACCAGGATGGCGAGGGCATGGTATCGCTGGCACATGCTTTTAATTATGCAGGCAGCAACCGCATTCTTACTGCACTTTGGGAAATTGATGAACAATCGAGCAGCCTGATCACAGGAAATTTCCTTCAGAACCTAAAAGCGGGCTTGCCCACTGACGAAGCCCTGCAACAGGCCAAACTGCTGTACCTGAAGCAAAGCAGGGGTAGGGTGCTAGCGCCCGCTTATTGGGCAGGATTAATCATGCTGGGTGAACCGTGTCTTGTATCCCTTCAACAGGGGGCATTTCGTTTTTCGTGGGTGGTTGTTGTGGGGTTGGTGGTGGCTATATTCGCAGGGCTTGTTTGGGGGCTTACACGCAGGCGAAGGTAGTTGGTTAGCTATTGACTTGTTTGCTATCTATATGTTTTACGCAATCAGGTCGCCCCGATAGGGCTATGAACGGATACAGATAAAAAAGGCATGTATTCATACGCCTTTTTTATGAACTGGAATATCCTTAACGGTTCAACTGACTTGTATCCACTCGTGTTGGCGCATCTTTTCCCTCCACAATACTTTTACTGCTGATGGCAATTGATTTAATAATTTCTGTCATGTTTTTGGTATCAAGGGTTGAGACCTCATCACTCTGTTTATGGTAGTGTGGCTCGCTATCCATTTTGCTGGTGCTGATGGTATGCGCAGGTACACCCAGCCGGGCAAGTGTTGCATTATCGCTGCGGTAAAACAATTGCTGCTGAGGGTATGGGTCGGGGTAAAATTTAAAGGCGCTGCCTTCCAGGTTCTTTTGAAGTATTTCGCCCATGCTGCTTTTTTCAAACCCCGTAATGTAGGCGCTGTTGGTTCCCCATTTGCTGTCTGTTCCAATCATTTCAATATTGAACATGGCAACCACTTTAGCGGGGTCAAATTGTTTGGAAAAATATTGTGAACCAAATCCGCCTACCTCTTCGGCAGTAAAAGCTGCAAATACAAGGGTGCGCTCGTTGCCACCTGTTTTAGCAAAATGTTTGGCAAGCATCATAACGGCTGTAGTTCCGCTGGCATCATCATTGGCCCCGTTGTAAATGCTGTCTCCTTGTTCGTTGGGTTTGCCAATACCTATATGGTCGTAGTGTCCTGAGAAAATCACATATTCTTCCGGTTTGCTTTTTCCCGGCAGCAAGCCTACTACGTTGGCCATAGGTATGTTTTCCTGTTCAGTTTCAAGGTCAAGGCTGTATGATTCAGCGGCCGGATTTTCAGTCAGCGCAAAAACTATATTGCTTGTACCTTTCATTCTTGGGCCATTGTTTTCCTTTACCCTCTTAAAGAACGGCTCGTTCGATACATCCATCAATACCAGCACATTCCCCGTTTTTCCCCGGATATTGCGGAAGGCAACCATCGCATTTTCTCCTTTTGCCACCCGGATCACCTCATAACCGGCAGCCGGGTTAACCTTCACCACTTTTTCATTGCACTGGCAAATCAAGTTCTCGGGGCTAATAGTTTCTTCTCCAACCTTTGCTTCTTTAACCGTCTTTACGGTTGAACGGACCATGCTGAATTCCTGCAGATAATTATTGGCGCCCGGCATTTCTTTTAAGCCGGCTTTTTTAAATCCTTCAGAAACCAGGCCGGCGGCTTTAAAAATATTCGGGCTAAATGCGTACCTGCCCTCAAGTTCATCAGCGCTGAGCTTGGACAGGGTTTCAGCTACTTCCTTCTCGGTAAAAGTATCCTGGGCAATAGCTGCTGTAAAAGAAAAAATTAAGAAACTGATACCGAAAATTCCTTTGTTCATTAGTTTATTTTTCATTCAGATTGTTTTTAATGTATTCTGGATATATTATTTGTGTCTGATATATTTATTTCTCCTTTTTGTTTGTTGGGCAATTCTACAAAACGGTAATACAACCATGCAATGGTAAAGGTGGGAATGAAATCGAGAAACGGAACAGCTTCTTCAATAAAATTAAAAACGGCTCCCAATATTCCCTTTTTACCACCAAAACTTTTGTAGAAAATAAAAGCGGATAGCGGGGCCCAAACAATATCTCCAAATTCGCCCCAGACAGGCAGCAGGTAGGTTGCCATGCCCACCAGGTCCATAGCAATACAAAATAACAAGGAGGGTGATTTCTTCATTTGGTAATGATCGCTTAGAAACTCATCATTTCTTTAAACCGGATGGTTTGACGACGGCTGATCTCAACCTTGTCGCCACCCTTCAGTTCCAGTTGAAGCCCACCGTTGAAATAAGGTTCTACTTTTTCCACCATCCGCAGGTTCACAATATGCTTCCGGTTGGCACGAAAGAAAACCTTTTCATCAAGCCTTTCTTCCAGCGCGTTTAAGCTTTTTAAAATCAACGGCTTATATGTGCCAAAGTAAACCTTTGCATAGTTTCCTACACTTTCAATCAGGCGGATATCGCCCAGCCGTACAAACCAGCAACGTTCACCGTCCTTCACAAAAACCTGGTCGTTTTCGTTGAGCAGGCCTTTGCGTGCCGATTCCTGGATGGATATTTTTTCCTTTTTAAATGCTTCATTTACCTTGTTGATGGTATCTGCCAGCCTTTTGGGCTCAATGGGTTTTACCACGTAATCCAGCGCATTTACTTCAAAGGCTTTTACGGCATATTCATCGTAAGCGGTGGTAAAAATTACCATGGGCGATTTGTCGAGTTCCTGCAGCAGATCAAACCCCGATTTACCCGGCATGTTGATATCAAGGAAGATAATATCCGGCTGGTGTAGGTCGATTTTATCCAACGCTTCATCAGCATTAGCGGCTTCATCTACAATTTCAATTTCAGGGAATTCGGTTAACAGCCTGCGTAATTCAGCCCTTGCCAGCCTCTCATCGTCAATAATAATGGCCTTTTTTGTCATAGCGTAATTTGGTAGTTTTTATGAAAATGCCGGGCTAAACATTGACCGGCAAAATTATTTTAGCCTCTACTTTATAATTATCCAGTTCCTTAATCTCAAAGGTAGCTTTTTGGGCATATAGCAACTGAAGCCTGTTTTCGGTGCTGCTCAGGCCAAAGCCGCTTTTGTGGGTTTGCCCGTTCAGTTTGCCTGTATTCCTTACAATAATTTCATGGTGATCCTTTGTAAAATCACTTACAATTTCAATATCCCCGCCTTTAATTTCCTTGCTGATACCATGCTTAATAGCATTTTCAACCAGTGTTTGCAGCATCATATGAGGCACCTTCTGGGTCAAAGTGTCCTTATCAATGTTCATATGAACCCGCAAACGGCCTTCAAACCTTATTTTTTCAAGATGCAAATAGTTTTGCACCATGGTCAATTCCTGCTCCAGCGTTACCTGGTCTTCCTTTTCGCTGTTCAGGCTGTTTCTAAGCAATTGGCTTAAAGTGGTAATGGCCGTCCTGGCTTTCTCGGGGTTTTCATCCACCAGCGCACGGATACTATTGAGCGCATTAAAAATAAAATGCGGGTTCATGTGTGCTTTTATAGTTTTCAGCTCCAGTTCCTTTACCAAGGTTTCCAGTTGGGCTTCGTTTATAAGCTGCTTCTGCAGGCTCATAATGTAATGATACACAAAGTATAAGAGATTCCAAATAGTGAAATATAAAAGCGTTCCAAAGGAGTCTTTCAGCAGTTTTTCCTGGAAAGTAAAGTCTCTGTAGAGCAGTGGTTCCCATTCGTTCAGTTCTTCGGTTGAAACGGTAATGATAGTATTGATCAGGCTGAAAGAAACGGTAATGATTAAAAACCAGACGATCTGCTTTTTGAGTGGAAAGGTCAAAACATTGATGCCGATAATAACGGTTCGCATCACATGGGTAACCATCAACCCGGTAAAAGCCATGAAATACATGGTTTTGAAATAATGGGGGTAAAGTTCTTCGGGTAAGCCGAGAGCGTAGTAATAAAATGTGTTTATTAAAATAAAAACGCCCCAACCGCCAAACTGGCATAGCCAATAATTACGCTTCTTCGACTTGAAAAATATATTGTTCCCCTGCTCCATGCCTGTTTTACGGAATTACAAAATATAAAGGTAGCGGGTAGCCGATTTGGGGCTTGATTTATTTGGGTTAACGGTCAGTCAACCATACTATCGGTTGAAAATGAGCCTTTTTGAAGCTTATTACGGATAAAATGGAGGGCAAACAGAACAAGCGTGCCGGCATTTGGAAATATTAAAAATCAGCACTTTTTTTTCAATCAATTTTCCACACCGGATGTTGAAAAATCGGGGTTTTCAGTGGCGGTGGGCGTTTGCAACGAAATCCACATTTTTGAAACGGATTGTGAGCATTTACATTAGGATTTGTGATAGTAAGAAAGATATTTTCGTTCTCCGCATAACAATTCGGTAACACACCATTTCAGAAAAATTTAAAGCAATTTAATTCCATGGCTGCCAAAAAATCATCTAAAACAGGTCTCAAATTTGAGCGCTACTTCACCCAGGAAGGGGTGAGCCCATACGAAATGTTCGAATACGATTATCGTACGAGCATGATCAAGGATCCTTCGGGAAAGATTGTTTTCCAGATGGATAACGTAGAAGTGCCGGGTCATTGGAGCCAGATTGCAACCGATATTATTGCCCAAAAATATTTTAGAAAAGCAGGGGTTCCACAACCAGATGGCAGTTTGGGCCGTGAAACCAGCAGCAAGCAAGTTGCCCATCGCATGGCAGATTGCTGGCGGCAATGGGGTGTAAAATATGGCTATTTTGCCACGGAAAAAGACGCCCAGGTTTTTTATGAAGAATTGGTTTTCAGCATATTAAATCAAAGTTGCGTGCCCAACAGCCCGCAATGGTTCAATACCGGGTTGTACAGTAGCTATGGAATTGCCGGTAAACCACAGGGCCATTACTTTGTTGACCAGGCGGATGGTGAACTGAAGAAGTCAACCTCGGCTTATGAGCGCCCGCAGCCGCATGCATGCTTTATTCTGAGTGTAGATGATGACCTCGTAAACGATGGCGGTATCATGGACCTATGGATTCGTGAGGCAAGAATTTTCAAATATGGCAGCGGTGTGGGTACCAACTTTAGTCATATTCGTGGTGAAGGCGAAAAGTTAAGCGGTGGCGGTACCAGCAGCGGAATAATGAGTTTCCTTAAAATTGGCGACCGTGCAGCCGGCGCCATAAAAAGTGGTGGAACTACCCGCAGGGCAGCCAAAATGGTGTGCCTTGACCTTGACCACCCCGAAATTGTACAGTTTGTTGACTGGAAGGTGGAGGAAGAAAAGAAAGTGGCGGCCCTGGTGGCGGCCGGATACAGCAACGATTATGAAGGCGAAGCTTACCGTACGGTGAGTGGTCAGAATAGCAATAATTCTGTCCGTATCCCCAATGAATTTTTCAACGTTTTGGATGCGGATGGTGATTGGGAACTGAAAGCCCGTACGGATAGAAGGGTTATGAAAACGGTGAAAGCGCGTGAGCTGTGGGACAAAATTTGCTTTGCCGCATGGCGATGTGCTGATCCCGGTACCCAATATGATACTACCATAAATGAATGGCATACATGTCCCGAGGGAGGCCGAATCAATGCGAGCAACCCTTGTTCGGAGTACATGTTTCTCGACAATACCGCCTGCAACCTTGCAAGCGCCAACCTTCGCAGGTTTTTTGATGAAGAAACCGGGATTTTCAATGTTGAAGGCTTCCAGTATGTATGTCGGCTTTGGACAGTTGTATTGGAAATCAGCGTGTTGATGGCACAATTTCCAAGTAAGGAAGTTGCGCAGTTAAGCTACGATTACCGTACGCTTGGTTTGGGTTTTGCCAACCTGGGCAGTATGCTTATGGTAAGCGGCATTCCTTACGATAGCGAAGAGGGCCGTGCCATTGGTGGCGCTATTACTGCTATTATGACCGGCGTTTCGTATAAAACTTCGGCTGAAATGGCTGAAATTCTCGGGCCTTTCCCCCGTTATCATGAAAATGCACAACACATGCTCCGCGTTATGCGCAACCACCGTGCTGCGGCTTACGATGCCGTGGATGCTACGGAAGGCCTCAGCATAAAACCGGTTGGTATCAATAGCAAATATTGCCCCGATTACCTGCTGACTGCCGCATGCAAAAGCTGGGATGAAGCGGTTCAACTGGGTGAAATGCATGGCTATCGCAACGCTCAAACAACCGTAATTGCGCCAACCGGAACCATTGGTTTGGTGATGGATTGCGATACAACCGGAGTAGAACCTGACTTTGCCCTGGTGAAATTTAAAAAACTCAGCGGTGGTGGTTATTTTAAAATTATTAACCAAAGCGTACCACAGGCGCTCAAAAAGCTTGGATACAATGAGAAAGAAATAGAAAGCATTGTAAACTATGCCAAGGGTTCGGCCAGCTTGCATGGAGCGCCTCATATCAATCATCAAAGCCTGAGTGCCAAAGGATTATTGGGTGAAGAAATACAGAAACTGGAGGCCGGAATGGCTTCGGCTTTCCATATCAAATTTGCTTTCAACAAATTTAACCTTGGCGAGGCTTGCCTTGAGCGCCTGGGCTTTACCCCCGAGGAATACAACGACTGGAATTGGAATATGCTTGAAGCCCTCGGTTATTCTGATGAGCAGATTGAGCAGGCCAATGAACATATATGCGGTACCATGACTATTGAAGGCTCCCAATACCTGAAGCCGGAACATTATCCTGTATTTGATTGCGCCAATAAGTGCGGTGAAAAAGGGCAACGCTTTATTCATGCATATGGTCACATTAAAATGATGGCGGCATGCCAGCCATTCCTGAGCGGCGCTATCAGTAAAACCATTAACCTGCCTAATGAGGCTACCGTGGAAGAAATTGCAGAATGCTACCGGATGAGTTGGGAACTAGGCCTGAAAGCAAATGCATTGTACCGTGATGGCAGCAAACTTAGTCAGCCGCTGAGCAATAAGAGCGACGAAAAGAAAAAGGATAAGGCAAAGGATGAGGTTGAGGCAATAGTTGAAACCGCTGGTACCACTGAAAGCAATATTGTGGACCTGGGCAAACTGACCATCGAGGAATTGCTGGATGAGGTTACCAAACGTATGCAGGCAAGCCCCGATACTACGCTGAAGCGTAAGCTGGCGCAAATTGTTGAACGCAGGACGCTGCCGGCCAAACGCCGCGGTTTCGTGCAAAAAGCAAAGATCAACGGTTCGGCTGTTTTCCTGCACACAGGGGAATACAACGATGGTACCCTGGGTGAAATTTTTATTGACCTCGCCAAGGAAGGCAGTACCCTACGCAGCCTGATGAACTGTTTTGCCATTGCGGTATCAGTTGGTTTGCAATACGGTGTTCCGCTCGAAGAGTTTGTTGAAAAATTTGTGTTTACCAAGTTCGAGCCTTCCGGCATGGTTGACCACCCGAATATTAAAACCACTACCTCGCTGGTTGACTTTGTATTCAGGGTGCTGGCCTATGAATACCTTGGACGCACCGACCTGGTACATGTACTCGACAAGCCCGAAGTGGGAAATCTTCCCGATGAGGATGAAGTGATTGTTCCTCAGCATTCGCATGCCGGGGCGCAAAAAAAAACTTCGCCTGAAATCAGCAGCATACGGGTTACACCCATGACATCAGCTTCAAAACCGGTTGTTCAGCAGGTAAAAGCACAGGCCGCGGTGAATGTAACCGCAAACGATGGAGCACAGGCCATGAATGAGCATCTCCGGAAAAATCAGAGCGATGCACCTGCATGTAATGTTTGCGGACATATTACCGTACGAAGCGGAACATGCTACAAATGCCTTAACTGTGGTAACAGCCTGGGTTGCAGCTAATACAGCATAGTAAGTACAAGCAATACAGCCATCGGGTTAGCCCGGTGGCTTTTTTTTGAGAAAAAATTTTAAAATAGTGCAAGAAAGGATTAAATTTGGTGTAAATTTGCGTTTATGGAAAAGGGCGGCCACAAATTCAATGTAAATGATTGGCTGGAAAAGCCGGTTAAAAGAATTCCTAATTTAAAACCCAGTTCGGCTACTAATGATCCAGGGTTTTGGTTGGCTTCGGAGCCTTCAACAACTGAATGGGGCAGGCGTAGCCTACCATACGATAGAGTTTTAGCTGAAGAAAGAATAAAATATGGAAAATCAGAAAAACCTGCTGTTTATGAGGTTAATGCTGAACCAATGCTTTTTCCCCAAACCGTCAATCCTGAATACTTTATGGATAATTTTCAAAAAAGTAAATTGGCGGTTGAGGGTATTTCAAAGCAAGCCTTTGAACATTTCAAGCAAAAAGCCCTATTGGATTATAACCAATTGTCCGATCTACTTTCCGTTGCCCGAAATACCTTAATCAATAAAAAAGGAACTGAAACTTTTGATATTTATATCAGTGAAAAATTAATTTCACTAGCTGAGGTTTACACTCATGGTTTTGATGTTTTTGGTGACGAAAAGGCATTTATAAGTTGGCTGAATACCCCAAATACAGCGCTTGGGATGGTTACACCATTCAGTATGCTTCAAACCCAGTATGGCCGCCAGGAGGTTCATCATGTTTTGGGCCGCATTGAATGGGGCGTTTACTCGTAAAATAATCCAGGATGGTTGTTTACAGGGTTGCACAAAAGAAATTTGCCAGGGATTTAAGTGGCGAAGGGGCCAGGTTGCATGGCGGAAGATGGAACCATATCTTAACACCCTGTATTTATACATCGGAATCGCGGGCGCTGGCGTTGCTTGAGTATTCTGTAAATGTAGATGCTAAAAATATTTCGAGGGAAATAGTGATGCTAAGCCTTGAAGTACCAGAGGATAATTTCATGCAATTAAAAATTGAAAAATTACCCACTGACTGGAATTCAATACCGCCAAACGATAAAACAAGGAACCTTGGGAATTTAATTTTGAATGAAAGCGACCTATCCGTAATCGGCGTGCCATCCTCGGTGGTTCCGGAAGAATGGAATTTTTTGCTGAACCCTAGAAACATGCCTTATGGATGGCCTGGAATAATTGATTATAACGAGATTGGATATGATTTCAGGATTAAAAAATAGAATAGCCTGGTGTTCAGGTATATTGAAATCCATGCGCTGAAATAACCGCTAAACAATACCTTAACCCGATGGCGGTTTAGAACCTATCTTTGCACGCTTGAAAAATTGGCAGGACTCAAAACCCTGCGCTGGAATTGGAATATTTATGAAGGAAATCAGGAATTTTTGCATTATTGCACATATTGACCATGGTAAGAGTACCCTGGCAGACAGGCTTCTCCAAATGACCAATACCATCAGCGAACGCGAAATGATGGACCAGGTATTGGATGATATGGACCTGGAAAGGGAAAAGGGGATCACCATTAAAAGCCATGCCATCCAACTGCAGTACCCCTATACCGGTACTGACAGCCGTTTTGCAGGCGAAACTTTTACCCTCAACCTGATTGACACGCCGGGTCATGTGGATTTTAGCTATGAAGTAAGCCGTGCGCTTGCCGCCTGCGAAGGTGCCTTGCTGTTGGTGGATGCAGCCCAGGGTATCCAGGCTCAAACCATCAGCAACCTTTACCTGGCGTTGGAAAACGACCTTGAGATCATCCCGGTTGTGAATAAGATTGACATGGATGGCGCCATGGTGGAAGAGGTTGAAGACCAGATCATTGAACTGATCGGCTGCAAGCGTGAAGAAATTCTTAGGGCAAGTGGTAGAACCGGGCTTGGAGTAGAAGCGATCCTGGAAGCCATTATTGAAAGAATCCCCTCACCCAAAGGAGATCCTGAGGCTCCGCTCCAGGCGTTGATTTTCGACAGCGTGTTTAATAGTTTCCGCGGCATTATCGTTTATTACCGCATTGTAAATGGCCGGTTACCTAAGGGTGAAAAGGTAAAATTTGCCGCCATGGGCACCACGTATGAAGCCGATGAAGTGGGAAACCTGAAAATGGGGCTGGCTCCCCAAAAGGCAGTTGAGTGCGGGGATGTGGGTTATATTATTACAGGCATAAAAAATGCAAAAGAGGTAAAAGTAGGGGATACGCTTACATTGGCGGTTCGTCCTGCTGAAATGATCAAGGGTTTTGAAGAAGTGAAGCCCATGGTGTTCGCCGGTATTTTCCCTGTAAATACGGATGATTTTGAGGAACTGCGCGATTGCATGGAAAAACTGCAGCTCAACGATGCAAGCCTCACTTTTGAACTGGAAACCTCGCAGGCACTTGGCTTTGGATTTCGTTGCGGCTTTTTGGGCATGCTCCACATGGAGATCATCCAGGAAAGGCTGGAAAGGGAGTTCAACCAGACTGTAATAACTACCGTACCCAACGTAAGTTTTGTTGCCACTACCACCCGAGGCGAAAAAATTGTGGTGAATAACCCAACAGAAATGCCAGACCCGGTTAAGATTGATACCATTGAAGAACCGTTTATTAAGGCGCAGATTATTACCAAACCTGAGTATATCGGCAATATCATGACGCTGTGCATCAATAAGCGGGGTATGCTTATCAACCAGGGTTACCTTACCCCAACCCGTGTGGAATTGCTTTTTGAAATTCCACTGACTGAGATTGTTTTTGATTTTTATGATAAGCTGAAAAGTTCAACCCGCGGATATGCATCCTTTGATTACCATCCCATTGGCATGCGCGAAAGTGATATTGTGAAAATGGATATCCTGCTGAATGGCGATAAAGTGGATGCATTAAGTGCGCTGATTCACCGGAGCCGCTCACAGGATTTTGGCCGCAAGCTTTGCGAGAAACTGAAAGAATTGGTGCCGCGCCAGCAATTCCAGATTGCCATCCAGGCGGCGGTGGGAGCTAAAATTCTGGCCCGCGAAAACATCAGTGCTATCCGTAAAGATGTAACGGCCAAGTGCTATGGTGGCGATATCAGCCGTAAACGGAAGCTGCTGGAAAAGCAAAAAGAAGGCAAGAAGCGGATGCGGCAGATTGGTAACGTAGAAGTTCCGCAAGAAGCGTTCCTGGCGGTGCTTAAGCTGGATGAATAACATTTTGGATAATGAATTGAGTGATTGTTATTTTACCAATTTGAACATTTAAACGTACCGAAGTAAAAGGTTGCCGTCTATTCCAAGTATTTGGTTTGCAGCTTTTAAAAGCGCTAAATCCGGCTCCCTCTTGCTTGTTAAAATTTGAGATAACTTCGCCTCTCCTATATTTAAAAGCTTCGCCATCTCCTTCTGCTTAAGCTTACGTTTGAACATTTCCAGTTCTAAAATTCCTTGAACTGATTTAGGGGCAGGAATTTCATATTGCCCTTTTTCATAAGCTTGTGCGGCAAGCGCCATAGTTCTAAGTTCCGCTGCATCTTTATCGCTTATTTCTTCACCTTTATGCATGAGCACATCAATTCTTTTCATTGCGGTGTTATACGCTTTATCGCCTTCAATTTTAAATTTGAGCTTTGCCATATTTTTTGCATTTTTATTCGTATCGTTTTTACACAATCATGTATTTAATCTGAATATTTAAAGGTCATTCAGCTTAACCCTATTATATTCCTTATGTGTACCAATAAACTTAATATAGATGGTTCGCACTTTAAATATAATTCTAACAATTAATCTGTAATTGCCCCCTCTTATATTGAAAACATATAGATTGTCGCCTACCGAATCCACTGAACCATACATATTTCGCATCTCGTTAAAGTTTGCCCACTCTGCCTCTTCGGCAAACCTATACCAGTTATTTAGTGCATCGGCAGCATCAGGATGTATTTCTGAAAATTCCCGTATTTTTCTATAGCTTAATAACTACCAAAACACTAAAACTTTATTATCAAAAATAGTATAAAAGTTTCATTTTGTGAAAATTAATTTCATTTATTGAAATTTTATTTTGTCTATATATATAATGGTGACACTCCACCTTATATAAGTGCTGCACGAAGCATTTCTATCGGTGTTGAAAGTAGATGAATAGGGGATTTTATTGGCAGGTTGGAACACCCGCCAATACAATAAAGGTATAAGACCGGTGTTTCCTCTGGTATTTAACCATTACAAGGATTAATACAATAACCTAAGCTTCAGCGTTTCCTTCACATGCTTCAGCAGCGTAAGGGCATGCTTGCTTATTTCCTTATCCACATCAAGCACTACATAACCAATATGCTCGTTGGTGGCAAGGTATTGCCCTAAAATATTGACGTTGGCGTTTGCCAAAGTGGTGTTGATTTCGCTGAGCACCCCGGGCACATTGCGATGGATATGCAGGATACGGTGGGCTTTTTCCAGCAAGGGGAGGTTAAGCTCAGGTACAGTATGGGAGCCGTAGGTAGAACCTTTTTCAAGGTATCCAAGCAATTTGGTGCTTACATCCACACCTATGTTTTCCTGGGCTTCAAGCGTGCTGCCGCCAATATGCGGGGTCAGCAAAACATTATCAAGACCCTGGAGCGGGGTGGTAAAAGGGTCTCCATTTCTTTCCGGCTCCAGGGGATAAACGTCAATGGCTGCGCCACTCAGGTGGCCGCTTTTCAGGCTTTCAGCCAATGATTCAATTTCCACCACCTCTCCACGGGCATAGTTTATGAGGATGCTGCCTTTTTTAAAATGTTTTAGCAACGCTTTATTAATCATGTTCTGCGTGCTTTTGGTATCGGGCACGTGAAGCGAAACGATATCGGCCTTGCCTACCAACTCCTTCATGCTTTTACAGGGCACTGCATTGCCAAGTGGCAATTTAGTGAGAACATCGTAAAAGATCACTTTCAACCCCATGGCTTCGGCCAGCACACTTACCTGGCTGCCAATGTTGCCATAACCAATTAACCCCAGGGTTTTGCCACGCAATTCGTAACTGCCGCTGGCATCTTTGTTCCAGAATCCTTTGTGGGCGGCTAAATTTTTATCGAGTATGCGCCGTATAAGCATGATGCTGGCGCCAATGACGAGCTCGGCCACACTGCGGGTATTGCTGTACGGGGCGTTGAAAACGACTACCCCGTGCTGGGCGGCGGCAGTCAGGTCAATCTGGTTGGTGCCTATGCAAAAGGCGCCGATGGCCTGTAATTTGGGGGCGTTTTCCAGCACCTGGCGGGTAACCCTGGTTTTTGACCGTATGCCCAACAAGTGAACATTTTTCAGTTCTTTTATCAGGGCTTCTTCACCTAATGCGCCGGAAACCCGTTTAATGGTGAGATACCCGTGTTTTTCGATATTGGAAACGGCTGTTTGATTGATATTTTCAAGCAGCAGGATGTTGATTTTTTCTTTGGGGTAGCTGGTGCTTTTTTCGCTCATGACCGCGAAATTAAGAAACTGTAAGCAAGCAGCCTTTGAATAAAGGAAAATGGGTTACTCAATTTCAACCCATTCGTTTAGCCGGTATTGGTCTATTTCTTTTTTAGCCGCATCCCGCTTGGACTTTTGCATCCCGCTTATTTCCTTGATCAAGCTGGCGCCGAGCCCGGTAAAAGTGGTAATAAGCGCTACCGGAATAATTTGTTGGTAGCTCATGTTGGATTTTGCTTTCGTAGTAACATACATGGCAAATTTGCTAAGCTCTTCATTCATTTCGTTCAGGTTTGATGTAATGGTGGATTCTGTTTTTTTGGCTAACCCGGGGTTGTCAATAATGCTTTTATACCGGCTCATGGCGCCGTCGCAACTAACTTTTAAATCCATGTACATCAACTCTACCGTATCCAAGGCAGGGGAACCTGCCAGGTTTCGTTTGGCATAACTAACCAGCGATTTACTCTTTGATTTCACCTTGCTGAACTGTTCAATCGCTTCAATATGATTGTCAAGCAGCTTCTGCCCGATGGATATGGCCGGAAGCAGGGTGAAACATACAATGAGTGAAATGATTGCTTTAATTCCTGGCATTTTCATAGGTGAATTTTTTTTCATGTTCATGTTAAACACCCAACCGGTTCCATTAAACTCATTAGAGGATATCCAACCGTGAAACTTTTACCTGCTGTTCCGGCTCAATTTCAGATTTGGCAAGGTAAAGCTTTTTCTCCGTATGGCTACTAACCTGTTGGGAAATATTTACGCCCTTAAAAATCGGGCCAAAGCCTTATTGGAAAAGGATTTTAATACGACCGCTACGCAATTTTTAGCGATTTAATGGCCATCCGGTTGGCTATTATTGATTTATTTTGCAGTATGGGATATTTGCAAACTGGATTGATGCGGTGGGTGTATGGAGTTGTGCTTTTACAAGGGCTGTTATATTGTTCATGCCAAACTATGGCTACCCCACCAAATCAGGGTTCCATTGATGGAGTCAGGCCAATGGATTCATCGGAAGTTGCCAAATACCGTGAAACCCTCACCTGGTTCTTCGATTCCCTGCTGAATTCAAAGGGATTTTCAGGCGGTATACTGGTAGCAAAAAACGGGGAAATTTTATATGAACATTACCAGGGCAATGCTTACGGTTCGGGTGAAACTCCTATTGATGATCATACTCCTTTTCATGTTGCTTCAACCTCAAAAACATTTACAAGTACCGCCATTTTACAATTGGAATCAAAAGGGTTATTGAAGCTGACTGATACGCTTACTACGTTTTGGCCAGCCTTTCCATATCCTGATGTAACCATCAAGGATCTGCTCAGCCATAGCAGCGGCATCCCCGATTATGCAAATTTTCTTACGCGCTATGGTTGGAATAAAAAGGAAACAGCCACCAACTACGATGCGCTGGATTATTTAATTAAGTTTAAGCCACGACAGGATTTCACTACCGGTTCAAAGTTCAGTTATTGCAATACCAATTTTGTTCTGCTGGCGCTCATTGTTGAAAAAGTTACCGGCTTAACTTTTCCATACTATGCAAAGGAGAATATTTTTAACGTAGCCGGCATGCAGGATTCCTATGTTTTAACGGCATTAAGCAAAGGTGAATATATGCCGAGTTGGAATGGAAAGCGGATGTATAATTTCGATTATCTGGATGGATTGTACGGTGATAAGAATATTTTTACTACCTGCCGCGACCTGATGAAGTTTGACAGCGCCATCCGGTGCGGTGTATTGCTTGATCCGTTGTCATACCATAAAGCCTGGCAACCATATTTCAGGGATACGAAACGTGATGAGCCCTGGGAATATTATGGATTGGGATGGAGGCTTAAGCTTTTCGATAACGACCTTATGATTCCCTACCATAACGGTTGGTGGCACGGAAATAACGCGGTATTTCAGCGATTGATTGCAGATACGGCTGTTATAATTGTTACAGGCAACCGTATGAATAATAAAATTTACTCATCGGGCAGGGTGGCTAATTTATTCAGGGCCTATTATCCCGGCAGTATTTTCAATAAAATAGATGAAGCCGAAAGAAACGAATCAGAAACGGAACAGGAGGCGTCGGCAGGTAAAAAATCATTAGAGGCCGGTACAATGCTGCCTTCTTCTTCAACAAAAACTGTGGAGGCTCAACGGAGCCCGAAAAAAACAGCAACACCGCAATGAACATCTACACCCGCTCGCAAATTCAATCATGGGACAGGTTTACCATAATGACCGAACCTATATCCTCAACAGATCTGATGGAACGTGCGTCCGGGGCTTTGTTTGATTGGATTACGGGTAAATTTCCTTTTGTAAACCAAAAGTTTCTGTGTGTTTGCGGTACCGGAAATAACGGCGGAGATGGATTGGCGCTTTCGAGGATGCTGGTTCAAACCGGCTACGGGGTAACTACTATAATTTGGGGGGAAGGTGAACAGGGCACCGATTGCAAAATTAATTTTGATAGGTTGAAAGACCTGGGAAATGATGTGAAAATTATTTCTTCGCTTGATGAATTCCCCGAGGTTGAAGTTGATACAATTGTTATTGATGCATTATTTGGAACCGGGTTGACCCGTCCATTGGAAGGCGCAAGGGCTGCGATGGTTGAATATATAAATTCTCTTCCCAACAAGGTGATTAGCGTTGACCTTCCCTCCGGGCTTCCTTCCGACGGTCTTGCTGCCAATGAATCAATCATTTGCGCCAATTACACGCTTACTTTCCAGGTTCCAAAGTTTTCTTTTTTCCTTCCCGAACATGAAAAGTATATCGGGGAATGGCATGTGCTGGATATTGGGCTGCATCCCGGTTTTGAACAAATAGAGCGAAGCCCCTATGCTTATTTGGATAAGGCGCTGATCCATTTTTTTAAACCCCAAAGCAGGGGCAAATTTTCGCATAAAGGGCAGTACGGCCATGCCGTGCTGATGGGTGGAAGCACAGGCATGATGGGAGCTGTAACCATGGCAACCAAAGCTTGCCTGAGGAGTGGGGTGGGGCTTTGTACGCTTGGCGTGCCGGATGAAGGTGTGCCAATAGTACAGATCGGGGTTCCTGAAGCCATGTGTGTAGCCCAAGGCCAATGGATGCAGCATAGTTTTTATACCGGGAAAACCGCAGTTGGCGCAGGTATGGGCTGGTCTGTCACTGACTATCACGGTAAATTACTTCAATGGCTTATCAGCAATATTCCTTCCCCGCTTTTAATTGATGCCACCGGGCTTAACCTGCTGGCACAAAACCTTGAATGGCTGAGCCTGAGACCTGCGGGGGCGGTAACTGTTTTAACCCCGCATACAGGTGAGTTTACCCGCCTAACCGGTAAAAGCGCCAACAGCGCTGAACGGCTTGAAAAAGCAAAAAGACTGGCTTCGCAATACCAGGTTTTTATTGTATTGAAAGGCGCTTATACCCAGGTAATCACCCCGGGTGGATTGGTTTATTTTAATAGCACCGGAAACCCGGGTATGGCAAGGGGTGGCAGCGGCGATGTGCTTGCCGGAATGATTACGGGCATGCTGGCGCAGGGAATGCTGCCATCGGTTGCCTGCCTGCTGGGTGTGTACCTGCATGGTTTGGCCGGCGATCTGGCTGCGCGAAAATTTACCCAGCAGGGCATGACTGCTATGGATATTGTGGGCATGCTGCCCGCTGCCTGGAAAAGGATCCGTTAGGTGCTCAATCGAAATCTTTTACAAGTAATAGGCCAGTGTATATACAATGTATTCTGCAAAAAAGAAACCCCAAAATACCAGGTAATATTTTTTTATATCGGCTCCCTCATCGAGGCGAACCTTTGCGCTTCCTGCCAGGAAAAGCATCAGCAACAGGGCATGTGCCGAAAAGAAAAAAATATGGTTCACCATTGTATTCAGGTAAAATGAAAGCGCCAGCAAACCAATATAGGACAAGGCTACCGCCCCTACCCCATAGCGAAAAGCCGCTGCGGGAGAAAGGGTAATGGCAAGGGTTTTTATATTGAAAGCTGAATCTCCGCCGGTATCGGGAATATCCTTAAACCAGGCAATGGCAAGGCTGAACCCGATCACAAAAAAAGTGAGCGGCCATACATCTACCGGAAGCATGACCTGTTGGGTAAATGCATAAATGAATTGTACAGGCATGCCCACATTTACCAAGAATCCCCTGACCAGTAAAATGCTTGTTGCTGCTGCAATATGATGTTTTTTAAATTTTAAAGGGGGAAGCGAATAGGCGGTTCCAACTGCAAGAATGACAAGGATCAGACAGGCCAAAATATAATTGACGAATAAAGATGAGGCCATTGAAATTAGTAAAGAGGTAAGGATGGTGATTGTAGCCCACCTTTTGGATAATTTGCCTGAAGGAATAGGTAGCCAGGGTTTGTTTATTTTATCAATTTCAATATCCTGCAATTGATTGAGCCCTGTAATATACATATTGCAGGATAGCGCGCTGATCAGTGTAATAATATATATCCAAATATAATGGCCGGCCTTGTACAACGCTTCATGGGGAAAGGTGATGGCTGCCGAAACAAGGTATAAAGAAGTAATGCTCAGGAAGGAGCCAACGATGGTATGCGGACGCGAAAACTCCCAAAGTATTTTTATTTGCTTCATGAAGGTCATGTAATGTTTGGGGCGCCTTGCAAAATAAGGATGGCTCCTGAAATCCCTTTTGTTTGAATAAGCCGAAGCTGGTATTCATCAGAGCTTAGCTGATTGCATAACCGGCTATAAAACCCCGGTGATTTTGATTTGAAAACAGATATGATGCCATCTACGCAAATAGTTATCGTATGCAATGGTATAATGTAGGTGAACAAAAGTCTTTGCAAGGAAAAAGGCTTCATAAATGGCACGGTCAGCCAATGCCCGATGGTGGTGGAAAATAGCACGGAAATAAAATGCCTGGATGTTGGTTGTAAAATTTCAACAATAAATAATGGCCTTTTGGCCTCTTTGGCCCGTTGGATTATTTCAATTTTGGTTGGGTCGGAAAAGTGGTGAAAGCAATTGAACATACTGATCAGTCCATTGCCGGGCGGTAATGTTGTTTCCATGTTTACCGGATCAGGGCAATAAGTAATATTTGGTTTAAGGTTACCCGTTTCTTTTGGTGGATACAGGTCGGTCAATAAAACATTATAAGGAAGGTTTAAACCCAATACCGGGCCTCCCGACCCCGAGCAAGCATCCGTCCAATCATGATGATTGTTTTGGGTAATGGCTTGTAAAAGCATTTCGCGAACCGGTTTGTACATATTAAATGTGTTTGAAAGAAAGGCCAGGTATTCCATTTGGCGCCGCCTTAAAAATTCAGGGAACCATTGCCTGTCTTCCAATTCGCGCATGCTGTTCAAAATAATTTTGTGTAAATTAACCACATAGTGGGTTTGTTGTTGTATTGTTGAAAATATATTGATATATGAACGTTCCGGGTGTGATGGGAGCAATTTTTATGAGTTTGGCCGGATTGGCGCTGAAATTTGATCATATTGGCTGGATTATTGGAGGCGGATTTGCAGGAATGATATTGGATAGTGTGATGGGCAGTCTGTTGCAGGCAGGGTACAAAATCAATGGAAATTGGTCCGGTATCCCTTCAAAAAAGGGCAGAGATTTTCCCGGCAAAGGTTTCAAATGGATGACAAATGGCCTGGTGAACCTGCATAGCAACCTGATAATCACCCTATTTTTGGCCATTATTTTCCTCATTTTGTGGAAAGGGGGATAAATTTCTATTATTTTCGGTTTTTATTTTTGAAAATTGGCCGTTCACTCTTACCTTTGCCGTCCAATTTTCAAAAAAGGATATAATGCCTACCATACAGCAACTCGTTAGAAAAGGCAGGGAAGTTATAAAGGCCAAAAGCAAGAGCCGCGCATTAGACGCGTGCCCTCAGCGTCGTGGCGTTTGTACCCGCGTTTACACTACTACACCTAAGAAGCCAAACTCAGCGCTTCGTAAAGTGGCCAAAGTTCGTTTAACCAACAAAATTGAGGTTATTGCCTACATCCCTGGTGAAGGTCACAACCTACAGGAACATAGTATCGTTCTCATCCGCGGAGGCCGTGTAAAGGATCTTCCAGGTGTTCGTTACCATATTGTTCGTGGCAGCCTCGATACTGCCGGTGTAAAAGACCGCAAGCAAAGCCGCAGTAAGTATGGTACCAAAAAGGAAAAGGCTAAAAAGTAATTTTCAACCCTTTTTCATTTAAACAGACTCAAGTTAATTATAATATACCATGAGGAAAGCGCAAGCCAAAAAGTTACCATTAGCACCGGATCCACGTTTTAACGACGTGCAGGTAACCCGTTTTGTAAACAATATTATGTGGCAAGGTAAAAAGAGCATTGCCCTCACCATTTTTTACGATGCTCTTGAAAAAGTGGCTAAAATAACCAGCGAAGATGGTTATGAAATCTGGAAGAAGGCATTGGCTAACGTATCACCTGCCGTAGAGGTTCGCAGTCGCAGGATTGGTGGCGCTACTTTTCAGATTCCTACTGAAGTTCGCCCCGACCGTAAGATCAGTTTGAGCATGAAGTGGCTCATTCGCTATAGCCGCGACCGCAACGGCCGCAGTATGGCCGACAAACTGGCTAACGAGATTGTTGCAGCAAGCAAAGGTGAAGGCGCCGCATTCAAAAAGAAAGAAGATGTACACCGTATGGCCGAAGCCAACAAGGCTTTCAGTCACTTCCGTATATAACCTGTACGAGTTCAAAGTTTTTGGTTTTGGTGAATAATTAAGGTCCCGCTTCGAAAGAAGCGGGATTTTTTTGATATTGCAGTCATGTTGAATCCATCTTCCTTCGAAATCAATGGCCGTATTGTAGATATTCCGGCCAAACGGATTTTCACCGGAACCGTTTCTGTAGCAGAAGGCAAAATTATGGCTGTGCAAGCCGCATCATTTCCCGATGAAAATAAATTGCCCTTTCTCCTCCCGGGCTTTGTAGATGCACATGTACATGTGGAAAGCAGTATGCTCATTCCATCGGAGTTTGCCCGGATGGCCGTGGTGCACGGAACCGTTTCAACCGTTAGCGATCCACACGAAATTGCCAATGTTTGCGGGATAAAAGGGGTTGAATTTATGATTGACAATGGGAAAAAAGTCCCGTTCAAGTTCAATTTCGGTGCGCCAAGCTGTGTGCCGGCCACCATTTTCGAAACGGCAGGCGCAAGCCTTGATGTGGATGCCGTAACCGGCCTGCTTCAAAGAGAGGAAGTAAAATACCTGAGTGAAATGATGAATTTCCCTGGTGTGCTATTTAAAGATGAGGAGGTTTGGAAAAAGATCGAGTCAGCTCATGCCCTTGGAAAACCGGTTGATGGTCATGCCCCTGGTTTGCGCGGAGAACAGGCCCAGCACTATATTGATGCGGGGATCAGCACGGATCATGAATGTTTTACGCCTGAAGAAGCGTTGGATAAATTACAGAGAGGTATGAACATCATCATCCGTGAAGGGAGCGCTGCTAAAAATTTCGAGGCATTGATCCCTTTATTGACCGAATGGTATCCGCAAATGATGTTTTGCAGCGACGATAAGCATCCCGATAGCCTTGAAGAGGGGCATATTAACAAGCTTTGCGCCCGTGCTGTTAAAAAGGGATTGAACCTGTTCAGTGTGCTCCGGGCAGCCTGTATTAACCCGGTTGAACACTATAATCTTGATGTTGGGTTATTAAGGGCAGGTGATCCGGCTGATTTTGTGGTTTTAAAAGACCTTGAAGAGTTTGAAGTTTTACAGACATATTTAAATGGACGGTTGGTTGCCGAAAACGGGAAAACGAATATTGAAAGTGTGGTGGACGAAACCGCAACCCGTATGAACCGGTTTGAATGCCGTATATTGAATAGGGCTGATTTTGAGTTGGAAGATACAGGCGCAGCCACCGTTCCGGTAATTGAAGCGCTTGACGGACAATTGGTTACAAATCGACTGGATTTGGAACCGTTGGTTGTTGATGGGAAATTAGTAGCAGACGCAAGCAGGGATATCCTGAAAATTGCAGTGATAAACCGGTATTTTGAAGCCCCGCCAACGGTTGCTTTTATCAAAAATATCGGGTTGAAAAAAGGGGCGTTTGCCTCAAGTGTGGCCCACGACAGCCATAATATTGTGGTGGTTGGTTGCGATGATGAAACTATGGCGCGGGCAGTGAACCTGGTGATTAAAGAGCAGGGCGGCGTGAGCGCAACAGATGGAAATACTGATAAAATTTTGCCGCTCCCTGTTGCCGGTCTGATGTCGAACCTTGATGGATATAAGGTTTCGGCATTGTACACAGATATTGACAGGTTTGCAAAGGAAGACCTGGGTTCAACGCTTCAATCTCCTTTTATGACGCTTTCCTTTATGGCGCTGCTGGTGATTCCCAAACTGAAACTTAGTGATAAGGGTTTGTTTGACGGGGAGTCCTTTTCATTTTTAAGCGGGTAGTTTGCAGGAATGATTTATTTTTAGGTGTTGGGTAAACATTAAAGCCATCGGCAGGTTATTAGCCCTGGATAGCCGTGTATAAAAACAGGCCGGTTTTCTCTTCATCTTTTTTTAAAATAAAATATTCTCAATGTCATTGCAAGTTAGCCAAAAGGCGCCTGATTTCACACTCTTCGATTCAGATAAAAACGAAGTAACCCTTAGCGGCTTTACAGGGCAGCCTGTGCTTATCTTGTTTTTCCCGCTGGCATTTACCAGTGTTTGCACTGCGGAATTATGTGCCATGCGCGATAATATTGCCAGTTACAATAGTTTGCATACCCAGGTGCTTGCTATTAGTGTTGACAGTTTGTACACACTTAAAAGGTTCAAAACAGATCACAACCTGAATTTTCCGCTGCTGAGCGATTTCAATAAAGAGGTTTCAGCGGCTTATGGTTCACTGTATGAAACCTTTAGTTACAAAATGAAAGGTGTGGGTAAACGTTCGGCCTTTGTAATTGATAAAGAAGGGAAAATTGCCTATGCCGAAGTGCTGGAAAATGCAGGCGGTCTGCCCAATTTTGAAGCGATAAACGCTTTATTGGCAACTTTGGTATAGGGTGTTGCGAAGAAAATTGACCGATTTGACCGGTTTTTTTTATTGCAGCTATTCCCGGGTTTCTTTCAAATAAATTTTCGGCTCTTAATTCTACTTTGACAATTTAAGTTTGTAGTTTTTGAGTTTGGGACCGTCTGTCAATATCATCCTGTCTTCGTTTGTGTCTTTCTCTTATGATTTCCATTATATCCTTTCGTTGAGCATAAGTTTTTACAATTATTTCCCTTACGTCCCCGGCTGATAACAAAGGGCAATCCTCTTTAAATGCCACTCTTTCTGTTAATACAATATTATTGCTGGTTCAGCATTACAAGTGCCATGTGGTGGTGCCAGGCCAACCACCCTCTTACCTGGTATTGGCTCATGCCTGCTTCCTGCTTCGCATCTTCAAACGCACTTTCTATAAAGTATCGCTGCCCATGTATTTGAAAAAGCATTAAAGGGCTGTGTTCTTCTAAATCTGCATTGGTTAAATTTTTTATACACGGTTTTTATATTAGTTTGCATGGGGCTTACTTTGTAGCCCTAAAATTAAATTACTAATAATACCACAAAAAAATGCAAAAGCATCTCTTAAACCTATGCCTGCTATTACTTATCCAGGCAGGCGCGGCCATTGGCCAGGCCGATAAATATCAGTGGAAGGAAGCCACATCGGCGGGATACAAGTATAAATATGTTTCCGGCGACCCGGCCAATGCACGGTTTTACACGCTTAAAAACGGGCTGACCGTCATCCTCAGCCCTACCAACAAGGATCCCCGCATTCAATGCTATGTGGCCATAAAAGCAGGCAGCAAAACCGATCCTGCCACCAACACCGGGTTGGCGCATTACCTTGAGCACATGCTGTTTAAGGGTACCGACAAGTTTGGCACACTCGATTGGGCAAAGGAGAAGCCTGAACTCGATAAAATAGATGCGCTGTATGAAGAATACAATAAAACCACCGATCCCGAAAAAAGAAAGGCCATTTACCATCGGATTGATTCGGTATCAGGCGTTGCCTCCAAATACGCCATTGCCAACGAGTACGATAAAATGATGAGCTCCATGGGCGCACAGGGAACCAACGCTTTCACCTCTTTTGAGCAAACCGTGTACACGGATGATGTACCTGCAACGGCTATTGATAAATACCTTGCCGTGCAGGGCGAACGATTCCGAAATCCAATCCTCCGCATCTTCCATACAGAACTTGAGGCGGTTTACGAGGAAAAGAACCGTGGTCTTGACAATGATGGCAATAAAGTATTCGAAAAGCTTTTTGACGAACTGTTTAAAAACCATAACTATGGACAGCAAACTACTATCGGAACCATTGAGCACCTGAAGAACCCATCGCTCACCGAAATCAGGAAGTATTTTTATACCTATTATGTACCCAATAATATGGGCATCATCCTCAGCGGCGATTTCAATCCCGATGAAATGATCAAAAAGGTTGAGACCACTTTTTCGTACATGCAAACCAAGGCAGTACCGAAATATACATTTCAACCCGAACAACCTATGGCGGCCCCGGTTGTAGCCGAAGTGGTAGGACCTGATGCTGAAAATGTAACCATGGGTTTCAGGCTTCCCGGCAATAAGGATAAGGATATTCTGATCGCTGAATTGGTGGGCCAAATCCTTACCAACGGCCGTGCAGGTTTGATTGACCTGAACTTAGTGAAAAAGCAAAAACTCCTCAGGGCATCTGCTTTTAGTTACACGCTGATCGACCATGGAATTCTTTATCTGCAGGGTGTGGCTACCCAGGGGCAATCACTGGAAGAAGTAAGGAACCTCATACTCGGTGAAATTGACAACCTGAAAAAGGGCAATTTTGATGACGACCTGATTGTTTCCATTGTAAACAACCAGAAGAAGAACAAAATTTATGCTACCGAAACCTATTCATCGCGGGCCGATGAACTGATGAATGCCTTTACCAATGAGCTTGACTGGCGCGAGCAGGTGGCGTATCCTGAATTGCTTTCGAAGATCACCAAACAGGATATCATAGCCTTTGCCAATAAGTATTTTGGCAACAATTATGTGGTGATCTTTAAGCGTAAAGGCGAAGACAAGAATGTAGCCAAAGTGGAAAAGCCACCCATTACCCCGGTGGAAACCAACCGCGACAAGCAATCACCCTTTGTGGCCATGGTAAATAATATGCCCGCTACCCCATCAAAACCCGCTTGGCTTGATTTTAGTAAGGATCTGCAAAAAGGCAAGGTGGGGCCGGCAGAACTGTTGTATGTACCCAATACTACCAACAGCATTTTCAGGCTAAGCTACCGGTATGATATGGGTACCTGGACAAATAAAAAACTTGGTATGGCCGCACAATACATCCAGTTTTTGGGTACCGATAAAAAGACAGCCGAAGATATTTCAAAGGAATTTTACAAGATTGCCTGTAGCTTTAATGTAAGCGCAGGGCCTGAATTTACAACCATTTTCATTGAAGGGCTACAGGAGAATTTTGATAAGGCAGTTACACTGTTTGAAGACCTGGTGCAAAATTGCAAACCCGATGAGGAGGCTTTGGCTGCACTGAAAGCAAGACTTAAAAAGGCAAGGACAGATGCCAAGGCAAACAAGGGAAGCATTATGAACGGGTTGACCAGCTATGCCCGCTATGGTGCTAAAAATCCGTTCAACTTTGTTTTAAGCGACGATGAATTGAATGGCACCACTTCAGCCGAATTGGTTGCCCTGTTAAAAGACATGAACAGCAACCCGCATAAGATCACCTATTATGGGCCCGCCAGCCTCGAGGCTTTGTCTAAAACCTTAGCGGCTGCACATAAAATGCAGGCTTCATTCCAACCAGCCACGGCCAAAACCGAATTCAAACCTGCCATCCAGGAATCGAATACGGTATTGTTTGCCGATTATAATATGGTTCAGTCAGAAATCCGTTGGGTGCGCAATACCGGCCCTTACAATCCGCAACAGGAACCGGTGGCCGATGTTTTCAACAATTATTTTGGTGGTGGAATGGGTGCTATCGTATTCCAAACCATCCGCGAATCGAAGGCGCTGGCCTATTCCACTTTTGCCTTCTACCAGGTACCACAAAAGAAAGAAGATTGGTTTACAACCATTGCCTATGTGGGTTGCCAGGCCGATAAGTTTCATGAATCCATTATCGCCATGAATGAATTGCTGAACGACCTGCCTGAGGTAGAATCCAATATCCTGTTTGCCCGCGATGGTATTAAGAAGGATATTGAAACCGGGCGGATTACGCAGGATGGCATCATTAATACTTACCTCACTGCGCAAAGGAAGGGGCTGAATTACGATATCAGGAAACAAACCTACGAGGCGGTGGATAAGATAGGGTACAATGAGCTAAAAGCATTTCATGCTCAATACATTGCAAACAAGTCATATACCTACTGCGTGCTTGCTTCCGAAGAGAAGCTTAAACAACCCGAGCTTGAAAAATACGGCAGCTTTAAGAAGCTGAGTTTAGAAGAAATATTCGGGTATTGAGACCTTTGCCTGGTTTAACATAAAGTTGTCCAAATAGAATATTTAGAGAATTCAGATGGCCTTTATGAGATAAGAATTCAGGTAGGAAACAACATTTATCGTATCTTCTGCTTCTTTGACAGTAATAACCTTGTTGTAGTAGGACACGGTTTTCAAAAGAAAACTCAAAAAACACCACAGCAAGAACTTGATAGAGCCGCAGAAATCAAAAAACAGTATTATGAAGAGAAAAAATCTCACAAGTCTTAGTGACTTTATTAACGAAAAGGTTGGGCCAAAAGGAAGTGAAAAGCGTGAGGAATATGACAGGGGATTGGAAGCGTTCAAACTTGGAGTGCTTATTCAACAAGCGCGGCAGGAAAAAGGCATGACGCAGGAAAAGCTTGCAGAACTTGCAGGAACAAACAAATCATATATATCAAAACTTGAAAAGGATTTGAAAGACGTCCGGTTTTCAACGTTGCAAAGAATAATCAAAGATGGACTTGGCGGACAGCTTCAAATATCAATAAAGGTTTGACCTCAAAGCACTAAAGGCACTAAAAGTATTTATAAAGCAGGGCTCGACAATTTAATAAGAGCCCTGCCCATACAAATTGTAATACTAAAAAATGCGCTGCTCCCGGGTGGCGCTTTTTTATTCCTCCGTGCTCTCCATAATCACATTTTCCACAACCTGTGGCAGGTGTTTATGCTCCAGTTGATGAATTTTTTCAGCCAGCGTTTCAGGGGTATCTTCCCTGGTCACCGGGCACATGGCCTGGAAGATGGTGGCGCCATGATCGTATTGCTCATCTACAAAATGGATGGTGATGCCGCTTTCTTCATCGCCGGCAGCAATCACGGCTTCATGAACATGTTTTCCGTACATGCCTTTGCCCCCGTATTTGGGCAGCAGGGCGGGGTGGAGGTTTACAATCCGCTGGGGAAATGCCCGGATAAGCGCGGAAGGAATTTTCCATAAAAAGCCGGCCAGCACTATAAAATCAATCCCTGCCGATTCCAGTTCGGGCAGGTAGGTATCGCCGCGAAAAAAACGTTCCTTTTCAATGATAAGGGTAGAAATGCCGTGGTTGGAAGCATGGTGCAGCGCCCCGGCCCCTGGCTTATTGCTTACCAGCAAGGAAATTTTTATTTGGGGATGATTGGCAAAATATTCCATCAGCCTGAGCGCATTGCTTCCTGCCCCTGAGGCAAATATGGCAACATGTACCTGGTCATCAGCAGGGTCTTCGATGGGTGTTTTACTCAAACCAAAACGGCTGCCTATTTTCCTCAGGTAGTTTCTGAAAAAGGAAAATTGCCCAAATGGGATGCTGATAATAATTACACAAAGCGGCCAAAGCAGGGTAAGAGTAATGAAATAAAGGGCGCCTTCAAGGAAATTGTTTTCAATAGAAAGGGGTTTAATTATTAGTTTGGTAAGGTACCCGTCAAAACTGCCGCCAAGCGCAAACGTGCAAAGGATAAGGGTAAGCTGCCAGCCCGATACTTTCCATTTTTGTTGTAACCGCGAAAACATGGGCGCAAAGGTGGGGATAAAGTTGGAAAGTTGGTTGGGGGGGGTATTTGGAGCGACAGGTGGATACTGATACTTTGATAGGTTGGGAACTATATTTGTGTCAAACAAATAGATTGCACCGGCCTATCAACACCCCCAAGTACTAAAATAATACCTGAATCAGAATGAAGAGCATAGACAAAAAGAGTTTAGAAAACGCTTACCGCTTATTTGAATCGGGAGATATTGATACGTTTGAAATAGGTACCACCAATGGTTTAAAACAAATACACAGCTACCTATTCGGCGGCTTGTATGATTTTGCCGGTCAAATTCGGACAAAGAACATATCGAAAGGGGGTTTCAGGTTTGCAAATGCATTGTACCTGAACGAAATTTTGGTGAAAATTGACCAAATGCCCGACCATAATTTTGAAGAAATAATTGCGAAATATGTAGAAATGAATATTGCCCACCCCTTTATGGAAGGAAACGGTAGAACAATGCGTATTTGGTTGGATAGGTTGCTAAAAGCTAAACTTAAAAAAGTAGTGAACTGGCAGTTTGTTGATAAAATTCTTTACCTGCAGGCAATGGAAAGAAGCCCGGTCAACGATTTGGAATTAAAAACCTTGCTAAGTGCCAATTTAACTGACGATATACATAATAGGGAAATAATTTTTAAAGGAATAGAGCAATCCTATTATTATGAAGGATACAAAAAGGAAGACGATGATGAATGATATTATTCCTTGTCCTTCAAAATAGCCGATTGCCAACCTATGCACCTGATTATAAAAATATAGCTGCAATAAGAGCTATTTTTGAATTTTTTCAGAAACCGGTCACGGCAATTTCAAGTATATTTCAATTGTATTTATCGGGTATCAACTGTTAATATACATTTTTTAATGCCGGAAGAAGCTGAACAGAATTATACTACAGATATGCCATATTGGGAGGTTGGGGCTTGCATAATAGCCTGAAACCCTTGCCGGATAAGGGGAAAAAAAATTTCAGGCGAACCCTTATTTGTCACCTTCGTGTCATATTTTTGCCCGCCAACAACGGGTATCTTTACGTCTGTTAGTCAATTTACAGGAAGAATATGAATATGAGAAGCATTACAAGCCGACTCCTCCTGACAGGTTTTGCTATTTTCTTTTGCGCACAGTTTCTATTTGCGCAGGATGGAAAGGCCCTGTTCAACGCAAACTGCGCCTCGTGCCACAAAATGGATAAAGACCTTACGGGTCCGGCTTTGATGGGCGTGGGCGACCGTTGGTCAAGCCCTGAATTGCTGAAGACCTGGATTAAGAACTGGCCTGCGGCAGTGGCTACAGGCGACCCCTATGCGGCTAAAATGAAGGACTGGAGCCCTGCTGCCATGAACCTTTTTCCTAACCTGAGCGATGCTGAAATGGATGCTTTGGTTACCTATATTACTACCTGGCAACCTCCTGTTGCTACAGGACCTGTTGGTGCAGTTGGCGCCCCTGCCCCTGAAAGCGACAATAGCCTGCTTTTTGGCGTTATTACCCTGGTGCTTGCGCTTGTAGCTTTGATCTTGTTGCAGGTAAACAGCAACCTCCGCAAGCTTTCCGATGAAAAATCAGGGATACCTTCTCCCGAGCCGGTTGCTTTTTGGAAAAACAAGACTTATATTGGATTGGGCACAGTTGTATTGTTTATTGTAGCAGGTATATATATATCTAAAGGAGCCGTTAACCTGGGAAGAAGCAAGAACTATCAACCGGAGCAACCTATTTATTACAGCCACAAAGTGCATGCGGGTACCAACCAAATCAATTGTTTGTATTGTCACGGAGGCGCTGCAGAGGGCAAACATGCCAATATTCCATCGTTGAATGTTTGTATGAATTGCCACCTGGCCATTAATGAATACAAGGGTGAGCCTCTATATGCCGGGGATGGAACCGAAATTGACGGGACGGCCCAAATTCAAAAATTATATGAGTACGCAGGATTTACCCCCGGCCAGCCCTGGGATCCTGCCAAGGCTAAGCCGGTTGAATGGATAAAGATCCATAACCTGCCCGACCATGTTTATTTTAACCACTCGCAGCACGTACAGGCCGGTAAAGTAGCCTGCCAAACCTGCCATGGCGAAATCCAGAAAATGGGTGAAGTGTACCAGTTCAGCGACCTGAGCATGGGATGGTGTATTAATTGCCACCGCGAAACAAAAGTTCAGTTTGAGTCCAATGGTTTTTACAGCATTTACGAGAAGTTTCACGAGGATATGAAAAACGGTAAGCTGGACAGTGTTACCGTAGAAAAGATCGGCGGAACCGAGTGTCAGAAATGCCATTATTAATTTGAACACTGCCGGTGGCAGTAATTTCAGATCGCAAATTTCAAATTTTCAATCAGATAAGCATATCATGAGCAATAGCACGATTTGGCAAAATTTTGGACAGCGTAATCAAACTGAAGCTTTTGAGGAACAGGGCCAGGATGAATTTCGCGAAGACCTTCCGACGGAGCAGGATGACAAAGGTTTGCTGGATGCCAAAACGCCCCGCCGCGATTTTCTCAAATACCTCGGGTTTAGTACTGCCGCCGCTTCGTTGGCTGCCAGTTGCGAAACGCCGGTAAAAAAAGCCATTCCATTTGTAAACAGGCCCGAAAATATAGTTCCGGGCGTTGCTGATTACTACGCAACTACTTTTACACAGGATGGCGATGTATTGAGCGTGATTGCCAAAGTGCGCGACGGACGTCCTATTAAAATTGAAGGAAACGATATGAGCCCGGTAACCGCCGGGGGTACCAGCGCAAGGGCGCAAGCTTCAGTGCTTGATCTTTATGATACTAAGAGGCTTCGTTTTCCTGCCCAGGTTGTGGAGGGCAAATTAAAGGAAATCCCAACTTTCGAAGCTTTTGATAAAGCAGTTGGAGAAAAGCTTGCAGGTTTGGGAGGCGCTCCGGTTGTTATTCTTACTTCTACCATTACCTCCCCATCAACCAAAAAATTGATTGGCGAGTTTATTGCCAAATACCCCGGAAGCCGCCATGTAACTTACGATGCAGTTAGTTATAGCGGAATCCTGGCAGCAAATGAAGCTACATTCGGTAAGCGGGCGATCCCTTCTTACCATTTTGACAATGCAAAAGTGATTGTTAGCCTGAGCGCCGACTTTTTGGGTACCTGGCTCAGCCCGGTTGAATTTGCAAAACAGTATTCCAAGGGCCGCAAAATTGATGAAGCTAAGTTTGAACTGAGCAAGCACTACCAGTTTGAAAGTATTCTCAGCATGACTGGGGCCAATGCCGATGAGCGGTTTACACATAAACCTTCGCAGGAAGGGTTGGTAGCTGTTTCCTTGTATAATATGCTTACAGGCGCCGCAGCAGGTAATTTGGATGCCAAATTAAAGGCCGGGCTTGAAAAGGCTGCTAAGGACCTGAAAGCTGCCAATGGCAATGCCTTGGTAGTAAGCGGAAGTAACAATCCTGCTGTTCAAACGGTGGTAAATGCCATCAATAATGCCATTGGAGCGTATGGTAAAACCATTAATTGGGGAGTTACCAGCAACTATAAGCAAGGGGTGGATGCCGAAATGGCAACCCTTGTAGCCGATATGAATGCAGGAAAAGTTGGCGCGCTGTTTATTCTTGATGCTAACCCAACTTACGATTATCCTGCGGCCGACAAATTCAATGAAGGGCTTGCAAAGCTGAAATTATCGGTTTCGTTCAATGCCAAATTGGATGAAACTACAGTTCGCTGCCAATTTGTTTTGCCAAACCACCATTATCTCGAAAGCTGGGGAGATGCTGAACCAAAGTCAGGTTACCAATCATTTATACAGCCAACTATACATCCTTTGTTTAAAACACGCCATTGGCAGGATAGCCTGCTCAAATGGAGTGGAAGCAGCCTGGATTATGCGGCCTATGTGAAAGAATATTGGATGGGTATTGTGGGTGGCCAGGCAAACTGGGACGCTGCTTTAAGGGTTGGTCTGCGTTATCCAGGTGAAGTAACTATTTCTTCAGGCGCATTTAACGGCAGCGCCGTACCAGGAGCCATTGCTGCTGCCGGTTCGGTGGCTACAGGTGGTAAATGGGAAATAGCATTGTACCAAAAAGTGTCCATTGGCACAGGTTCGCAGGCAAGTAATCCCTGGTTGCAGGAAATGCCTGACCCGGTTACAAAAGCTACCTGGGACAACTATGCTATGCTATCTGCCGCAGCGGCAAACGAATTGCTGGGCATTGATATCCGCAAGAACGGCGATTCTGATAAATATGATGTAAATCCGGCCAAGCATGTTATTAATATAAAGGCCAATGGAATAACAATTGCCCTGCCGGTTCTTATCATTCCAGGTACTGATAAATATACAATCGGCATTGCCCTTGGATATGGCAGGGATGAAAAGGTTGGTGAAGCGGTACGCAATGCAGGTAAAAACGCATATCCGCTGGCATCAGTAGGCGCTGGAGGAGAAAGGATTTACACCGTAAGTAAGGCGGAGGTAGAAACTACAGGTGAGAAATACGATGTAGCACAAAACCAGGTATATAATTATTATGTTGACTCACTGGGTGTAAAAAGGGTTGAGGTGGTAAAAGAAGCATCTATTGCCGACTTTATAGCCCACCCCGAACAGTTTAAACACGAGCGTGACCACCTTATTGAGAACTATGCTAAAAGAGGCGGTGATTACCGGAACGAAGGTTCGCTCTATGATCCCAGCCTGAACGACCGCCCCGGTATCCATTGGGGCATGAGCATTGACCTGAATAGCTGTACGGGTTGCGGAGCTTGTATTGTAGCCTGCAACGCTGAAAATAATATTCCTGTAGTAGGTAAAAAGGAAGTAATGCGCGGCCACGAAATGCATTGGTTGCGTATTGACCGTTACTATGTAAATAAGCCCGGTGGCGATCCCGATGATCTGGCAGATGTGATTTTTATGCCAATGATGTGCCAGCACTGCGATAGCGCACCCTGCGAAAATGTTTGCCCGGTGGCTGCTACCAACCACAGCACGGAAGGGTTGAACCAAATGACCTACAACCGTTGCATCGGTACCCGTTACTGCGCCAACAACTGTCCTTTTAAAGTACGCCGTTTCAACTGGTCGGATTATACAGGCGCCGATAGTTTCCCTGATAACCAAAAAGGGATAATAAGCGCCACCACGCTCGATATGAATGACGACCTGACGCGCATGGTGCTCAACCCTGATGTTACGGTTCGCAGCCGTGGGGTTATTGAAAAATGCTCTTTCTGTGTGCAGCGTCTGCAGGAAGGTAAGTTGAATGCCAAGAAGGAAAGCCGTCCGCTGAAAGATGGTGAGGCAAAGACTGCCTGTATGACCGCTTGTCCTACAAATGCCATTGTATTTGGAAATACCAACGATAAGGATAGCCTCATTACAAAGAGCCGCGAACACAGTCCGCTTCGTATGTACTACGCGCTGGAACAAATTCACGTGCTTCCGAATGTAAGCTACCTGGCAAAAATCAGGAACACCGATGAGGTGGAAGCACATGCAGAACCTGCACATCACGAAGAAGCTACACATGGTTAATGATAAGGTTGTACACACTACACACAGAAAAGGATATTAACAAAAGCTAATCAATACTGAAGGCCTATCGTGGCCAACGTAAAGACAAATTGAATACCCAATGTCAGTATTAAAGTACGAAAGCGCCGTTAGGGCCCCGCTGGTGGATGGCCACAAAACGTACCACCAGGTTACCGAGGATATCATTCGTCCTATTGAAACCGCACCTTCCAAACTTTGGAAGATCGGTTTTGGCATCGCGGTGGTGTTGTTGCTTTTTGGCGTGTACAGCGTTTACCGCGAAGTAACCTATGGTATTGGTCAGTGGAACCTGAACAAGACCATAGGATGGGGTTGGGATATCACCAACTTCGTATGGTGGGTTGGTATTGGTCATGCGGGAACGCTTATCTCGGCCATCCTCCTGTTGTTCCGCCAGGGCTGGCGTACCGGTGTAAACCGTGCGGCAGAAGCCATGACCATTTTTGCGGTAATGTGCGCCGGCCAGTTCCCTATCTTCCACATGGGCCGTGTTTGGATGGCATTCTTCGTGTTGCCTTATCCTAATAGCCGCGGGCCGCTTTGGGTAAACTTTACTTCTCCGTTGCTTTGGGACGTTTTCGCCATCTCTACTTATTTTACCGTATCGCTTTTGTTCTGGTATGCGGGTCTTTTACCTGACCTTGCTACCGTTCGCGACAGGGCCATCGTAAAATGGCGCAAACGTTTGTATGGTGTGCTTTCTTTTGGATGGACAGGTTCAACCAAGCACTGGCAGCGCCATGAAAGCCTTTCGCTGGTATTAGCCGGTCTGTCAACCCCGCTTGTACTTTCTGTACACACCATTGTATCCTTCGACTTTGCTACTTCTGTTATTCCCGGATGGCATACCACCATCTTCCCTCCATACTTTGTGGCAGGCGCCATCTTTTCAGGGTTCGCCATGGTGCAATCGCTCATGATCATTGTAAGAAAGGTTTTGAACCTGCAGGATTATATTACGCTTGAGCATATCGAGGTAATGAATAAGGTAATTGTATTGACAGGCTCTATAGTTGGTGTGGCTTATTTGACCGAATTATTCATGGCCTGGTATAGCCAGAACCCATACGAAGGATATGCATTCTTCTACAGCCGCGCCAACCTGTTGAGCCCCTACGGATGGAGCTATTGGGGTATGATGGCCTGTAATGTGATCAGCCCGCAGATTTTCTGGTTCAAAAAACTGCGCAGGAATGTTACAGTCACCTTCTTTATGAGTGTAATTGTAAACGTAGGTATGTGGTTCGAACGTTTCGTGATCATCGTTACATCCCTGTACCGCGATTACCTGCCAAGTAGCTGGAGCGTTTACTACAGCCCTACTATCTGGGAAATAGGATTCTACCTCGGTACATTCGGGTTGTTCTTTACCTGCTTCTTCCTGTTTGCCAAGTGGTTCCCTGTAATCGCTGTGGCGGAAATCAAACATATCCTGAAGAAAAGCGGTGAAAGCTGGAAGCAGGAACAGGATGTACTGGAGCAGAAGGAAGTGAAGGAGTTTGAAGAAGCGATGCACCATTGATAATT
>CAYUGH010000006.1:90672-109614 GCA_964444195.1 uncultured Chitinophagaceae bacterium
TTGGAATTTAATTATTTGGAATTTGATACCAATACATTATGGACGTAAGAAAATTTGTAGTAGGCCTTTTTGATGACGAAAAAGTGCTTTTTCCTGCGGTAAAAAAGGTGCGTAAAGCCGGCTTTAAAATACACGACGTGTACACGCCTTTCCCGGTGCATGGCCTCGACCAGGCAATGGGTTTGCGTGAAACAAGCCTTCATACAGCAGGATTTATTTACGGGGTTACCGGTACAACCATTGCGCTTGGCTTTATGGGTTGGGTTTTTACCAGCAGTTGGCCGCTCAACATTGGCGGTAAGCCGCATTTTCCATTGCCCGCTTTTATCCCGGTAACATTCGAGTTCACGGTTTTATGCGCGGCGGTAGGCATGGTGCTTACCTTTTGCTACCTCTGCCAGATGGCGCCGTTTGTAAAAAAGCATCATTTTCACCCCAGGGCCACCGATGACAAGTTTGTAATGGTAATTGAATGTACCAATGCGCTTACCGAAACAGATGCAACTGCCTTATTGAACCAGTTGGGCGCACATGAAGTGCATACGCAGATAGCCGAGGCCGGCTGGTGGCTTGGCACTTACGATAAGCAGCAAACGCTTTATGATGAGTCTGATATCGTTTTGGCGCATTGAGAATTTTTGAAAAACAAATTTGCATTTTTGAAAAATAGCAAGATGACCAACAAATTATTGATAGCAGGTTGCATGGTAAGCATGGCAATACTTATTTCGTGCAGTGAGGAAGTAAAACGCAAACCGGGAACCGTTTATATACCGGATATGGCTTATAGCCGGGCTTACGAAACCTATGCCGATCACAGCAACCTGGAGGCAAAGGGGATTTTTTACGACAATACACCTGTTGCAGGCACTGTAAGCCGTTCGCAGGACTATGTGTACCATATTCCCAAAGATTCTGCCGGTTCTGAAACACAGTACCTGGCCTCGGCTGCCGTACCCAACCCGGTACAAATGCTCAGCGAGGATGAAATGACTGAAACCAAACGCCTGTACCTGGTAAACTGCGGTATTTGCCATGGAGCAAAACTCGACGGAAATGGCCCGCTTTGGAAAGACGGTAGCGGCCCTTACCCCGCCAAACCTGCTACATTAAAGGGCGATGCCAAGTATATGGATATGACAGAAGGCATGATGTATTACAGTGTAACCTATGGCCGTAACCTGATGGGATCTTATGCATCGCAGCTTACGCCTATGCAACGCTGGAAAATTATTCATTACATTAAAGTTGAGCAGGGTAAAAAGGGAAATGGAGCCACAGTTGCGGCTCCTGCTGCAAAACCATAGGCTGCTTCTGATCCGGCAGCGGCTACTGGAAAGTGATTTTTGAATCCGGATAAAATTAAAACTGAGCGATAACAAGATAATTTAGAATAGCATGGCTTCTTTTAACAATCAATTTGTACAACCTGCCGGGATGAAAAAATGGGGTATGGGTCTCACAGGAGTGGGGGTTCTTGCCTTGGTAGCAGGTGTAGCTCTTTTAGCTTTCAGCAAAGATGAACATAGTGTTACCCGCTTTTGGGCTGTTTTGCTTCATAACAGTGTTTATTTTTTGCTGGTGGTAAATTCAGCCATGTTTTTTTTATGTGCCACCACGCTTGCATGGGCAGGCTTTACGCAATCGTTCCGTAGGGTAATTGAAGCTATCAGTACTTTGGTTATTCCGTTTGGCGTACTGGCATTTATAGTTTTAATGTGCCTGGTGTATGGTCATCAGCACCATATTTACCATTGGGTTGATTCTGAGCATGTGGCGGGAGATAAAATTTTATTGGGTAAAAGCGGTTTCCTGAACCCGACTTTTTTTACCGTGTGGACCGTAATTACTATTGGCGGCTGGATTTTCCTGGGCAGAAATATGCGGAAACTAGGTCGTGAGGCTGATGAAGCTCCTATGGAAACCGAGTATGCTAAAAAATGGATTTTCAAGAATACCGTTCATGCTGCGTTTTACATCATCCTGTTCGCGCTTACCGTAGCTTCTACTGTTCCCTGGTTGTGGCTTATGAGCATTGATGCGCATTGGTACAGCACCATGTATAGCTGGTACACATTCGCCAGTACTTTTGTTGCGGGTTTGTCCTTAATTGCCATCTTCGTTATTTTCCTGAAAAACCAGGGCAAGCTTCCATTTACAAACGAGGAGCACCTGCACGATATCGGTAAATTCATGTTTGCCTTCTCTATCTTCTGGGCATATCTTTTCTTCAGCCAGTACATGCTGATCTGGTATGCCAACATTCCTGAAGAAACTGAATATTTTAAAGCCCGTGTTTGGGGTAATTACAGGGGTTTGTTTTTCCTGAACCTGGCGCTTAATTTCCTTTCTCCGTTGCTTATTTTCATGAAAAAGGGTGCAAAAAGGAATTATACTATTGTTACCTTTATGGCAGTTCTTCTCATTTTTGGGCATTGGTTAGATATGTATTTGCAGGTAATGCCCGGGCCGCTTGGAGAACATGCTTCGCTTGGCTGGTTTGAATTGGGAATAGCTGTAGGTTATGTGGGAATGATTGTTTGGTTGACCGGCAGGGCGCTCGAAAAGGCTCCACTTGTTTCACTGCATCATCCGTTCCTGAAAGAAAGCGTAATTCACCACACCTAAATAATTGAGTATGTAGCAATTGCTACGCTACGGTAAGAAATCAGGCTATCAAGCGATTGAAATTTATTTTGTACTTCAATAAGACCGAACTATGAATATTTGGATGCTTTTACTGGTAATAGGAATGATATTCCTGGTTATTTTTCAAATAGCCAAAGCCAGTGAATATGTAAGTGTACTGAGGGGTGAGAAAAAGTCGAGGGAACAGGCCAACCGCATCAATGCATTTTTAATGCTTGCATTTTTGATTCTTGGATTGGCAGGCGCCTGGTACTGTAATAAACTGCTTGCTAAGGAAACGCTTTTTCCGCAGGGTTCCGCCTCTATTGAGGGTGAGAAAATTGACAGCATGTTTATGTGGACGCTGTTTTTTACAGGCATAGTGTTTGTAATTACTCAGGTGGCCTTATTCTGGTTCTCCTTTAAATACCAGGAAAAGGAAGGCAGGAAAGCTTACTTTTTTGCCCATAGCAATAAGCTTGAAGCTATTTGGACAATTGTTCCCGCAGTTGTTCTTACTTTTTTAGTGGTTTTGGGTCTTCGCCATTGGTTTAAAATTACAGGCGATCCTCCTAAGGAAGCGATGGTAGTTGAAATTACCGGTCAGCAATTTGGTTGGCTGTACCGCTATCCGGGCGATGATGGCAGTTTGGGCAAGAAAAGCTATAAGCTTATCAGTGCGTCCGATAATAATCCATTGGGACAGGATTGGGAAGACAAAGCCAATTTTGATGATATTATGCCAACCAATATGCTGTTGGTAAAAGGCAAGCCTGTAAAACTTGTTATTGGCAGTAAGGATGTAATTCATGATGTAGGGCTTCCGCATTTCAGGATGAAAATGGATGCCGTTCCGGGAATTCCTACTACGCTTTGGTTTACGCCAAAATGGACCACAGACGAAATGCGCAAACGGTTGAACAATCCTGATTTCGAATTCGAAATTGTTTGCGACCAACTTTGCGGCGCCAACCATTATGCCATGCGCGGTGTAATAAAAGTAGTAACGCAGGAAGAGTTTGACATTGAAATGGCCAAAACCAAGCCGAATTATTATGCCGCTTTCCCCGATAAGGACCCCACAGTAGAAAAGCCTGCCGTACAGGATAGTGCAGCTACCGGAACCACTGCTGTGGTTGTTGAGCCTAAAGCCCCGAAACCAACAATGTAAAAACAATTACACGGTATTGTCCGTTGTAATATTAACCGAATATCAGATTAAGCAATGAGCCAGGACGCAACTTTTCAATCACATGCCGCTGCAGCGGTTCATAGTGGGCACGATGAACATCATGGGCATCACCATCATGAAGAGAGCTTTGTAAGCAAATACATATTCAGCCAGGACCATAAAACAATTTCCAAGCAGTTCCTGATTACGGGGATCGTTTGGGCTATCATTGGCGGGCTTTTTTCTGTACTGTTCCGTTTGCAGCTCGGTTATCCTGACTCCACCTTTCCGTGGTTGGAGGATATTCTTGGTCGCTGGGCAGAAGGCGGACATATTAAACCCGAATTTTATTATGCATTGGTAACCATGCACGGTACCGTTTTGGTGTTTTTTGTACTGACGGCCGGGTTAAGCGGCACATTCAGCAACCTGCTGATTCCTTTGCAGATTGGTGCACGCGATATGGCAAGCCCCATGCTGAATATGCTCAGCTACTGGTTTTTCTTTCTTGCCAGCATGGTAATGGTTTCGTCTTTGTTTATTCAAACCGGCCCATTCAGCGGCGGTTGGACAGCATACCCTCCTTTGAGCGCATTAGGCGAGGCTTCGCCGGGTTCAAAGCTTGGCGTTGATCTATGGATAACCAGCATGGCTTTATTTGTGGTAAGCTCCCTGCTTGGCGGGCTTAACTATATTGCTACCATTTTGAATATGCGTACCAAGGGGATGACGATGACCCGCCTTCCCTTAACCATTTGGGCATTCTTCTTTACAGCCGTATTGGGGGTATTGAGCTTCCCCGTTTTGTTCAGCGGATTCATCCTCCTTTTGTTCGACCGCAACCTCGGAACAAGTTTCTACCTCAGCGAAATTTACTTACAGAGCACACAGACTGCGTTACCTAACGAAGGCGGTTCTGCAATACTCTACCAGCACTTGTTCTGGTTTCTTGGCCACCCCGAAGTGTATATTATTCTTTTACCTGCCATGGGTATGGCTTCCGAAATACTTTCAACCAATGCACGCAAACCAATCTTCGGTTATATGGCCATGGTTGGCTCACTGTTTGCCATTGCGGTGCTGGCCTTCCTCGTTTGGGCCCACCACATGTTTGTAACCGGGTTGAATCCGTTCCTGGGGGCATTTTTCGTACTGCTTACCCTGTTGATTGCGGTTCCTTCGGCTATCAAAGTATTTAACTGGTTAACAACACTTTGGCGCGGCAATATCCGGTTTACGCCGGCCATGCTTTTTGCCATTGGCTTTGTAAGCCTGTTTATCAGCGGCGGTCTTACCGGTATTTTCCTGGGTAACTCAGCGCTTGATATTCACCTGCACGATACCATGTTTGTAATTGCCCACTTCCATATTGTAATGGGGGTTGCAAGCTTCTTTGGCATGTTTGCCGGGGTTTATCATTGGTATCCCAAAATGTTTGGCAGGTATATGAACAATACATTGGGATATATCCACTTTTGGGGAACGCTTGTTTGTGCCTACCTGATATTCTGGCCAATGCACTACGAAGGACTTGCAGGCATGCCCCGTAGGTATTATGATGTCAGCCAATGGCAATCATTCAAGCAGTTTGGCGATCTGAACCAGTTTATAACGATTGTAAGCATTATCAGTTTCGCGCTTCAGTTGCTGTTTGTTTTCAACTTTTTCTTTAGCATTTGGAGAGGGCGTAAATTGCAAACCCAAAATCCATGGAACAGCAACACGCTTGAATGGACTACTCCAATTAATGCGGGGCATGGCAACTGGCCTGGTGATATTCCTGAAGTTCACCGTTGGGCTTACGACTATGGTAAGGATGGAGTTGATTTCATACCGCAGCATATACCTGTTGGGGAGCACGAATCGAAACATTGATTGGTAACATAGAAAATAACCTTTACAGGGCGTTCGTTTAAGCGCCCTGTTTTTGTTTGTCTGGCATGTTAAAACGGGCCTGGAATGGGAACAGCAAAATGGACCATAACGTTTTGATATAGGTGTAAACACCTGTTTTTAGAATTGAGGCTGCAATTGATGCAATAAATCTGATACTTTTAATGTCAGGAAGTCTAAAAAAGCAGAGGTTTACTTAATTTGCATTAAATCTGCATCGTTTATATTTATTACTCAACTTTAATTATCATTAAAAATCAGGCTTATGAGGAAGATTTACCTACTCAGTTTTTCCATTTTCGTTGCAATGAGTGCCACCGCCCAAGATAAAAAAGCTAAACACAAGAGTATCCCTACTCCTTTTGAAATAGCAAATTTGCAATTTCCCCCTAGTTTATTTGCGCCGGGTTGTGATACATTATTGTGGTCTCCAGCAACACTGTCACAATATGGCGCTAGCGCTTATGTAGTTGACGATGTTGAACCGCTTGATAGCGGTTTTATTTCAGGATTGAACGCTTATAATGATCGCCAGAAAGGCAATTATTTTGATGTTAGCGGCTCTGTCAATAGCAATTATGTTACAAAAGTGCGGTTTGCATTTGGAAGGGCAAAAAGTAGCGATATGTCTAAAACAATTTCCTTTAAAGTGTATGATGTAGGTACGGATATAGCATTGGCTGGCAGCTCACCTGAAATTACACTTTCAAGTTTTACAGGTGTAATAGGTAATATTGTAGATTATACCTTCCCAGCGCCTATTCCTCTTGCTACAAAAAAATTTATTATTTCAGTTGATTTTTCAAATTTGTCATTTGCAGCAAACGATAGTTTCTTTGTTTATCAAAATAATTATGTAAACAGCCTCAGTGCACCTGATTCTGCGGTTGAACAATGGTCTAATGGTCAATGGGCTAGTATGTCCTTTTCTAACGGCTTGCCGCCTACGTTTGTATATATATTTCCTTTTGTTAGCGACAACACTACCTGTACCTTATTACCAGTAACCCTATCCAGGCTTTCAGCATCACAGATTTCCGGCTCAAACAAACTTGCCTGGTCCACCTTAACTGAAATAGGAAACAAAGGTTTTGAGATTCAAAGATCATCAGATGGGCAATTTTTTACCAAGTTGAATTTTATAGAATCAGTGGCGCCGTTTGGCAATAGTTCTAAACCCATCGCATACGAGTATATTGACAATAACCCTCTTGAAAAAAGTAATTATTACAGATTAAAGCAAATTGACCAGAATGGGAAATCAACATTCAGTAATATAGCCCTTCTAAATCGTGCGCTTGATAAGGAAAAAGGCATAATTATAAACTACCCTAATCCGGTTAAAAACTCGCTGAGCCTCCAATTGGCAGCTTCTAAACAAGGCAATAATGTAATAACCGTGACTAATATAAGCGGAATGGTGGTTTTACAACAAGCTATCCTTGCGACCGGTTCTTTGCAAAATTTCAACCTGAACGTTTCAAGCCTGCCAAGAGGTATCTATATTGTTAAGTTGAATGGAGAAAGCAATACAGCCAAGTTCATAAAGGAATAAGAGTTATTATTCTTCGCAAAAATGGAGAGTTCATAGGAACTCTCTTTTTTTGTGTCCGTAATGTTTCAAGGCAGAAGATATGGGAAATACGGACGCATCTCTGCCAGCTACCCCATACCTTTGCTGCTTTCATGTTAAGGCGTACAGCGTAATGGATTTAAAGGGTAATATTCCTCAAAAGGCTTCTTTTGCTTCAAAGTTCAACGATTACAAAGAACTCATCAAGTTTACCCTGAACATTACGGTAGTTTTCAGCAGCGTAATGGCATATTTGCTGGTACCTCAAATAGAGTTCAACCTGAAAATGGTGCTCCTTCTTGCCCTGG
Source organism: uncultured Chitinophagaceae bacterium (assembly GCA_964444195.1). Taxonomy (GTDB): domain Bacteria; phylum Bacteroidota; class Bacteroidia; order Chitinophagales; family Chitinophagaceae; genus Phnomibacter. The sequence goes on from CAYUGH010000006.1 coordinate 98,246, forward strand.
GTGGTATGTTGGTTACCGGTAGCGCGAATGCTGTTAACCAGGTTTACGAAAAGGACTATGACAGCCGCATGAAACGTACAGGTAACCGCCCGATAGCCGCAGGGCGGATGTCGGTAGGTGAGGCCTGGATTTTTGTGATATGGGCATTGGCGGCGGGATTGGCCATTATGTGGTTTTTTTTCAACATAACCGCCATGCTGATCTCGCTGCTCAGTTGGTTTGTATATGGGTTCATTTATACCCCTTTAAAAAGGGTAAGCGCGGTTTCGGTTTTGGTTGGGGCATTTCCCGGGGCTTTTCCCTGCCTGATTGGCTGGGTGGCAGGAGCCGATGATTTTACGGCAGGTGGTTGGGTTTTATTTGCCATTCAGTTCATTTGGCAGTTCCCTCATTTTTGGGCCATTGCCTGGGTGGCCCACCGCGATTATGACAAAGCCGGGTTTAAGCTATTACCCAACCAGAATGAGCCTACTCGTAATACCGCCTTGCAAGCGATCGGGTATTCGGTGCTGATGGTTCCGTTGGGATTTTTACCATATTACACGGGGATGAGTGGCCAGTACAGCATGTGGTTTTTGCTGGCAGCCAATGTGTCCATGATCATTCAATGCGTACGTTTATACCGGGATATGGATGTGAAAGCAGCACGCAGGGTAATGTTCAGCAGTTATATTTATCTTCCTGTGGTACTGATAAGCCTTTTGGCAGATAAGCAAATTCCAAACTTCTGATTGGATTATGGCAGGAAATTTTTGTATTTCAATATTGGATTCAAAAGAAATTGATGTCAGCATAAATATTACCTTTAAGGGATATAAAAGGCTTGGCGGATCAAATAATAACTAAAGGAAATGACGCAGGAGAATACAAAGAGAATTCATCCCTATAAGTTTACCCTATGGGTAGCCATGGGGAGTATAATAATGATGTTTGCAGGGTTTACGAGCGCATATATTGTTAAGCGCAACCAAACTAACTGGCAGGGCTTTGAATTACCGCTGATCTTTTATTATAGTTCAGTGGTCATTATTGTAAGCTCAATCACCATGCGGGTTGCAGGCAAGTATTTCAAGAGTCACCAAATGCTTGAATACAGGCGGATGCTGCTGGTTACGGCTTTTCTTGGGGCTGTTTTTTTGGTTATGCAGTGGCTTGGTTTTATTTCACTGCAGGAAAGCGGTATAAAACTTATTGGCCCGGGCAGCAATGTTTCAGGATCTTTCCTGGCAGTAATTGCAGGCGTGCACATGGCGCATGTGTTGGGTGGGATAATTGCCCTGATTTTTATGTATCGCCGTTCTTTCAGCCAAAAAACGCGGCATTATAGCAGGGTAGGGATCGAGGTAATGTCAACCTATTGGCATTTTGTTGATATACTCTGGATTTACCTGTTCATTTTCCTTTCATTTGTTTCATGATTGACGTTGGCCGGCATGCATTTAAGTGGGTGAGCCTAAGTATTTTAGCCTGTTTCATTGGCAATAATCCTGCGTAAAAAACATTTTCAAAAAACATTTTTGACGATTCTGTGACTTTTCAGGCGACTACTCTTATTTTTGCCCGACTTTTACCAAGGTAATTTTCAGCATTTTATATTATGGCAACAGCAGCAATACCGGCAGGCACTAAATGGTGGGTGGGAGGAAAAAGCCCATTTAACGTAAGCTACGGCAAACTGATGATGTGGTATTTTCTGATGAGCGATGCTTTTACATTCGGAGCTTTCCTTATCAGCTATGGCACCATTCGTTTCAGCGCCAATTACTGGCCCGATCCAAACCATGTTTTTAACGCTTTCCCGGGTTTTGGCCATGCCAACCTGCCGCTTGCATTTGTGAGCCTGATGACTTTTATCCTAATTATCAGCTCAGTAACCATGGTTTTGGCTGTGCATGAAGGCCATAAAATGAATAGAAAGGGTGTTGAAAAATATATGCTTTGGACTATCGTGGGCGGTCTTGCATTTCTTGCCTGCCAGGCCTGGGAATGGACCCACCTGATCACCGGCGACCACCATGTGCTGGTAAATGGTACCATCCAGGAACTTGGAACAACAGTGAGAACCAATCCATGGGGGCCAGAAGTGATGCATGATGGCCACTTAGTGGGTACTCCGGGACCTGTTGCTTTCGGAGGATTCTTTTTTGGCATTACCGGGTTCCATGGTTTCCACGTGTTGAGCGGAGTAGCCATTAACCTGATTATGTATATAAAAACCCGTTTGGGGCATTTCGACCAGCGCGGGCATTACGAAATGATAGAAAAGGCCGGTCTTTACTGGCACTTTGTTGACCTGGTTTGGGTATTTGTATTCCTTTGCTTCTATCTGATTTAAATTTCAATATTCGAAATTTGAAATTTGAAATTCCGCTTCAGCAATGCGCCGGTTTCAAATCTTCAATCTCAAATCTCAAATAAAAAATAATTATGTCGCATCAACTTGCATCAGATGAAATAAGCTTTGCCTCCGAGCATGATGACAGTGCGTTTTATGCTACGGTAAAAAAAGTAACCATTCTCCTGTCGGTTATTACCATTATTGAACTTTGCATGGGTCTGCTGATCTACAAAATCGGGCATGGCAACCATACTTCAGTTCTTTTAATTAAGGGGATTGTAACCATCCTGTCGTTGGCAAAGGCTTTTTATATCACTTCTTATTTTATGCACCTTGGCGATGAAATAAGGAATATGATCATGACCATCGTAGTGCCATTGATGCTTTTCATTTGGTTTATTGCCGCTTTCCTGATAGATGGTAACAGTTGGCGCACGCTAAAGAATACAAACGCAGGAAGTCGTCCTGCCCAAACCGAGCAGACCGCACCTGCCCCTGCTGTTCCAAAGGGCGCTGAAAAATAATCCACCATTAAATTGGTATGTAAAGTAGCTGTTCCAATGGGGCAGCTATTTTTTTGGTAAAGCAGGGAGAATGAGCGAAATGAAAAAATGCTGCGCTGCTAAGCAACAAAAGCTTTTTGATAGTTGTAGAGAATAAAAGGTTGGGTGAAAAATGAAAAAGCTGCCCGGAAGAGCAGCTTTTGCAGTTAGTAGTGGTTTTATCTATAGAGAATAAGACATGCAGGGTTTTGCTTTTGCTGCACGTATGCTAAAAAAAACTAGATTTTTTTTCAAAAAAAGTAAAAGATGCGCTTAAATGTTGGCCGCATTGAATAATTTGTATTTTTAATGAATTGATTTTTAAAGAATTATGGGAAAAAAGACACTGGTTTTAGGGGCTTCAGTCCATAGCTATCGGTATAGTTTCCTGGCTATAAACCGTTTAGTTGCCGCCGGGCACGAGGTAATTGCGCTTGGAGCAACCGCAGGAAGGGTGGGCAATATTGAAATCAGCCAGGCACCGGGCGATTGGGCGCCCATTGACACGGTAACCCTTTACCTGAATCCCTACAATCAACAGCGTTATTATAATTACCTCCTTGAACTAAAGCCTCAACGGGTAATTTTTAACCCCGGGGCGGAAAATGATGAACTGCGGAACCTGCTAAGCGAAGCCGGGGTAAAAACCCAATATGCCTGCACATTGGTGCTGCTTTCTACCGGTCAATATTGAAAATCAATGGGTTTTCCCCAGTTGTTTATAAAACAATAACCCCGGCATGTACTTTATGAGTGGATTTCTGCTTTACCTTTAGAAAACCTATTTTATGTACTGGAGAAAATTTAATGGAGAATCGATCCATTTGCCCATTAAGTCGGCAGTAGAAGACGCCATAAAGCGAGAAACTGCTGCCGGCCACCGCCTAAAGGTATGCATAGGTACCGACAGCCAGGTAAAGGGACGCGATACCGAGTTTGCTACGGTTATTGTCTTTTTGCGCGAAAGGGCCGGCGGGTTCATGTTCATCCACAACGAAAAAACCATCCAACGCTACTCCATTAAGGAGCGCATGCTGGTGGAAGTAGCCAAGAGTATTGAGATTGCATACGAATTGTGCAATCTTTTTACATTATACGATGTGGATATGGAAGTGCATGCGGATATTAATACCAACCCACATTTTAAAAGTAACGAGGCGCTCCGCGAAGCCATGGGCTATATCCTTGGAATGGGATTTGCTTTTAAAGCCAAACCCGAAGCTTTTGCCAGCAGCAGTTGCGCCAATAAAATTGTAAACTAAAAAAGGAACCTTTGTCCGGTTCCTTTTTTAATGCCGGTTTACATGTACAAACCGGTAACGGGCTTTTCACCCTTAGTTTTTGGTATTGAGGTCTCTTTTAAAACCTCTTACCCCTTCGTAAATGTAAACACTTGCTTCGGGGCTCGCATCAACCCTATATTGTACAATGGGGGTACCATCATCGGGTACTGTCCAGGTAATAAAAAATGCCTGGTATTGATCGTCACTGATACCCTGGTTGAATTTTGGGTAATGAATTTTCACTTTTTCACCTTGTTGCCCCAATTGGATAACCATCATCCTGCGAACGGCTGTGCTGTTTTTTTTATACACCACCCAGGTGAAATACTCCTTTCCAGGCTTGGTTTCAAAAGTTTTTTTCGCTTTGTCAAACAGCGACACCCTTTCAATGGTACCGTATCTTTTAAGTACTTTCTCAAGTTTATCCTGCACCGGGCTTGGCGGCGGATCGAAATTCTGGCAAAACGCAGGTACGGCAAATAAGGCCAAAAAAAATGTTGCAAAGGTTAACTTTCGCATGAATATTTATTTTCCGCTAAAATACTGCCATTGCATCAAATTATTCATTTTCAATAATGCTTTCCAAAAAATCTAAAATATCCTGCTGACCGGCTTTTGTAACACTGCTGGTTAAAAAGTGAGGCGGAAGCATTTCCCAATCCTTGTTTAATTCGCCCAAAAGCAGGTCCACATTCCTTTTTACCGCACCAGGCTTTTCTTTATCCGCCTTTGTAAATACGATGGCGAAGGGAATTCCCCAGGCTCCCAATTGGTTGATAAACTCAATATCAATTTTCTGTGGCGAATGCCTGCTGTCAATCAGTACAAAAAGATTGACCAGGTTTTCGCGCTTGCGGATATAGTTTTCAATCATCTGCTCCCAGCGGCGGCGGCTTTTTTGGCTCACTTTGGCATATCCATACCCGGGCAGATCTACCAGGAACCATTCCTTGCTGCTTTTGCCACCCATAGTTTTGCGGCTGGTAATACCAAAATGGTTGATGAGTTGGGTCTTTCCGGGTTCGGCCGAGGTTTTAGCAAGTCCTTTCTGGTTGGTAATCATATTTATGAGCGAGCTCTTACCCACATTGCTCCGGCCAATAAAGGCAAACTCCATCCGGTCGGGTGGTGGGCATTGCGCCACATCGGGTTTGCTGATGATGTATTCTGCTTTCAGGATATCCATAATGGCAAAAGTAAAGGCCAATCCCTTTCTTTGCGGATTATGAGGGTAGTCATTCAAAGGGTTTCCCATGCATCCGTTACAATAGAGGGTAAAATTCACTCGTCCATTGGCGAAGGGCTGATGGTGTTGGCAGGCATTGAAGATGCCGATACGGATGAAGATATTGCCTGGCTGGGTGGGAAAATAGTACAGCTCCGGGTGTTTAATGATGCGAACGGAGTGCCCAACATTTCGGTAAAAGATATGGGTGGAGATATTTTATTGATCAGCCAGTTTACCCTGCATGCCTCCACCAAAAAGGGGAACAGACCGAGCTATATTCGTGCTTCGAAACCGGACTTTGCCATACCCATGTATGAAAAGCTGATTGCAAGGCTTCAAACAGAATTGGGAAAAAGTATTTCAACAGGAGTGTTTGGCGCCGATATGAAAGTGGCGTTGGTGAATAACGGACCGATTACGATTGTGATGGATAGTAAGAATAGGGAATAGTGAATGAGTGAATGGGTGAATAAGTGAATGGGTGAATAAGTCAATGAGTGAATGGGTGAATGCGTCAGCCAATTTCAAATCATAAAATTTCGAATCTCAAATAAATAATCCCCGAATTTCAAATAAATAATCATGACAATACAAGAGGCTCAACAGCAGGTAGATGGCTGGATTAAAACCGTTGGCGTGCGTTACTTTAATGAACTGACCAATCTTGGCATACTAATGGAGGAGGTTGGTGAATTGAGCAGGTTGATGGTGCGGCAATACGGGGAACAATCATTTAAGGAAAGCGATAAAGGAAAGGAATTATCGGATGAAATGGCTGATGTGCTTTGGGTTTTAATATGCCTTGCAAACCAAACGGGCGTTGATTTAACGCAGGCACTGGAAAAGAATTTTGAGAAGAAAAATATCAGGGATATCAACCGCCACAGGGATAATGAAAAGTTGGGGTAAAACAATTGTTAATACATTGGCCTTAACAAGGGCGTAACAAGCCCTCAGATTGATTTGTTTCAAAACTATTAAACCATGAAGAAAAATTACACACTCGTTTTGATCGCTTTGTTTTCTGCATCGCTACTGATGGGCGCAGCCTGCCTTTAACCCGGTTGCGCAAGGAAATAAACAGGTAGGCTTGCAAATTATGATTGCTCCTTCCGATATGTATTGGAGCGAAACCGATCTGAAGATTGGGGAAAATGAAAAAACTGCAGGCATTCATGTTGCCGGAAACTACGGATGGTTCCTCGAAAGGGGCTGGATGCTTGGGGTACAAACCAACCTTGGGGTGTATGCCGACCAATTCAATATGGACCAATCCTGGGGGTATAAAGAAAATTCTTTCGATATCAGTATCGCTCCCATGACCCGCTATTATTTTACAGTGGACAAAAAGCACCGTTTTAAGCCATTTTTGTTTGCAGGCATGCCCATTGTGTATGGCTCACACGAAATGAATTACACGAACCAGGCGACAACAGATTATAAAAATGAATCCGTAGAGCTACGGAGTACTTTTGGTCTGGAGGCAGGTTATTTTGGCAAAGCAGGTAATATTGAAATGCATATCAGCAATATGGGCTTTTTTCTACAGTTGAATAAGTTTATACAGCCTACAAAGCTATAGTCGTCAACCCCTACCGTGGCGTGTGTCTTACGCACTACGGTAGGGGAAAGAACGTGATGATTAATAACAGCCCCTTTTTTTCTTCATTCCCAACTATTTGAATCTCTATTCAAATAATGTGAATATCCTGTTGATAATATCTTCTTCTCTCTCTCTCTCTGTTCTTTATATTTTCGTCGCATCAAAAAATCGTGAATAAATTCTATTTGGCCCAAGACCAATAATTGCTTTTAAAGAAAATCCGGACCCTTTCTGCAAAAGCTTTCCCCGAATACTGTTTCACAGATTATTTGTTGGTGGTATCATTTTCTACCATCAGCGCCAATCCTCTGATGCGGTAGAATAATCTTTAAACAAAAAAACATTTATGAAAAGAAAAATTGTAGGAATTAGCATTTTTGCCTTATTGATTATCATGGTTTCATGTAAAAAAAATGATAATGAGCTTCTGAAAAATGACCCGTCACCAATAACGAGCATCTTCAAAAGTTTAGATCCTGAAATATTAAAAGCGTGTATCATTAGGAATGATACATTAAAAGCTAAGCAAATTGAAGGGATGTTGGCAAACCGGATAGCTGACTATTATTTAGAAAACGGAGGTGTTGATTTAAGGAGGGAGATGAAGAACAATACAACGCAGATAGTTTCTTTTGGGCTATTTATGACAGAGGTTGAAAGAGGGAGACAGCATTTGTTACGAACTGGTAAGCATAGCTCCCCCTTTCAGAACTATATGCCCCCCAAAATTAATCCCGTACCAGCATACTCAACAGGCTACAGTAGTGAGCTCCCCCCAATCGATCCAGAAAGCGGCATTTCCGTGAATGCATTCAATTGCTTTTGGACCGCAGTAACGGGGCTATTTGAAATAGGCGCAGCATACAAAATATATGCGGATTTGATTAGCGGCTCACTTTCCCTTACAACAGCAATTGCAGGTCTCAAATTTGCACTTGGAAAAGTTGCATGGGGCATAACTGTTGCTCTGACCATCTATTCAATCGGAGAATGTATGGATTGGTGGTTTATTGTACCATATGATGAGGACTCTGTTACTTCAATCACAGAAAGAGACGTCTTTTCAAGTAATCCCCGGCTTCCATTAGATACCACCGGGTTTGGCGGCGACAGCATTATTTTTGTGCCATAAACTCATTTGACACCAGTTTATACAAAATTTATATTATGAAATATTCAGTAGAGATTTTTGCTCATTATTATTGGCTGGCAATATGGATTTTGGGCACGATCTTCTTTTCGTTCAAATTGATCAATATACTGTTTAGACCCGCGTTCTTAAACAAATTTCGTTTTTTGGATGAAAAGCATACCAAAAAAATAGAATTCATTTTTTATTATTTTTTAGCAATAAGCGCAAATGTAGTCTTGCTCCTCAATGTATTACAGAAATAACAGGGTAAAGCATCCTGATTTAACCAGGTACTCTTTTGCCCCACGCATGTTATGAATACTAAAGTTGCTCGTTATGGCCTGTGGTTCTATATCATCACTATGGTTTTGGCCTTGCTGTTTCCAAAATTTGCCATAGGTAATATCTATGCAGTTGTTATTTACTTATTGGTGTGTCTTGTGTTTATCTACGTCATTTATTTTAGGAAGAAGCATTGGATGAAATAAGAATGGTGAAATTGTAGCCTGCACCCGCTTCGCTGCCGTGAAGCGTGAAACACATAACACGGAGCAGGGTTTCAGGTATTTTGGGGGCTGCCTTTTGCGGGGCTGCCCCTTATCTTTGCAACCCAATTCAAGAAAAAACAAGCATCATGAGCTACGATAGCAATACTTTCCAGAACCTCATCGGTCATTCCAAGGAATACGGGTATATTTTCCAGAGCAGCGAAATTTACGATGGCCTTGCAGCGGTGTACGATTACGGGCAAAATGGCGCCCAACTGAAAAAGAATATCCGCGATGCCTGGTGGAAGACCATGACGCAGATGAACGACAATATCGTAGGTATTGATGCTGCCATTTTTATGCACCCCACCACCTGGAAGGCGAGCGGGCACGTGGATAATTTCAGCGACCCGATGATTGATAACAGGGATAGCCAGAAACGGTACAGGGTTGATCACCTTATTGAAGCGCATGCTGAAACCCTTGGGCAGGATGAAGCGGCTGCCTTGATTTCAAACATGGAAAAATTGCTTGCGGCGGATGATTTGACCGGAATCAAACAACTGATCGTTGATAATAATATTAAATGTTCCATCAGCGGAACGGCCAACTGGACCGATGTACGCCAGTTCAACCTGATGTTCAGCACCGAATTGGGCAGCGTTGCCGATGAGGCCAGCACCATTTACCTGCGCCCCGAAACAGCACAGGGTATTTTTGTAAATTTTTTGAATGTGCAAAAAACCGGCCGGATGAAAATACCGTTTGGTATTGCGCAAACGGGTAAGGCTTTCAGGAACGAAATTGTTGCCCGCCAGTTTATTTTCCGCATGCGCGAATTTGAGCAAATGGAGATGCAGTATTTCATACGCCCCGGCTCACAAAAAGAGTGGTATGAGCATTGGAAAGCCGAGCGCCTGAAATGGCATAAGGAAGTGATGGGGTTCCCGGCTGAACGCCTGCAATACCATGACCACGTAAAGCTTGCACACTATGCCGATGCGGCCGTGGATGTGGAATTCAATTTCCCTTTTGGCTGGAAGGAACTCGAAGGCATCCATAGCCGTACCGATTTCGACCTGAAGAGCCACCAGGAATACAGCAAGAAAAAGCAGCAATATTTTGATACCGAGATCAACCAGAATTATGTTCCTTATGTGGTTGAAACTTCGGTGGGCCTCGACCGCCTTGTGCTGGCAACCCTGAGTAATGCTTATGCCGAGGAGAAGTGGAAGAAGGAAGATGGCAGTGAAGACAGCCGCGTGGTGTTGAAGATTCCTGCCAACCTCGCCCCTACCAAACTTGCCGTATTGCCTCTTACCAAAAAGGATGGACTGCCTGAAATTGCCAGGGATATTATCACAGGATGCAAATCATCGTTCCAGTGTTTTTATGAAGAAAAGGATAGCATTGGCAAACGCTACCGACGCATGGACGCCATTGGTACGCCGTTTGCGGTAACGGTTGACCATCAAACTAAGGAAGATGGAACGGTTACCATCCGCCACCGCGATGCCATGTCGCAGGAGCGTATTCACATGAGCGAAGTGAAGGGGAAAGTGTTGGCGGCGATAACAGTTTAGGAATGATCGAATTTTTGTTCTGATGGTTATTAAAAGAATATTGGTTTTATCGTCTATTTTTCTCGGGTTTCATCTATCCATCCTTGCGCAATCAGGTACTGCCATAGTGTCCAATGATGGTCAGCCATTGCCCTATGCCACAGTCATTAATATGCGAACAGGTAGGGGAGTATTTGCTCCGGCTAACGGGCAGGTTGATTTTACAAGTACCTTCTTTTTGGCCGGCGATACCGTAAAGATTACCTACACGGGTTATGAAGATTTGATTCTTAGGCTACCACCAATGCAGCCAACCATTGTATTGAAATACCAACCAGTTGAATTGGATGAGGTAGCTGTGTACCCCTGCCCCAATTCAATACCAACCACTCTAAAAAACTACACAAAATTTGTTTCAAACTATTCGTTAGGGTGGGGAAATAGTCATGGTGGTTCCTGGGCGGCTTTTATTCCTAATACAAATAATATACAAGGAATAATAGAAACCATAAATGTGGAACTGTCTTTTTTAAGAATACCTGCCAATGCACGGAAAGCGCCTTGTAAAATAAGGCTACTACAATACGAAAGTACTACAGGCTTGCCGGGTACACCCCTTATTGCCAAAGAATGGATGGTATACCCCACGGGCAAAAAACTAATATTCTCCATCCTGGACGAAAACCTAAGGTTGCCAAAGGAAGGGATGGTAGTTGCCATTGATAATTTTTTTGCAGGTGAGCAATACACTTACAAGCGCAAAACGAGGATAACAAAGCCGGATGGCAGTTATAAAGATACTGTGATAACCAATTATGGGTTCTCCATACTGGCAGCCAAGGGGGAGAATCTTTTGGGTAAAGGCTATGTATCATCTTTTAGTAAAACAGGAAAATGGCACCTGTTTAATTCATATCCTTCTGGTAAAGGAGCGGGAGCGCCAATGGTAAGCCTTGGCATAAAAGAATGTAATTGATGTTGATTTAAAAATTCATGCAGGATTAGTGTCAAAATTCCACTTTTTTTTAGATATAATGACCTCATCCGTTTTTAGACTTTTACTAAACCCAATCCCATTATTTATTCATGTGTTCATTTTTAGTGCGCCCCGCACGTGCGGGGCTGGTTTTTATTTGTCACATGCCCGCCTGACCGGCCGGGCAGGGAATCCCCAATGATCATTTGTGCTTGGG
>CAYUGH010000007.1:0-20152 GCA_964444195.1 uncultured Chitinophagaceae bacterium
CTGCTGCGGCAAACCGCGCTGGTTACCCTGATGGCGCACATGGGAAGCTTTGTTCCGGCACAGGATGCACAAGTTCCTTTAACCGATAAGATTTTTACCCGTGTAGGTGCAAGCGATAACCTGAGCGGCGGCGAAAGCACTTTTATGGTGGAAATGAATGAAACCGCAAGCATCATCAATAATGTATCGGACCGCAGCCTGGTATTGCTGGATGAAATTGGCCGGGGAACAAGCACGTACGATGGAATAAGCATTGCCTGGAGCATAGTGGAGCATCTCCACAATTCAGCGGCAAAACCTAAAACCCTGTTTGCCACGCATTACCATGAACTGAACGAACTGGAAAACCGTTTGGAGCGGGTAAAAAATTACCATATCACCAATAAAGAATCGGGTAATAAAGTGATCTTTCTGCGAAAACTTGCCCGGGGCGGCAGCACCCACAGCTTTGGTATTCATGTTGCCAAAATGGCCGGCATGCCTCCATCATTAATCGACAGGGCCAATGAAATATTGACCCAGTTGGAAAGCAAACATGTGGAGGATGAGGAAAATCCATCTATAGGCAAAAAGCAAAAATTAGAGAAAAAGGTTCAGCAGGTTTCGGGGCCGCAAATGCAGCTTTCCATTTTTGATGCCCACAGCGAGGTTTTTGCCGACATCCGGAATACGCTTGATGGCATTGATATCAACCGGCTTACACCTGTGGAAGCTTTGCTGAAACTGAATGAAATAAAACAAAAGCTGAAATAAATTGGAAAATTAAAAGGCAGACCCTAATGTATGGGACTGCCTTTTACTGCTACATCATTTTGTAAACCTGAAATACCTCCATTCGCTCCAATTACAATACCGGCCATCAATTTTGGCACGAACCCTCCAGCGGCCCGGTTGCGCACCAACAAAACTATGGTTGAAGCTGGTTCCGGCAATATTATGATGCACGGCAAAGGTTCTGAATGACTCCTCGGCCCATTTTCCCGCATTTATGGCGCCAAAAGCATCTATTTCTATGCTGTAAGTGGCGCCCGGAATACCCACCGCGCTCCATTTAAAAGTCATGGTACGGGGATAATGATTAAATACCGCACCTTCGGCAGGTTCCAACAATGGGGGAACTGCCCCTTTCCACCAGGTAAGCGTAGGATCTCCTAAAATGCTTAACCCATAAAACCATTGACGCATGCCCAAATCATGGGTGCCTCCGCGCGCTTTCCACCAATCCACCATGGCATCGCCTATACATTTGCCATCCCCAATGGGCTTATAAAAATCGGCGAAGAACAACATGCTTCCCGTTTTGGTACTACCCACCGCAACAAGACCGTTGTTTATTTCACCACCGGCCTTATCAAAAATATACCAGCCGCCCAGGTATTCGTTTTCGGTAAAACGGGCTGTACTACAGCAAAACAGGTTGTAAAAATGTGCATTAGGCGCCCTTTCGTCCCTGAAATAGGTATTACTGATCCACTCGGTAGTGCCTTCGCTTGGTATATGAAAGGAGTGGCTCCATGGAGATGAGTGAGAGCATAATTGAACAAAAGACCGGAGATTGTTGATTTCAACTTTGTACAGGTCTGCATCGGTAATATCGGGATTGGTGTATTTGGTGATGTTTGCTGCCGGAGTCATTAAATCCATTTCACAATCATCAAAGCCCGTCCAATCATCTTCCACATAAGCAAGCGCTTTTCTTGAATGGCCAAGTGCGCCTACCCTGAAAGCATGGTTACGGTCGAAATAATTATTGATAAGCGCTGCATCATTTCCGTTCGAACTGGGAGACCATACTCTTCCCACCCAAATTTCAGGCATTACATTTCCACTTACCTGGTTGTATTTTCCATCGCCATCGGTATCGCTCCAGGTGGCATTACTATCCATATAAAAGAGGTCGCAGGGAAATTCAGAACTGGCACCGTGAAAATCATCGCTCATTTCAAACCAGGCGGCGGGTATGGCCCCTACCATTACTACTCCTTTTGGTGAGCGGTCATGGATATAGTTTCTTATAAAAGACGGACCGCCTGCCCGGTACACATGCACAGTAGCCCAATATCCATCCCTGCCAAGATCAAGCACATAGCGGTCAACAGAAGCTTTTACCTGCGTATATATGGTATGATCTACTATTACAAGTACCTTGCCGCGCGCAAAACGGAAGATGTTATATACATTCAGATAGCGCTCATTGTCGGCATATTGGGGGCGTGGTTTTTCTTCAATAAGCGGCACTATTTTAAACTGGTCTTTGAATTTTACCTGGTAGTCTGTAAAATTCTTCACCTGTAAATTGTTCTTGTCTTTTAATTCTAAATTTCTTACACTCTTATACGCATTGGCCAGTTTATAATCCCTCCCAATGGCCTGGAGATTAAACATAGTGCGGTTTTGCAAAACCAAAGTGTTCAGGTTCACAAGTTCCTTGATCGTTTTCTTTTCAGCCGCCGCTACGGCAGCATTTACCTTAACTTGAATTTGTTTCTTTTCCGATGGCATAAGGCAAAAATTTAATGTTGAATAATAACGCTAAAGTAAGCTGGAATTAATTCATTTTTGCCGGTAGAATTACCTGAAATTACCGGGATAAATACGCAATTCATGTTGCATTCCTGGTTTTTACTGCCCATACATAAAAAGGAGGCTGTCCCTTATTTGAGACAGCCTCCTTTATAAGATGTTTTCCTGAGATTATTTACTATCGCCTAACTTAAATACCAGGCCACCACCGGTGGTAAACTGGAGAAAGGTAGAATAGGTAGAAATGCCCGCGCCGGCACCACCTGTACCAAAGTAAAGGCTGCCACCCGCACCCTGTACGGCTGAAAGCAATCCAATCTGCAGCTTCAGGCCCACCTTTCCGTCGTTGGGGAAAATGTTTGCGCCACCCCTGAGGCCCCATGCAAACTTGGTGGCATTGTCTGAAACCTCGGCAGAAGCGCCAATACCGGTGGTAGCAGGTTTGGTAGCTTTTATAAACGCTGCACCCAACTGAAGACCGCCATACAGTTCAACACCGGGTTTTGGAGACTGATAACGCATGCCACCAATTAACGCATAGCTGATTCCAAGGTCGAATTCGGTATTTTTCACACCTGAGTTACCAACTTGGTTGCTATAATATGTCATAGGAGCTTTCGTGTCCATCCGCAGGTAACTGATTTCAATACCATACTGTGGATGTACCATAAATTCAAGCCCACCGCCCCACAATAAGCCACCTTTGATTTTACCTTCAAAGTAAGAGGTATTGCTGTAATAGGATTCTACACGATCATCGAAAGCATAGCTTGCATAGCCGTTCAAACGCATATTTTGCGCCTTGGCGCCAACTGCCATAAAAATGGCTAATGCCAAAAGAAGTCTTTTCATTCAGATTTGTTTTTTGGTTTATTAATATTTTATTTTTTCACCGGCTGAAGTAAGGGCAGCTCTCCCATAATGGCGGCACGAATTTCAGCATCAATATAAGACTCCAACTGCCACCACTGTGCTGCCTTGGCTGGCGAAAGCGCCTTTGATAACTTTTTGAAGGTTTTGCTCTGCAGGCTTGCCAGGTTATTGTTATTCTTCATGAGTGAGGTTACCATTTTTTGAGCGGTAGCATCATCAAGCTGGGCGTTTGTTGTAGCCAACGTTTGAATGGCCTCGCCTCTTACCTGGGCAACTTTCTTTCTTGCCTCAAGGTACTCATCATAAATCGGGCCAAATTTGGCAGCTTCTTCCGGTGTGAGTTGCATGAAATCCTGGGTCAGTTGCTTCTTATTCTTACCCCAAACGGTTTGAATAACATCCAGCTCATCCTTAAAGCTTTGAGCCATAACAGAAGTTCCGAGAACCGCCGTTACAACCAGGAGCGCTAAATTTCTGATTTTCATTGTTTTGTTTCTTTTTTTGTGAAGTGTTATTTGGTCGCAAATGTAAGAAAATAAGCAACCTATGAAATTTTTCCTTGAACCGTTTATCAAAACACGACCTGTTATCTGCGGCAACCGCCACCCCCCCCGGCCGGTCTTGCTGCTCCTGCTACCACTGTTCCGGTCGGGCAAAAGCCGCAACAGTAAAAGCAGTAGTAAAAATTGTAAGGAGAACTGAACAAATAATTTGTTTCACTGGTTGTAGTTTTCAGTTAGTAATAAAGTGTTAAAGGTCGGAGATTAATCGGGTTCAACTTATTTGATAAAAATTTCAACAAATATTTATAAAAGATTGGGAGCGAAAAAATAAAGGTTTGGTATAAGGAGCTAAACATTTAATTAATTGTAGGTAAATTAGCAATAATGGGATGGTTATCAATCATTGCCATAGTTTACCTTTGACCCAAACATTCTCTTAAAACCATGAAGCATATATTATCGGCTTTGGCAGCCATGTTGATTATTTCCAGCCTTTTTGCCCAAAAAACCACTATTGCAAAAAGCTGGCGCGACCCAGAAACGCAGGTAAAAATGGGCCAGTTCCAAAGAATACTGGTGGTGGCATTTGTAAAAAACCCTGCCAACCGGAAAATTGTGGAAGATGATATTATTAAAATCCTGAAAAGTAAAGCCATGGCCAGCTACCAATTGCTCGGCGAAGGCGAGTCGACCATTACTGATGAAGAACTGGCCGAAAAAATTAAGAACAATGGTTTTGACGCTGCCATTGTAATGAGGCTTATTGACCCTGAAAAAGAAATTGAATATACACCCGGCACCGGCACATACCCTGCATCCTATAACAGCTTTTACCCTTATTACGGCGGCTCATCAAGGGTTTTCAATGATCCTGAATATATGAGCAAGCATGATGTATATGCAGTCGAATCTAATTTTTACTCGCTTAAAACCAACAAGCTGATCTGGAGTGGCATTACTACCAGTGTTGACCCCAAGAACGTGGATAAAATGGTGGCATCCATCGGCAAAATAATTTCCGCCGAAATGAAGAAACAGGGCTTCCTCTACTGAACTTCCGTTTGACCCGGTTCCGCTGTTGAACATTTTCATTAACTTCAAATAATTTTATTTTAAGGGTAAAAATTCTTTTGAAACCAACACCGGAAATACAGAGAGAGAAAGTAAAGCGCACCGGCCTGATCTTTCGCATACTCGGTTGGCTCTTATTTTCGGTGCTGCTGCTGGTTTTAATTTTAATGCTGCTTGTCCAGGTTCCGGGCGTACAGCAATGGGCAAAAAACAAAGTGGTTCACTGGCTTGAGGTAAAATTTAAAGCGCCTGTTTCAGTAGGCCGAATTTCAATCATTTATCCAAGTTCTATTTCATTAAACAAGGTTTTCCTGGCCGATAATCAAAGGGATACCCTTCTCTATGGAGATTTTATTGGCATTGACCTTGATATGACAGCTTTGCTTTTTGGCAGGATTATACTGAATGAAATCCGGATGAAAGATATACAGGCGAAGCTGATTGCCGATAGCGCGGGTAATTACAATTTCGACCATATTCTGAAGGCCTTTGTAACCGAAGCTACTACCACTAAAACAGATAAACCCTCCGACCCCATCTACCTTGACCTTTCAAACCTGAAACTTGACCGTGTAAAGTTTAGATATGAAGATTACAGTGGCGGAATAAAAGGCAATTTCGAAATCACGCAACTTAGAATAGCAGACGATTCCGTTGATTTTTACAAACAGCAATTCAGCTTAAAAAGCCTTGCATGGCATGGGGGAAAAGTTTCCATCCAAATGTGGGACAGCCCCTTTGGCGATACTTCGTCCGGCAAAAAGGAACCTGCAGTTTTGCCTGAATTCTTCTTTCGGGAAGCATCGTTATCGGAAATTGAATTTGAGTATATAAACAGGGATGCCGGTATGGATATGAATGCCGCAATAGGCCTGATTGAAGGAAAAGGAATGAACCTTCAGTTGAATAAGCAGCGGATTGACCTGGGAAACTCCACCCTGAGAAACAGCATATTCAATTACAGTACAGGTGAAGCCAAACCATCCTCCCCTTCGGACGCGCCTTCACAAAACTGGATTATTACTTCTAAAAATATTGAGCTCATCAACAGCAGGTTTTCGTACAACGACCTTCAAAACAAACCCGCTGCCCGTGGGATGGATTATGCCCATTTAACATTCAGCAGAATAAACCTGAAGGGCGACAACCTGTATGTTTCAGGAGGCGACACCGTTTCTGCCAATATAGCTTCGGGTTCATTAGATGAAAAAAGCGGATTCAGGATCAACTCCATCAAAACAAACCTGCTGTACACAAGCAAGGGTGTAAAGCTTGGAAACCTAATGCTTGCCACTCCTTATTCCAAAATTGAGAAAGACCTTGAGATTGCTTATGAATCACCTTCGCTTGTAGCTGAAAACCCCGGTAACCTTTGGATAGATGCCAGTTTTAAACAAGCAAAAGTATCGCACCGCGATTTGCTAACGGTGGTGCCATTGCTGTACCAATATCCCATGTTTGCCGATCTGCCAAATGGCGCTATGGAAATAGATGGAAAGGTTAAAGGCTTCATGAAAAACCTCACCATCGATAAAATTACCTTTAAAGGATTTGGTAACACTTCTGTGAAGGCTAGCGGTACCATTGCAGGGCTGCCCGACCCTGACAAGATTACTACCAACCTGGTGATAACAGAATTTAGTACTACAGATACCGACCTGGGAAGAATTATTCCCGAAGGATTGATACCGCCTGAAATTGAACTCCCTTCAACCATTAGCTTGAAAGGCAGTATAAAAGGAAACTACCTTGAAAAGCTGGATATTGATGCCGTGCTACAAACCGACATGGGTAGCATAAGTGCAAAAGGCTATATAAAAAATTCAACCGATCCCAAAAAAGTTGAGTATAACCTGAAGGGAAGCATATCAGGGTTTAATGCGGGCAAATTTTTAAGGCGAACAGATATTGGATTGATTTCCCTGAAATTTGATATGCAGGGCAAAGGGTTTGAACCTTCTTCCATAACGGGCAAGTACGCGGTTAACCTGCAAAGCCTTGATTATGCAGGTTTTACCTATAAAAACATCAATCTTAACGCCCGCGCCGATAATGGCATCATACAAATACAGGCCGGTTCAAAAGAAGATGCCTATGCTTTTGATATTGTCATGCTGGCGAACATGAAGGGAAAATATCCTGATATTAAGAGTACAGTTGAGTTATTTACGCTTGACCTGCAAAAATTGGGGTATAGTGAAAAACCGCTTACCATTACAGCCAGTTCTGAAATTGACTTTCCTAAATTGGATATGAATAACCCTATCGGGTACTTTGGTATTTCCAAAATATCAGGGGTGTATGATACGGTCAGTTTCAGCTTCGACTCGCTTACCGTCATTGCTTCCGATTCAAACGGCATGCAAAAGCTTAAGCTGAATACAGATTTCGCCACTGCTGATATCACCGGGAAATATTCAGTGTCGGCTCTGTTTCCTGAAATTATAAATTTCATCAACCTGTATTATATCGTTTCAAAGCCTGTTCCTGCGCTTCAGGGCGATCAGCAGGCCGATATGAAGCTTACACTAAAACCTTCTGCCCAGCTCGCTACCTTGTTTCCTTCCCTGATCTTAAAGAATAACATTGATGCAAATCTGAAATTTGATTCACGCAATTGCGTGTTTGATTTATCGGGCATCCTCCCTGAAATTGTAATGGGCGATCATTCTATAAAAGGGGGCAGCTTTTTTGCCGACGCAAAAGATTCCGCTTTGGGATATAAGATTTTTATTAATGATTACGAAAGCAACGTGTATTCCATGCCAACCATCCTGCTACAGGGCGATATTATTCAGCGGCTGTTGTACACCGATATAAGGTTGCTGGATGAAACGGGCAGGCTGCAGCATACCCTGATTGCTTTTATTGAACAAAAGGATAGCGGATACGCCATTCATATTGACCCTACCAGCGTAACCCTTGACTATGAACAATGGGGGCTTGACCCGAACAATGAATTGTTTATTGCCAAAAAAGGCATTATTGCCAATTCATTCACTTTTAGCAACGGCGCCCAGGCGCTTGTAATGCAAACTTATGGCAGCAACCTGAATGACCCCATCGGCATCAGGTTGTTTAACTTTAAGATCAGCACTTTTACCTCACTTGCCCGCCAGGATTCACTATACCTGAACGGAACGATAAACGGGTATGCCGAGGTACAATTGCTTACCGAAACCCCGGTATTTTTTGCCGACATGGATATTGAAAATTTAATGTTTAAAAAGGATACGCTTGGAAACATTAAGATTAAAGGAAGCAACGAACAAAATAATGTGTATGTGTTAGATGCCGCCATGACCGGGTATGATAATGAAATTTACCTGAAAGGAAATTATAACCTGGGGCTTGACGAATTTGATTTTCAATTTGATGTGGTGAAGCTTACTCTTAAAACACTTGAGCCCTTTGTGTTTGGGTATATGAACCAAATGAAGGGCCATATTGAAGGAGGGCTTTCGCTTACAGGTACGCTGGATGCTCCGGTAGTGATTGGCAATATGTTGTTCAGGGATGCCACAGCCAATGTCCCCTTGCTTAACAGCGCCTTTTCACTCCGAAATGAAAGGATCCGTTTTATGCAGGATGGCATCCATTTCAATGAATTTACCCTTACAGACCAAAATGAAAAGAAAGCTATCCTGAACGGAAATATAATGACTGAAAACTGGCTGAAATATCGTTTCAACCTCGATTTTACAGCCGAAGACTTCAGGGTAGTCAACAGCACCCGCAGGGATAACAAATTATTTTATGGAACTCTTTATCTTGATACCAAAATAAATTTCAGGGGCTCAACCGACCAGCCGGTAATTTCGGCAGGTTTCCGCGCCAACCGCAAAACCGACCTTACCATGGTGCTTCCGCAAAGCGATCCTGAAGTGGCGGAGCGGGAAGGGGTGATGGAATTTTTTGATGCAGACCTGCCTGAAACAGATTCAACATTTGAGCAAATGGTGGACTCGCTTAACCAAACTTCCATCAAAGGGCTCACATTGAATGCAAATCTTGAAATTGACCCCGCCGCAAAACTGAGCTTTGTAATTGATGAAGCCAACGGCGATATGCTTATTGCCAAGGGAACGGCCAACCTGAGCTGCAGCCTCGACCCCTCTGGCAAAATATCCGTTACGGGAACCTATGAACTGGATGAGGGTTCGTACAGCATGAGCCTGAAGATGCTTAAATTTGATTTTGACATTGAAAAAGGAAGTACTATTACCTGGACAGGAGAGCCGACCAATGCCGATATAAGGGTAACGGCGCTGTATAAAGTGAAAACCGCCCCGTACGACCTGGTGGAGCAGCAGATAACAGGTGAAAGCGATGAAACCAAGGCAAAATACAAGGACAGGATTCCCTTTAATGTGAAACTGATTATCAACGGCGAATTGCTGAAACCGGATATCCGTTTCGATATTGAGATTGCCGAAACCAGCGGCACTTCATCGGAAGTGGTTTCAACCATCAACACCAAACTAGATCAATTGAGGATTGACGAATCGCTAATGAACCAGCAGGTTTTTGCCCTGATCCTGTTAGGCTCCTTTATTCCCGACAATCCATTTGCCAGCAGCAGTTCGGGGAGTAGCACAAGCACCATTGCCCGCCAGAGTGTAAGCAAGCTATTAACCAGTCATTTAAACCAACTTGCCGGCAGTTTAATTTCGGGGGTTGATATAGATATAGGAATTGACAGCGACGAGGATTATTCCACCGGTACCGGGGAAGCAAGAACCGACCTGAATGTAGCATTGAGCAAACGCTTGCTGAAGGACAGGCTAAAAATTACCGTAGGCAGCAACTTTGAACTGGAAGGATCGGCCCGCCCCAATGAAAAGACCAGCAATATTGCCGGGGATATTAAGGCTGATTATACGCTTACCCGCGACGGCAGGTATGTATTGCGTGCCTACCGGGTTGATCAGTATGAGGTTGCGCTCCAGGGGCAGGTAGTGGAAACAGGTGTAACTTTTATCATCAACCTGAATTTTGATTTATTTAAGGAGATATTTGAAAAAAAGAAAAAACAAACCATTACACCTTGAGCAGGCATGAACATATGACCAATCATCACGGAAGGCTAACTATTCTTTCCGTGGGTATTTGGTTGGTATTACTGGTAATGATAGCGGGATGCTCGGTAAATAAATATTTGCAACCAGGGGAGGTTTTTTATAATGGCGCTAAAATAAAAATAAAAAGAGATAGTGTAAAGGTTGTTAAACCCAAGCTGTTGGCTGCAGAGTTGGAAGGTCTTTTAAGACCCAAACCCAACACAAAAATTCTGGGCAGGCGGCAAAAGGTTTGGTATTACTATGCAGCTGGGGAGCCTAAAAAGAATAAAGGCTTTAAGTATTGGATGAAGTATAAATTAGGGCAGCCCCCTGTATTTATGAGTGATGTGGACACGGGAAGAAACGTTAGCATCCTGGAAAATTACCTCGAAAACAACGGCTACTTTTTTGCAAAAGCTACAAGCGATTCGGTTTGGGGAAAACACCAGGGTAAGGTAACCTATACGGTAACCCCGGGGAGCCGGTATTTTATACAGGATGTTATTTCCCCTCCTGATTCAGGCAGGGTGGAGCAACTGATAAGGTTTTCTTCTCCTGAAACGTTGCTGAAAAAAGGAAACCCGTACAGTTTTGAAACCCTAAAAGCAGAACGGATACGGATTGACGAATGGCTGAAAAACAGGGGCTACTATTTATTTAACCCCGACTACCTGCTGATGCGCGTAGACACAACCATCGGAAATCATAAGGCCAATATTCATGTTTCCATTAAAAAAGCCACTCCTGCCCAGGCAATGAAACCATGGTCCATCAACAACATTTATATTTTTCCAAACCATACCCCGGCCAGCGACAGCATCCGCAATGACAGCATATGGTGGTATAAAAACTATTTTGTGGTTGACCCTGGCGCCGCCTTCAAACCCCGGCTGTTTGATGATGTGGTTTCTTTTAAACCCAATTCCATTTACAACCGGCTGGATCACAACAATACGTTGAGCCGCCTGGTGAATATAGGCGCCTTCCGTTTTGTGAAAAACAATTTCCAGGAGCTTTCCACGCCGGGCGATACCGGCCGCCTGAATGCTGAATACTACCTCTACTCAAACAAGCGGCGAAACCTGAGGCTTGAAACCACGGGCAAAACCAGCTCAGCAAACCTGGCGGGCGTGGAGCTGAACCTGAACTGGCGGAACCGCAATATGTTCAGGGGAGGCGAACAGGCGCTGATAAAACTGTACAGCGGTTTCGATATTCAGTTTGCCGGGCAAAACCAGGGATACAATATTTACCATATAGGGGTAGAAGGCAGCTTAGCCTGGCCCAGGATGGTACCCTTCCATTTTGTGCCCAAAGGCTCCTTTGTACCCTTTACCAAGTTAAGCATCAGCAACGAGTGGCAGCGTAGGCAGAACCTGTATGCGGTAAATACTTTTAAAACCACTTTTGCATGGGCCTGGCGCCCTGATTTAAGCAGGGAACACTACCTGTCTCCCATGCAGATTACTTTTGTTGACAACAACGATGTATCGCAGGAATACCGGGATCAGATTGCAAAAGACAGCTCGCTGGCAAGGGTAATTGAGGAACAATTGATAGTAGGCCCCGAATACACGTTCACCTACAACAATACGGTAAGCCCCAAAAAGAAAAATGGCTTTTATTTTAAATTCGATGCAAACCTGTCGAACAACCTGCTTGGACTGGTGCAGGATGCCGATGCCAAACAAGGAAATATAAAAAGCATATTGAGCGTGCCTTACAGCCAGTTTGTAAGGCTGGAACAGGAGGTGAGGTACTACCGGAAGCTTTCGGGCAAAACAACCGATAAGCAATGGGTAAACCGCCTCGACATCGGGGTTGGCATTCCCTACGGCAATTCGCTGCAACTCCCATATATCAAACAGTTTTTTACAGGCGGGGCAAACAGTTTGCGTTCCTTCAGGGTGCGCAGCGTAGGGCCGGGTACCTACCGGCCGGTGGTAACCCCCGATGGCTTTATTCCCGACCTGGTAGGCGATATAAAGCTGGAAATGAATAGCGAATTCAGGGCAAAAATATTCGGGCAGCTGCATGGCGCCGGGTTTGTGGATGCGGGCAATATCTGGCTGTTCAATAAAAACCCGGGTATGCCGGGCGCTGAATTCACCAAGGAGTTTATACATCAGCTTGCCGTAGGCGCGGGTGTTGGCCTACGTTTTGATATTGCAAGTATTTTTATGATACGCCTCGATTGGGGCATTCCGCTGCGCAAACCCTGGCTACCCGATGGCGAACAATGGGTGATTGATAAAATTCAATTCGGCAGGTATAGCTGGCGTCAGGAAAACTTAGTAACCAATCTTGCCGTGGGGCTGCCTTTCTAACAAAAAAACCTGTCCATTTTACATTGAACAGGCTTTTCAACTTGAGCGGAAGACGAGACTCGAACTCGCTACCTACAGCTTGGGAAGCTGTCGCTCTACCAGGTGAGCTACTTCCGCTTGCTGGGGTCAAAATTATGTTTTTCCCCAACATACCAAAATATAAATCAGGGTTTAATCTTTTCGCTTAATGCGTACGGTTCCATTGGTTAGCAGGGTGCTGGACAGGTTGATATCATACCGGTCGGCACCAGCGTAAATAATGCACAGCGCCGTGTTGGGGGGTATTTCGCCCAGGTTTTCGGCAAACATGGCTATTTCATTTTCACCGGGTTTTAATACAAGCTGAATGATTACCGGTTTCAGGCTCAAACCCTGCATGAGCGCCACCGGCTGCCGGTTGAAAAAAACCGAAACCGTATCATTGTCTATTTTCCCGTTATCGTACAAATGCAACAAAATGGTATCGGTGGAAACGGTAATGAGTGGGCCCGCTATAAAACTTCGCCCGGTAAGCTCGCTCACTAAGGCCCTGGCAACCGTATCTTTTATAACAGGAACCTCAAGCGGGGCCATGACAGCCACATTTTTATCCACTACCATCACAGGTATTACCTTTTCAATAGTTTCCTGCACCATCTCTTCTTCTTCTTCAACTTCTTCCACCGGCTGCAGCACTTCGCGGTGCAAATTAACTTCCATAAGCGGGCAGAACAGTTTGTGCTTGGGCAGGGGATTCAATTGCCCATACAATACCGTATCCTTGCCGTCAATATACAGGGTAAGCGATCCATCCATCAGGCAATCGGGGCCGTTGGGGTTTCGCGAGAAAAAAGTGATGAGCTTAAAAGGCTGAAGTTCAATGGTTTTGGTAGCCGGAAAAAAAATGCCTTTAATTTTTGCCTTGTATTCATCCTGACCAAAAAAATAGTTCAGCTCACCGGTAATATTATTTCCCTTTTTCAGGATGATCAATTCCATGAGGTATGTATTATAGGTATTTCCAGCCTTGGCTTCGGCACGGCCATACCATTTGCCACTGTACTTCTGGCAGAAAAGCGAAATCTGAAAACTGCAGGCAAAAAACAGTGTGAGTAGTAAGTAAATGGTGAAGGTCTTCATAAAAATTTGTACCCAAAATTACAAGGCTGCATCGGTAGCGCTTTCACTTTAATGGAATTTTAAAGAAATAAAAATCCTGTTCGCACCCGCTATCCGCATTTCCGGTAAGGTAAATTCAATTTGAAGCCTGCAACTTTGCGCTCATGGTTGAACAAAAGGAAAACGTTGGAAATTACCCTCGAATTGTATTTATGGGCACACCCGAATTTGCAGTGGCCAGCCTGGATGCCCTGGTATTGGCGGGTTTCCCCGTGGTAGCGGTGGTTACCGCACCCGACAAACCTGCGGGGCGGGGTATGCATTTGCAGCAAAGCGCCGTAAAAAAATATGCAGTTGAACATAACATTCCGGTGCTTCAGCCTGAAAAGCTGAAGAATCCCGGCTTTCTTGAAGAACTTCAAAAGTTTAATGCCGACCTGCACGTGGTAGTTGCTTTTCGTATGCTACCCGAGGTGGTTTGGAATATGCCGCCCATGGGAACCATCAATGTACATGGCTCGCTGCTGCCCCAATACCGTGGCGCGGCGCCCATCAACTGGGCTATCATACAGGGCGAAACCGAAACAGGGGTCACTACCTTTAAACTGAAACATGAAATAGATACCGGCGATTTGCTTTTAAAAGCTACCCTGCCCATTGGCCCTGATGAAACCGCAGGCGAATTGCACGACCGGATGAAAGAGACCGGTGCAACCCTGCTGGTAAACACAATACATGGTCTGGCATCCAATGACCTACAACCATTCCCCCAGCCTACAGCCTATGGTCCCATTAAACATGCCCCCAAAATTTTTACCGAAACCTGCCGGATTGATACGGGCAAAACTGCTGCCGAAGTACATAACCTGGTGCGGGGCTTGTCGCCTTTTCCGGGGGCTTTCACCTTGCTTGATGAAAAAACGCTGAAAATTTATCGTACACAATTAGCGGCTGATTCGCCTGCTGTTATAAACCCTGGCAACTGGTTCACCGATGGCAAAAGGCGGCTATCGCTTTGCTGCAGCAATGGTTGGGTTGATGTGCTTGAACTGCAACTGGAGGGAAAGAAAAGAATGATGGCAGAGGATTTTTTGAGGGGGTATAGGGCCCCCACCCCGGGGGAGATCAATAAACGGTTTCCCTTTTCCCACTCTCAAAATCACGGAAAATAAAGGCACCGAGTTTATCCAGCGAGGCAAAAAAAGCCTTGCCATTATTGGTTTCGGTGAATTCGGTTACAAACCGCTGCAGGTACGGATCGCTGGCAATCATAAAAGTGGTGATGGGTATCTTAAGCTTTTTGCACTGTGCTGCAAGGTTCAGGCAACGGACCAATATTTTACGGTCTATGCCA
The DNA here is from genome assembly GCA_964444195.1 of uncultured Chitinophagaceae bacterium. Taxonomy (GTDB): domain Bacteria; phylum Bacteroidota; class Bacteroidia; order Chitinophagales; family Chitinophagaceae; genus Phnomibacter. Next base: position 14,810 of record CAYUGH010000007.1, read on the forward strand.
AAACTGTTTTTGTAATACCTGTTACCAATTTTCAGGCAGGTTGGCTTGCCATCCGTAATCATAAAGATCTGCTTGTTGGGATTTTTGCGCCTGCGCAAAATATCCATTGCTAAATGCAAACCCGCCACAGTATTGGTATGGTAAGGCCCCACCTGCAAATAAGGAAGGTCTTTTATTTCCACTGTCCAGGCATCGTTGCCAAACACCACAATATCAAGCGTATCTTTTGGATAACGGGTGGTGATCAATTCGCTAAGCGCCATAGCCACTTTTTTAGCAGGGGTAATCCGGTCCTCGCCATACAAAATCATGGAATGGCTTATATCAATCATCAGCACCGTACTGGTTTGGGCTTTAAAATCGGTTTCCCGGATTTGCAGATCATCTTCATTCATACTGAAGCTCTCAATGCCATGATTGATCTGCGCATTACGGATGCTTTCTGTAAAATCAATCTGTTCAAGCGTATCGCCAAACTGGAAAGGCTTTGTTTCGGGATTGATCTCGTCGCCCATGCCCGGCTTAAAGGTCTGGTGGTTTCCCTGCTTCGACTTTTTCAGTTTCCCAAAAATCTCTTCGAGGCTGCGTTTGCGGATACCTTGCTCGGTCTTTGGGGTAATTTTTATTTCGCCGGATTGGTTGTTTTCATCAAGATACCCCTTCTGTTTAAGGTCATCAATAAAATCACCCATGCCGTAATCATCATCGGTAAGCTGGTAGCGCTTGTCGAGTTCGTTCATCCATTGCAGCGCTTCGCCGGCATCGCCATTGGTAAAGCCAAGCATTTGCATAAAAAGGTCGAGCATTTGCTCAAACCGGTTTTTGCCGCCTGCATTGGGGTCATATTTTATAAACCGGTGTCCTAACATGGAATGAAGGTAGAAAAGTTTGAACTTACATGCATCAAAACGTATCGGCCGCCCCAAAATATACCCCACCCGATTGCCTGCTGAAACCCTGGTCAACCTGTATGTTGGTGCGGGTCTTTTTATCAACCATAATCCGCAACCCAAACCCAAAGCCATAGGCCACTTCCTGGAAAAGCTTTACGGTTTTGGTTGGATTATTTGCCGTGGTGGCATTTACAAAAAGTACACCGCCCAATATGCCGCCGCATTTTGATATGGGGAAGCGGTATTCCGTTTCGCCGTAAATCATATCGGGCCCGCGGTATCGCCCCTGTATAAAGCCCCTGCCCGACCTTCCACGCTGGTCGTAGCCAATGGCAGGGAGGTCGAGATAAGGAATTCGCCCCTCGGGAGTAAAATTTCCCATCAGCCAAAAAGCGAGTACATGCCGGGGATTACGCTTGCTTAGTGAGTAAAAACTGCGAAACTCGGCATTCAGCATGGTGCTTGTTTCGCTGGAACCCAGCATTTCGGGATTTACCCTTACGTTGATATTTGCAAAATAGCCTGTATAAGCATTCACCAGGTTATCGCGTGTATCCCATACCAGGTTGAGGCTTACGCCCGATGTGGTGTAGCTGGAAGGGTCGTACCCATATATTTTACTGTAAGCGTAATGGCTGGTATATAAACCATTCACCGTATCCAGTTTTGCATCTACAATTGCGTAATGATGGTCGAGGTGATACCCAACGCCAACGTAAAAAAACTTCTTCACTTCCCAAGATACGGTTTGATGAAACCTGATATGGTTGAACCGCATGGGCTGCACCAGCGAATCATCGTTAAAATTCACCCCGTTCATATTGTATTGGTACTGAAGGATTCCGCTGTCAGGGGCAGCAGTGCTTAGTCCGTATGTGTCCTGGGTAAACAGGAAAAACCTGTAATCCCCCGACAGGAACATCTTATTGTTCTTCTTATAAATATTGTTTTTTACCTGCAGCATCACCTGGTCCTTGGTGGTAACCGTGGCATTGCCAACCACGGAGGAATACAGGCTTCCCGGCGTTTTATCTTTAAACACATATTGCCCGGCCACACCCAGTTGAAAACCGGTAGCAGGATTTGAAGCCAATACCGGCACCAATAAAAGCGAATTTGTTTTTTCGGTTTTTTCTTTGGGTTTCTTATGAAACCAACGGGCAATTTCATCGGGCAAATCTCTTTGGATACAAACCGAATCCGTTGGAGGAATTGAATCGATTTGGCTAAAAATAAATCCTGGTAACAATATCAACCCATACAATAATACCAATAACTTTTTGCCATGCGAAACAGCCGCCAAAAGGCAGGGGCAGCCCATTTCAGTCCCGGGTTGGGGATTACTCATTTTACGAGTTTGTTTCTTTTCAGGTTATCCTTTACTACCAGTATGATATCGTCAATCATAATAGTTGAGCTTCCCGGGTTGGTACTGGAGGTTATTCCTGACCACAAAAGTTTATCCGGTTCAAGTGAATAAATCATGGTTTCTACATAATAAATTTTATCTGTAACGTAGTATCCCGGCGAATAATACATTGGAGCGGCATAGCCGTAATATCCATACCAGCCGCCATAGGCATACGGCCCGGGAACATAGGAAGCGCTCCTTTCTATTTCGGCCAGCCGCATAATGACCATTCCGTCAAAGCCTCCCTCGTTTAGTTTATCCTGTATTTCTTCCTTAGACACATTGGGTCCGGAGATGAGGGTGTAAGACGCAATGGATGGGGTTTTAATGGCTTTCACCATTTTATCCTCCGCAATCCTTCGGGTAGATTCATCCTTTAAAAAGGCAACCACCATTAATTTTTGAAAGGGTTTAATACCGGTTTCTTTTACCGAAGGTTCCACCCAGGTGTTTTCCATCATGGTAGAAGGGGCGCAGCCCATAAACGAAAGCACAAAGAGCGCAATAATAAGCTTGATTGTTCTTGTCATATATAAAAAAATTTTGGAGAATGGGAATTGCAGGCAGGTTAGCGCGGCAATTCTCCATTAAAAGCTAAAGGTACCATACCTGCATTAATTATCAATGCAAAGCATGGTACCCGGCTATTCATGAGCGTTTTATTTGTTGGAATAAACCTCTCCGGTATTTATTTACCTGGCAGGGTTATTTGGATGAATTGATGACCGCAGGCTTTTCAGGCGTATCAGTAGTATCCAGGTACTGTTTTAACTGCTGAAGCATCCCCTGCAAACGCTGTGCATACTGGATTTCCATAAACATGGCTTCTCCCCTTTTATCACCCAGCGCATCATAATAAGCCATTTGCTCATTAAGGTCTTTTGTAATCGCATCGCCAATTTTTTTAGCCATGTCCTTTTCTCCCGAGCGGTAGGCTGCTTCCAGCATCATCAGGCTGGTTTGGTTATGCATATTATAGCGGCTCACCAATCCGTAAGGCATATTTGATTGCAGCATGCCGGCATCTACTTTTTTAAGCAGGGCAACTGCGCTGTCCTTTTCACCTTTACCGGCCAGGTTTACCGCCACATCGGCATAAGCCTGGCGGATATTATTGAGGTGGCGGCGGTTTTCTTCATCAAAATAAACCCCGGCCTTATCAGCATTGCCAAAGCGGAATTGCTTCATCAGTTTTTCGTAAGCCCATTCGGTATTTACCCCCTGCGGGTCGTCCACCGGAACAAGCCTGTAGGCCATACCATCGCGGCGCAGGTATTTGGCAAAACCCAACTCACCAAATTGCGAAGTGAAATAGATAGGACGGTCCCACTTGCTGCCGGCGATAACCGCCAGTACAGCCAGGTCGTTTTTCAACAGGTAATTACGGCTGATTTGCATGGTCATGGTATCCACCAGGTTGGGTTCGTTGGCCGAAACCGTACCATTGGTTGTCACCTTTTGCCTGTCTACCGGGATGAAAAGCGTACTGGCCGGAATAATGGGGAGCAGTTCGCCATTGCCGACATTGTACTTGCGCGACATATCGGATGTACCAACCCAGTTTTTCATGGCATCGTACAGCTCAACACTGCCTGCCACGCGGTTGTCCACAATGGCATAGTTAAGCTTTTCACCTTCAATATCCTGGCGGCTCCAAATCACATCCAATGGACCGCTCTGGTTTACCTTATACCTCAACTGGTTTATATACCAATCAATACCCAGCAGGCTATAGTTGATAACCCTGATATCCGGGCGCACACCCTGAACCTCCTGTGCATACCATAGCGGGTAGGTATCGTTGTCGCCAAAAGTGAATAAAACAGCATTGGGGGCGCAGCTTTCAAGATAGTTCTTAGCAAGGTCGGGCGCCGTTACTTTATTGCTGCGGTCGTGGTCGTTCCACTCCTGCACACCCATCCAAACAGGTACTGCAAGCAAGGCAAGAACAATGGAACCTGATATAACCAGGCTTTCATTTTTAAGCGCTTTAAAGCCCAATACCAGCCCTACGGTAACCACTGTGGCAGTAGCGCCAAGCAATAACCAACCGAGAAACTGGTTAAAATCGCCACGTGAAGCCATTACAGCCGACACGCCTGCTACTATATAGAGAATGGCGCTGCCGGTAGCTATTTTTTGAAGCAGGGTTTTGGTGGCTTCCTTGGCCAACCCAACAATAGCGGGTATGGCAAGGCCAATCCAAACCGCAAAAGCATAAAAACTGCCCACGTACGCATAGTCGCGCTCACGGGGCTGATTACCTGCCTGGTTCAAGTATATTACAATGGCAAAGCCTGTAAAGAAAAACAGCAGGAAGTTGACAATAAAATCGCGGCGATGCTTATGGTAATGGTAAAACAAACCGAGCAGGCCAAATATAAGCGGCAATGCAAACAGCATGTTGTTGGCCTTGTTCTTTTTAATGGTTTCAGGCAATTTATCCTGCGGACCCAACAGCGTATTATCTACAAAAGGAATACCCGACTTCCAGTTGCCATCGCGCACATTCCAGGGATGAACACCCTGTACATCGTTTTGCTTACCGGCAAAGTTCCACATGAAATAGCGGATATACATCCAATAGTTCTGGTAACCTATAAAAAAGTGCAGGTTGTCGCCAAAAGTGGGGCGGCGCTCATAGGGGCCGGTTTCGGGCGACATTCCCTTAGGGTCGTTTGTTTTGCTGATACCCAGGTAATCGGCGTAGTAATCAGCGTGCTGCTGATCGTTGCTGCGGTCCCAAACACGGGGGAAAACCATTTGATCTTCAGGAGGATAAACCTCTTTTACATCTTTGCCTATTTCAATGTATTCCTTATCTGATTTCTGGTACTTCGTTTTTCCCTCTTCGCGGGTTGTATTACTGCTTTGGGCAGTAAATACCTGGCCTTTAACCAGCGGAAAATCACCGTACTGCTCGCGGCCCAGGTAACCTACCAGGCTCATGGGGTTGTCCACATTGTACATATCAATGCCGGGATCGGCGCTGCTGCGTATCATGGTGGTGAGGTAGCTGCTGTAGCCAATAAGCATAAA
>CAYUGH010000007.1:20252-46481 GCA_964444195.1 uncultured Chitinophagaceae bacterium
CGGCGCTGCTGCGTATCATGGTGGTGAGGTAGCTGCTGTAGCCAATAAGCATAAATGCAAAACACCAAAGCCCAAGGCGTAGAAAGTGTCCGACATGTTTATTACCAAAATAACCTGCCCCAGCACCAATCGCAATTATAAGAATTATCCTAAAAAACCGGGTGGAAATTCCAAATTCTGCCAAAAATGGAAAGGCAAGCAAGGCTATAAAAGTGATCGCCCAAAAAATAAAAGATCTTTGGTTTATGTCATGATTCTTGCTTAATCTCAATCCCCAAAAAATCACCCCAGCAAGCAATAAAAAATATGCAGCAAAACCACTAAAAAACGGTAAACCCAGATTATTAACAAAGAAGATATCGAAAAGACCAGCTCCACTTATTGTGTATTGGATCACGAACTTTTGCACCAGCCCGGTTATAACACAACCAATTACAAAGGCCCAGAATGTACCCCAATTGGTAACCTCGTAACGCTTGAAATAATAGATCATTACAATGGCCGGAATGGTCAGCAGGTTGAGCAAATGCACGCCAATGCTAAGTCCCATCATAAAGAAAATGAAAACAATCCAGCGGTCGGCATTAAAATGCGACCCGTCTTTTGCATCTGTCCGGCTATCCTTATCCACCTGGTGCTCCCACTTGAGCATGGCCCAAAAAACCAGTGCGGTAAAAAAGGAACTGAGCGCATACACTTCACCTTCCACAGCCGAATACCAGAATGAATCGCTGAAGGTATAGGCCAGCGCGCCTACAGCGCCCGCACCCATAATGGTGTTTATCTCGCCGCGGGTCATGGTGTTCACATCGGGGTTAACCAGTTTGCGGGCAAAGTGGGTGATGCTCCAAAACAGGAAAAGAATGGTAAAACTACTCGCCAGCGCGCTCATGATATTGACGGCCTTGGCGGCAGTGGCCGGATCATCACCAAACAATACTATGAAAAAGCGACCCAGGATTACAAACAGGGGGGCGCCCGGCGGGTGCGGAATCTGCAATTTAAAACAGCTTGCCACAAATTCACCGCAATCCCACAAACTTCCGTTTTTTTCGGCCGTCATTATGTAAACGGTGCTGGCTATTAAAAAAACGATCCAGCCTATAATGTTGTTCTGCCTGTTAAAATTCATAATTGTCTGGTTTTCAGAGGCCTTTTATTTGTTACCGTGCCATTAGGGCACAAATGTGGCGGCGAATATAAACGATTTGAGATTTGGGACGCCCGCTAACCCCCACAAGCGAAAAGTTTTGGGATTCTATTTATGATTAACGGTAAAGGCAAAATATTTCAGCCTTTTTTACAACCAAGACGCCCGGAAAGAGAACCGGGGCTGGGGTATCACTAAGCTACGATTTTGATGAACTCCAAACTAAACCCACTTATTCCTCCCACTCTGCATAAGAATCCACTGTTTCATACAATTTCAACTGATGAAGCCTGATTTCTTGCGGCAATGAAACCTTTAATTTATCCTTTATATATAAAAGGATATTTTCAGCAGTAGGTTCGGCTCCCCACACATCCAGGTTTGGCAGGCTCCTTAGTTGCGGATTCTCTTTAAGGTAGTCTTCTGATAAAATGATGCAATGATCAAAACGGTCAACCACCGCCTGCTGAACTACTTGTTTCAACTGCTTAAAATCAATTACGAAACCTGGTGCGGGCAGATAATTGTTCAGCAATTGAGTAGGTTCTACTGTTACATGCAGCACATATGAGTGACCATGAATATGGCGGCAACTTCCCTGGTAACCGGAAATGGCGTGAGCCGTTTCGAAACGGAATATTTTAGTAACCCTTAGCATAAAAAACGATAATTCCCGGCAAAATTGGGTTTTGAACGCTTATCAAAACCTGACTTATCGCATAAAATCGTTCCCCCGGGCCGGCTAATTTTGCTATCCAGTGCATTTCACTTCCTATTTTTATGGAAAAAATTCAACAACATATCGCCAATTTTATTGCACAACAAAGTCTGGCTTCAATATGCTGCATGGGCCCCGAAGGCGATTTACATTGCTTCACCTGCTATTTTGCCTACAATGAAAAAGAGCAGGTTCTGCTTTTCAAAACTTCGGACGATAGCCTGCACATGCAGTACCTGCTGCAAAACCCGAGCCTCGCAGGCACCATCCTGCCTGATAAACTCAACAAAATGATCTCAAAGGGAATTCAGTTTAATGGCCGTTTGTTATCAACAAGCCATTCGCAGGCCAATGATGCAGCCAGGCAATACCACCGCAAATATCCCTTTGCGCTCACCATGAAAGGAACGGTATATAGCATTCGCCTCAATCGTTTAAAAATGACTGACAATACCTTTGGCATAGGCACTAAGCTGATATGGGACCGTATGCATTCACCGCTGTTAAATGCCTGAACGGGTGAGTCCTGCAACAAAGCAACCCTTTAACTATCATTAAGTTGGCGGGATGGGCAAAAAGGCGCACAATTGAAATTCCCCGGTAAAACGGCATTCACCCCGTTGGCATAGGATGCCGGTATGCCTAAACCTCATCCTGGCTGGCGCACATAAGCTTTAATCACCTTAAACTTATTTCATTACATTTGCCGCTCCAAATTTTAAAAATTTATGTCTGTTACCGCAAAATCAATCGATTTTTCGCTGCCATACAAGGTGGCTGATATCACCCTGGCCGAATGGGGCCGCAAAGAAATCCGCCTTGCCGAAGCAGAAATGCCGGGTTTAATGGCGCTGCGTGCCGAGTATGGTCCCAGCCAGCCGCTTAAAGGCGCCCGCGTAGCCGGTTGCCTGCACATGACCATTCAAACTGCGGTGCTTATTGAAACCCTGGTTGCCCTTGGCGCCGAGGTAAAATGGAGCTCCTGCAACATATTCTCTACCCAGGACCAGGCCGCAGCAGCCATTGCCGCAGCAGGTATTGGTGTGTTTGCCTGGAAAGGCCAAAGCCAGGAAGAAGCTGATTGGTGTATTGAGCAAACCCTGTTTTTCGGTGGTTCCGACCGTCCTTTGAATATGATACTGGACGATGGTGGCGACCTTACCAACATGGTTTTTGACGTTTACCCCGAATTGATCCAACATATCAAAGGCCTCAGTGAGGAAACCACCACAGGTGTTCACCGCTTGTACGAGCGTATGGCTAAAGGCACTTTGCCTATCCCGGCCATTAACGTAAACGACAGCGTAACCAAGAGCAAATTCGACAACAAATACGGTTGCCAGGAAAGCCTGGTAGATGCTATCCGCCGCGCTACCGATGTAATGATGGCTGGTAAAGTAGCCGTTGTAGGTGGATACGGTGATGTAGGCAAGGGAAGTGCGATGAGCCTTCGCGGAGCCGGCGCCCGTGTGATTGTTACCGAGATCGACCCCATTTGCGCACTCCAGGCTGCAATGGATGGTTTTGAGGTAAAAAAGATGATTGACGCTGTAAAAGAAGCTGACATCATTGTTACCGCATCGGGTTGCCGCGACCTTATTAAGGGCGATCATTTCAAACTGATGAAGGACAAAGCCATTGTTTGTAACATCGGTCACTTTGATATTGAAATTGATGTTGCCTGGTTGAACCAAAACTACGGCCACACAAAGGATACTATTAAGCCACAGGTTGATTTATACAATGTTGATGGCCATGACGTAATTCTTTTGGCAGAAGGCCGCCTGGTAAACCTGGGTTGCGCTACCGGCCACCCCAGCTTTGTAATGAGCAACAGCTTTACCAACCAAACACTTGCGCAAATTGAGTTGTGGGCCAACCATGCTAATTACGAAAACAAAGTGTATGTGCTGCCCAAGCACCTGGATGAGAAGGTAGCCCGCCTGCACCTTGCCAAAATTGGTGTTGTACTGGATGAACTGACCGATGCACAGGCTGAATACCTCGGTATCCCCAAAGAAGGTCCGTTTAAGGCTGAACATTACCGTTACTAAGTTTTATTTATTATTTTGAAAGACGCTCCTCACCAGGGGCGTCTTTTTTTTGCCCTTATAGCCGAAAGCAAAAACCATTGGACCTTATGCAATTTCTTAGCAAGTCAGGCTAATTCATACTTTATAATGATTGTGCAGGCAAACTGCAATTTCTAAAATTGCGGAATATTAGTTGATAACTATTCCGGTATGGAACATTTTACCCTGCGACTGTACTTACTTGGTATCCTTTTACTGGTTTTGGCCTTTATGGCACAGGCACAGCAAAAACCCGTCCCGGCATTTTCCAACTTCCATATTATTACCCAAAAAACGGCTGATGCCCCGGCAAACAGCTCAAACCTGGCAGGAAAGGGACAGAATAAGTTTAAAATACTAGGCGGTTGTGCGCCGGACACCATTATTCTAACAAATCAGAACCAAATTGACAGCTTTCGCTACAACTACCCCGATTGCCATTCGTTCACCAATATCCTGATCCAGGGGCTTAATGCCAATCCTGCCATAACCAACCTCGATTCTTTGAGGGATATTGAGGAAGTTACCGAAAGATTACTGGTTGACAATACCAATATTACCACGCTTGCCGGTTTTACCAACCTGAAAAAAGTAGGCATTTGGTTTGAAATAACGAATGACACTTTGCTTGTGGAAACCGGTCTTACTAACCTTGAAAGCCTGGGGGTAGTCTTTTTTTCGAACCTGCCCAGGCTTACAAGTATGGCGGGACTGACTGATAATTTCACCAATAACGGCACATTTACCCTCGTAATAAATGGCACGGCACTCACCAATCTGCATGGATTGGAAAATATCCATACCGTGCCAAACATGTATATTTCGGGGAACTTCGAGCTTACCACTTTAGATGGACTTCAGAACCTTACCGAAAGCGGCGGTGGCATATCCATGTATGCCAATACTGAACTTACCGACATCAAGGCTTTCTCAAATATTACAAGCCTCAATTTTGGCCCGCTGGAAATACAATATCACTATGCGCTTAAAGACCTGGCGGGCTTGCATAATATTGAATTCATTAAAAAACATCTTTGGCTTGAATGGAACATAGAACTGGAAACGCTTGAACCCCTGAATGATAATTTGATGATTGAAGATGAGGATAGTAATAAATTAAAAATAAAGGATAACTGGAACCTGTCATTTTGCTCAGAACCTGCCATTTGCAATTTTTTGGCCAACGGAGGAGAGCATGAAATAAGCGGCAATGCAAACGGGTGCGAAACCATTGCCCAGGTTGAATCTTTATGTGGTATTAGTTGTACCGGTACCGATGGTCAATACATCATTTTTACCGGCGATGTAAACGATGACTGGGATAATGACGGAAACTGGGATATGAACCGGATTCCCGAACCATGCGATACGGTTGAAATTCCTTCGGGCAAGTACGTTAACCTGAACGGCAGCATTACCATTGGCACGCTTTTGGCCGATGGCGCCGACATTGAAGCCAATGAGCATAGCATAAATATTCAGCGTAACGCAAACCTGTATAACACCAATATTTACAATGCCAATACCATTCAAATCCAGGGAATTGAGGAAACGCAGGTTTCAGATTGCAGGATTCACGGAAACGTAAATATTACCTGGCTACGGAATGGGTTGTATTTTTCCGACAACGATATTTATTCAAGTGGCGTTCAGCCGGGGAACCTTGAAATAAAGGATACGGATGAAAGGGTTGGCGATATAATTTTGGACGGCAATTATATTGAAGGAGATTTTGACCTTGAAGTGAGTACAACAGAAGCAGATGCCAACACCAAAATTGCGGAGAACAATGATATGACCATAAATGGCTCCGCAACAATTATCGCCCGAAACAGGGGGGGAGAATTCAGGTTAGGTAAACTATATCAGGGTCGCTTAAACATAAGAAAAAATTTAACGCTGGATGCAGAAGCAACGGATTATCCAATGCTTTCGAAAATCAGATTTTTCGGGGACGAACCATCTGAAATTATTAAGCAAGGATCTGCCGAACTGGAATTTGAAGAAATATACTTTGAAAAGGATTGGAAAGAACTTATTACAACTTTTTCTGAAGACATTCTGATTACCGACCGTGCAAATTTTTACAATGGGGTGGCAAAACCGTTAAATGGTAAAAAATTAATCTTTGGAAGCAATTCATTTGTTTCTGTTTATTCAAGTGGAAGCTGGGTTTCGGGCACTGTAAGAAAAGCAGGTCTGTCGCCATTTACTTTCCCGGTAGGCAACGATGAAATTCAGGGCGCCATCAGGTTCAATCCGATATTATTTGGTGGCGTACAGTTAAATGAAGGTGAGGCCGCTTTTGAAGCTACTTACTATCCTGCCAATCCAACACCAGCAGGGTACGACACTTCGCATCGTGAAGCAGGCTTGAATAAGGTTTCAGGAAACGAATACTGGCGCCTGCAACAGGTATCGGGCGATCCGATAGGCGATATGCAGGTTACCCTTCGCTACGACAGTAACCATAGCCAGAAAACACCATTCTATTACGACGTTAGGGTAGCTGCCTGGAATGGTACGCAATGGCTTAACAAAGGCATACATAATGTAACAGGCAATAATGAAGAGGCCTATGTTCAATCAGAAAACATTTCAACCGATTATTCCATTTTCACGCTTGGGTATATTCCAACCCGTCTGCCGGTGGTCACCGTAGGGCCTGTGCCATCCGCCCCCTGTAAGAACCAGAATTTTAAAGTGCCGATTGATTTGGATACGGCAATGGTTGGTGGAAATACATTCCAGGTTCATTTGAGCAATACAGAGGGAAACTTTAATACCTACACCGTAATTGGGCAGAAATTAAATGTAGTGGGATCCGATACCATACTCGCATCGCTTCCTTTTGGAGCCACCACCGGGCAAAATCTGAAGATCAGGGTAGTTGGGCTTTCGCCAGCTTTACAAAGCATTAATACACCAACCATTACCGTTGCAGGTGTACCGCAACAGCCCATTACTATCGTTGGTCCTGATAAAGTTTGCCTGAATAGCGGCCCGGCCAAATATTATGTACAAACCGCTGAGCCCGGCGCCACTTACAACTGGAGCATTACTACAGGGGCAGGAAACATAGTATCGAATAAGGATACCGTATATGTAACCTGGACCAGCGCCGGATCGAACCGGGTAGTACTCGTTAATAGCACCAACAATTGCGGTTTTGGGCAATCCACTAATAAGCTGAATATACTGGTAGCAAACCCTCCACCGGCTTCAGCACCCATATTAACCACTGGTGGACGATGGATATATGCAAGCCAGCATACACCTCCCCAAGCCGGTATTTCAATCCGTTGGTTTAGAAATGGGGATGCTATTCCTGGTGCAACTACTTACGCTTATTATGCAGGGCTATCCGGCCAATATACTGCAGTATTCTTCTCCAATTGCTCCGATGGCCCGGTTTCCAATACCATCAATTATGCATCAAATGCCATTCCGCAATCCATTACATTCAGCCCCATTTCCGATAAGAATTTTGGCGACCTGCCATTTGCCCTTCAGGCCACAGCCGGTTCCGGGCTACCGGTGCAGTTTACTATTCTAAGCGGGCCGGGTACCATTATTGGAAACATGTATAACATTACGGGACTTGGAACCGTCACCATCAGGGCTTCGCAACCAGGCAACGAAGTGTATGATACTGCGGCCTATGCAATCCAAACCTTTTCCGTAAATAAATCAAACCAGGCCATTGTTTTTGAACCCATACCTGACAAGCCTTTTGGAAGCGGCAGTTTCTCCATTTCGCCGGTGGCAAGTTCAGGACTTCCCTGCCAGGTAAGTATTATATCAGGGCCTGCAACACTGAGCGGCAACCTCGTTACCCCTACCGGCGCCGGCACCGTTACCATCCGCGTTTTGCAACCAGGCAACGCCAATTATAATGCAGCAGTACCCGTAGAGCGTAGTTTCTGTGTTACCGCAGGAACGGTGGATGGTATAAACGGACCCATAAGCACCTGCCCTGCAAAACCGGTACAATACAGCACAAAAGCCATTCCTAATGCCGTATACACCTGGAAGATCGTTGGTGGCGCTACACTTGCCTCCACTACCAACCAGGCCACTGTTACCTGGCCTTCGCCGGGCAACTATTCGCTTACCGTATTTGCGCAGGGCCCATGCGGTGAGCCTACGTCAACAGATACGCTGCAAGTGGTAGCCATCACCTCGCTGGAACCCGATTCAGTGAGCAATATGATTCCCGCAAATGGAACAGTGGGCTTAAAGCTTCCTTTAAACCTTTCATGGGTTCCACGCCATCCCGGGCTGCAATATTTTTACGACCTGTATATATGGCCGACCGGCCAGCCGCAACCTGCCACACCATTTGCAGCTAATATTTCCACCGTAAATTATACCATACCGGTTAGCAGTGGCCTCCTGTCAAACCAGGCGTACAATTGGATGGTTGTTGCCTGGAATGGTTCCTGCACCAGGATTAATACAGGGCCTGTGCAGCAGTTTACTTTAGCCCCGCTTGCAGATTTGCAGGTAACCCAGGTATTGGCGCCGGTTTCAGCCTTTAGCGGGCAACCCATCAGCATTGAATGGACGGTAAAAAACAATGGTCCCGGCAAAACAGAACTGAACGAGCATTGGACAGATGCGGTATTCCTTTCCTTTGATACCATGCCGGTGTTTAACAGCATTACAAGCAACCCGGCTGCATGGAGCCAGCTCGAGTTCCCTATAAGACCTCTTCTTATTGCCAACAAGCCCAACGTAAGTGCGCTTGACGCAGGCGCCAGCTATACCAGCAGCATCACATTTACCCCTCCGCAAAACTATAACTGGACCGTGTATGCCTATGTGATAACCAATTTTATTCCGGGGCCATCTGCCCCAAGGGAATCAAATTATGCCAACGACACAGCAAAGGCTTCGAACGGGATCAATATCACCCTCTCGCCTGCGCCCGACCTAAGGGTGGACAGCGTGATAACGGCCAGCCCCGTTTTTTCGGGCAGCACGCTTTCAGTAAGGTATAAGGTGAAAAATTATGGAGCCAATATCGGTACTACCCCGCCAAACACCTGGAACGACAAAGTGTATATTTCGAAATCGCCCTTCTTTAATGTAGCCACAGCACAATTATTGAAGCAGCCCAAGTCGAATGGAACCTACTATTCCACCATTTCAATTGCCGGGGGGCCCCTTGTTACGCCGCAGCTTGATCAGTTTGTAAATAATGCCCCTGATGCCAGCTATTTAAAAACAGGCCCGCTTGAAACAGATAGCGCATATACGAGGGATATACAGGTGGTGTTGCCTAATTTTATATCCGGCGAACACTATCTTTTTGTTGTAACCGATGCTACCAATTCTATTTACGAAGGGCCTGCCGAACAAAACAATACGGCAAGCTATCTTACTTCAGTTATCATTACTCCCACGCCGCAATTAAATGTTTCAGATATCCAGGTACCTTTTACCACTGTAAGCACTACGCAAAACTTTGGTGTTAACTGGAGCGTATCCAACACCGGGGCGTTTGACAACCTGCAACGCAATGCCGGTCACTATCTTGCACTCACCGACCAACCTTGTTCTCTTGTTGCCGGTACAGGCGTATTGGCAAAAGACAGTGTAAGCTATGGCAATAGTTACTGGATAGACAGGATTTACCTGAGTGCCGACCCGGGCGGATTGAATATTGGCAATGCCAGGCTATTGCATACCTATTTTAACGGCTCAAGGCACCAGTATAACCTCGACCAGTTAAGTGTTTTCGAACCCGCCATACCGGGTATGGTTGGAAATTGCATCAGCCCATTTGCTTCCACCCAGCAATATCATAAAAATGTTGGGCATGTGCTGAAGCCTGGCGCTGTTTTCCCGGGACAATTCTCCTTTAATATGCCTGCCGATATTTTGCCGGGCACTTATTACCTGTACGTTGCTACCAATGCCGACAGCGCTATCTTCGAATTTCCCTATTCGCTTAAATGGCGCCGCAGCAACCCCATTACCATTTACCGGCCCGACCTGCGTGTAAGTTCCTTGCAGTTGCCGGCCAATGCCATCGGCGGACAGCCATTTAATATAAATTATACAATTGAAAATATTGGCCAGGGTGGTGTGTATAACGCGGAGAGAATTGACGAAATTTATGTAAGCAATTCCTCTGTATTCAATGCATCGGCCAAAAAGATTGCTACGCTTAACCAGGCCGACGATATACTTAGCGGCGCATCAGTCACCAAAACCTTCTCTTATACATTTGATGCTGAAACCCCCGGTACAAGGTTTTTCTTTGTTCGAACCAATACCGACAGCAGTAGGATTAAGGAAACCAACTACAATAATAACCTCAACAGTTCATCTCTCACCTACTCCCCGGGGCTTGCTGCCGACCTTATTGTAAGCAGTATTGATGTTGCAGATTCTGTATTTTCCGTGTATGGATTCCCGCTGAAGTATGTTGTTTCCAACAATGGCTCAGGCACAACCTACGGTACATGGATCGACAGCATTTTCATCTCCTGTCAACCGGTATTTAACCGTGCCACTTCATTTTTTGCAGGGCTGCGAAACCAAACAAGGCAGGTTCCGGGTGGCGGCAATTACGCCGATTCTTTCCAGGTAACTGTTCCATTAACTTACTTAATAAACAATTGCTTCACAGGCATCAATGTTGCCGATGCATATTTCCATGTAGTTAGCAATACCAATGCAGGAACCTATGAAACAAATTTTGCAAACAACACGGCTGCTACTGCTGTTCGCAAAATTACAAACCCCAATGTTGATCATATAGTTACAAGTGTTAGCATGCCCGAAGAAGTAATTTCAGGCAGGCCATTTACCGGAACCTGGAATATTAAGAACCAGGGCTACAATCCAGCCTCAAGCAATTACCAATATTACAACTCATGGACTGACCAATGGTATTTCCAAACAGACAGCACTGCTGCTTCAATTCCTGTACAAGCAACCGGTTTTTACCAGAACAATATATTGGGAAGAAATCAATCGTTCACCTACCAGCGGCAGGTACAAACGCCAAACGTACCGCCGGGTGAATACTATGTAAGGCTGAGAACCAATAGCAATAATCAAATTATGGCCGAAAAGGACCTGACCAATAATGAACAGTTTGTACGGGGTACTGATGGACGCGCTAAAAAAATCAAAGTTGTTGCTCCGGTTCCTGCTGATCTTACCGGGTCTTTCGGAACATACCCGGCTACCATAGTGGCTGGTCAAAGCTTCAACCTGCCCTTTACCCTTACCAACAACGGCCCCGGGTTGGCTACGCCAGGTAATTTTGCAAATAATTTCTGGCTCGGAAGCACTTTCAATCCTTATGCTCCGGGCAATACATTTCTTGGTAACAGCAATGATATTGGAACGCTTGGTTCAGGCTCGTCCTTTGCAGGTAGCATCCCTGTTAGGATACCTATTAATACCGTTCCGGGAAACTATATCCTGATGCTGGACATCAACCCTCATCGAACTGTTTATGAAACACAGTTGACTAACAACGTGGTGTATGGATATATTACCATTACCGCCGCACCACTTACTGATTTTACCGTGCAGCAAATTATAACTGCCGATACTGCTTTGCTGGGTTACCCGCTTCCTCTAAAATGGCAGTTAACCAACCAATCAACCAATAATGCCGCAGGCAATGGAACGGATGGCATTTATTTAAGCTCCAATACTTCAGCCGATAGCGCGGTATTGCAGGGAACGCTTTTGCATCCGTTTAATATAAGTGCGCTGGGACTCGATAGTTTTTCACATTCCCCAATTATACAGGGAGTTACCGAAGGCGAATACAACCTGCTGGTAAAAACCGATATCCTCAATAACTTCAACGATCCCGACCGCAGCAACAATACGGGTGTTCGCAATCCAAGACTGTATGTTGATGTGAAAGCCATACAATTGGGTGTGACTGAAACCAATAATTTAAAAGATCGGGCATTGTATTACAAACTCGTTGTGCCCGATTCTATTGACGGTGCCACCTTGCTGCTCACTTTAAAAACGCCTGATTCGCTCGGGGCGGTAAACCAGGTATTTGCAGGGCATAGGTTTATTCCCTCTGCTGCGCGGTTCGACTATGCTTTCGAAACGCCCAATGCAGGCAATCAAACCATGATGATGCCTTCGGTAAAAGCAGGCAACTATTATATTGTGGTGCAAACAACCACACCCAACAGGCCTGTTCAGGCTATTACATTGAAAGTTGAGGTGCTGCCCTTTGCTATTGTCCGGGTAGATGCAAATAGCGGAGGTAATACAGGCAATGTTACTGTTCGCCTCACCGGTTCTTTATTTACGCCGGACATGATTGCGAAACTAAAAGGCGCGGCCACCATCACCGCATCGCGCATTTATTTTACCAACAGCAACCAGGTATTTGCCACTTTCAACCTGCTGGGCGCGCCGCTTGGTTTGTATGATGTGGAACTATTTAAACCGGCTAACTCCACCACAGCTTTGCTTGAAGATGGTTTCAGTGTTGAGAATACCAACAATGGAGGCCTCATAACCGGCCCCGGAACCAATACCGGCCAATCAGGCAACGGCAACGAGCCGGGTTGCAGTCCCGGCGCACAATCGGGTTTAAATTCACAATTAGTTGTGCAAGTGGTTATTCCACCAAAAGTTTTCGCCGGATGGCCATTCGTAGTCCAGATCAATTACACCAACCCCACTAATGTTGATATTCCGGTGCAAACAAGGGTAGTGTTTAGTGAAAATGGCATGCCGTTAGCCATGAGCGCAGGAGCGCTTGATGGCGGGGCCACATCAAGCTTATATGTCGAACTAAGTGAAACAAACGGCCCCCCTGGATTTATAAGGGCAGGTGGCAGCGGAACCATCAATGTGTATAGCAAAGCGCCTGTTAATTACCCGGGGCACTCTATTATAAAATATATATTAAAATAATATAATTTTCTCCCAATAATATAAAATAGAAATCCAAGGATGATTAACAAATCCAACATAAAACGACAACATATTGGGTGGTATTTTCCAATTATTGCATGGACCATCCTTTGTGCTTCTGTTCTCCCAGCCAACAGTCAGAACATAAATAACACCAACAAAATAGGACCCATGGGTATTGAGGTGAATACCTATTCAGGCAACATCTTTATTACCCGCACTGAATTGCAAATGGTAGAAAGGGATTTACCTTTAAACCTTGAGTTTAATTACAATAGTGTTTTATATGACCTGAACAGGGATTTTGGATTGGGCTGGAGTTTTGTTTTCAGTATTGGTTACAGGCTGGATTCGCTGGGAGCCATTTCCATTTTAGGGCATGATGGCAGAGAGGATTTGTACACACCCGCTGGCGGTGGCGCCTTTAAGGCTCCAAAGGGAATATTCGACCAGTTGAGTTCTCCTGAAACAGGAAAATACATGGTACGCACCAAAGATGGCATACAATACTTTTTCGAAGAAGCTTCCCATAAAAAAATCACCAGGATTGTAAGCCCCAACAACAATATCATTTCCTTCACTTACAATTCAGCCGCAAAACTCACTGCCATCTCCACCTCGTCAGGAAGGGGTTTTTCCCTTAGTTACAATTCCAATGGACTACTTTCCACCATTACAGATGCAATGACAAGTCCCACACGTAGCTGGACCTATTCCTATGATGGTGGCGGAAGGCTTATTACTGCCACTGACCCTTTGGGTAAAACGATGCGTTATAAATATTTTGCCACAGGTCCCATGATCTCACAAATGGATAAAAACGGGAATGAGGTGAACCTTATTTATTATGAGGGATTCAGTGCACGTGAACTCATTGGATGTAACAAAAGGATCAGTCTTTCCTATGATACCGCAACGCTAACCTCAGTAGTAACTGAATATATTGCAGGGGGCCTCAATCAAACAACCATCTACCAATACCAGCGCTATGGCGACAGGGTGTGGCTAAAATCCTATGCAGGCAATTGCTGCGGGTATAAAATTTCAGTTGAATATGATGAGTACGGGAACAGTATTTCGAGAACGGATGCCAATGGAAATACGTTCACCTATACTTATGATGACAGGGCGAACATGCTGACCTCCATTGATCCTCTTGGTCATACAACAAGGTTTACCTATGAAAACAATTTTAGCCAGGTAACAACCGTAACTGATGCAAAGGGTAACCAATATAGTTTCACTTATGATGCTGCCGGCAACCTGACCAGGTTAACCAAACCTGATGGAAACAAAATAGAAATGACCTATGAACCCAATGGAGATATGAAAACCCTGAAGGATGCCAGGGGAAACAGTTTTCAATTTACCTACAATGCCTATGGATATGAAACAGGTATAACCGGCCCGCTTGGTTATACCCGCACCATGGAAAAAAATATCAGGGGCCAGATCCTGAGCATTACCAATGGCCTTGGCCGAAAGGTGCAATACTCCTATGATTTGCTGGATCGTATGTTAGGATTTAAAGATGCGCTGAATGGTATAGCCCAGTTTGAATATGATGCAGAAGGCAATCTTACAGCTTTAACAGATCAATTGGGGCGGAAGAGCGTTTTTTCCTATGATGCCTCCAATCGCCTGGTTAGAAGTACGAACCCAAAAGGGAATAGCGAAACTTTTGAATATGATGCCATGGATAACCTGGTGCGATACACCAACCCGCTGGGAAATTCCATAAGGTATGAATATAACACGCAAAATAAGCTGGCGAGAATAAAAGACCCTGAAGGCAATGAAGCTGGTTTTACCTATGATGCCAATGGCAACCTGATTGGAGCTAAATTGGGCAATGGGCAGCAGTACATTGCAATGTATGATAAGGCAAATCGCCTTACTGAAGTGAGGGATAAGCTGGGATTGGTTTACTCATGCAGTTATGATGCTACCAATAACCCCATTCGTTTTACCAATGCAACAGGCAATACCGCGCAATTACAATATGACAACATGGATCGTTTCACAACGATTACAGATATCCAGGGACTGGTGATACGCTTCAGTTATGATGAGAACGGAAATGTTTTGACGAAAACAGACAGAAGAAACAAAACCTGGCAAGTAAACTATGATGCGCTCAACAGGCCCACTGAAATAACAAACCCGCTTGGAAACACCACCAGGGCTGTATTTGATGTAGAAAGTAATGCGTTGGAAACCTATGATGAACTGAATCAGAAAACAACGTATGAATATGATGCGCGTGACAGGCCGGTAACCGTAACTTATAACAATGGCTCCAGTCTTCGGTTTGGATACAATGCAGTAAGTGACATCATTTCAAAAACTCAGAGAAATGGCAACATCATTACTTATGGGTATGATGCTGAAAGCAATATGGTCAGCAAAAATCTTCCAGGTTCAGGGTTGGAAGAATATTCTTACGATGCCGGCGGCAGACTGATCAAGGGTAAAAACAGTATTGCAACCACGGAGGTTTTGTATGACAACCTCAACAGGATATCAGAGGAGAAAACCAATGGCAAATCATTTACATTCAACTTCAATACCGGTGGCAGATCACGTATCACCACTTATCCTGATGGCCAGGTGGTAACCAAGGCTTTTGATGAACGAAATAAGCTGCAAAATATTAGCTTGGATGGCTCTCCTATTGCCAACTATCAATACAATGCCGCTTCCCAGCTTTCAAAAATTGTTTATGGAAATGAGTTGCAGTCTCTTTTTCAATATGATGTTGCAGGAAAACTTTCAGGATATCAAACAGGTAATACTCAGCAAATGCAATATGAATATGATAATGAAAGAAATATTTCAGGCATTATAAAAAGTAACAATTTGCAGAGCTCTGAACAGTATCAGTTTGATGCTTCAGGCAGATTGACTTCTTACAGGCAGGGCAATCCAACTGATGCAAGCGCCACCCTGCAAACACAGGTTTACCAGTACAATGGAGCAGGCTCAAGAACCCAGGTGATGCGGAATGGAAGCCCGCAAAATTATACCCTGAATACGATGAACCAGGTAACCCAGTTACAGGAAGGCCCATCCACCAAAACACTGACTTATGATGCAAATGGAAACCTCATCTTTGATGGAACCTGGTATAAAACCTATGATGTCAGAGGCAGGATCATTAAGGACTCTGCTTCTCCCTCCCAGCTAATTAAGTACGCCTATGATGCCTTTGGACGTTGCACAAGGGTTACCCGGAATGGCCAGGGTTTTATATACAATTACGTTGGTTTAATGCAAATGGAACTCAGGAGCGAAGGAGACAATACCCTGGTAAATCGCCAGATCATGGGAGCGCCCTTTACCCCGGTTTCCATGCAGAACCATGATGGATTGCATTACTACCACCTGAATCCCCAAAGATCCGTAGAAGCTCTTACAGGCCAAAATGGCCAGGTGGAAGAATCCTATCTCTATGACCCTTATGGCAGCCAAACCATCAGGAACAGCAGTGGCACAGAAGTAACCACCTCTCCAACGGGAAACAGGTTTGGTTATACAGGCCAGGAATTTAACAGCGCGACAGGGTATAACCACTTTCTTTTTCGTACTTATTCACCCCAAACCGGCAGCTTCAGCCAACCGGACCCAATGGGTTATGCAGACGGCATGAACCTATATGCTTATTGTTATAACAACCCGGTAAATTATGTGGACCTATATGGATTGGAAGGAAGCTCACAACCTCAAAGTGGCCCCTTCTCATCTCTTGGGTCTGATGTACCGCAGGATATTTTGAACTTTCTGAACTCATCCTCTTTCCTTGGAGGTAATAAACTGAATGCTGCAGAAGCCAAAGCCATGACCGATTTCATTAATAAAAGTGCCAGGGAAGTTATTATTAAGCAATTAGAAGGACTTCATAAGACTTTTAAAAATAAACAGCTAAAACTGGCAGCAGAAGAAACCCTGCAGGCTGAACGTAATTTATTAAGAACACAACAAAATCAGAAATGGTTGGGAAGGGCAGGAATTGTGCTGAATCTTATTGATCTTTTTTATAAGATAAAAAAGGCACAGAGTGGCCCCTGCCCCACTGATACCTACGATCAGGCCCGGAAAAATATGGATATAGCTACTTCCATTTTCAGTTTTATTCCCATTGGCGGCGCATACAACCTGTTTGATTATGGAGTGGAGCTTACCACTGGTAAAAGCTTTACCACAAGATCAATGGACGTAGGCGAATGGAACCTGAAAATGATGAATGAACATCCTACCTATGATGCACTTAACAAATGGAACCCCGTGACCGGGCCTGTGCGCGGCTTAGGATACCTCGATGGAAAATACAACATTTCTAATGGCATTATGGATGGCATTACCAACGCGCTTAATTCCCTAGGATCGGGCGGTATGTCGCCCTCCACCTATGATAATGGCGCTGTACATGGCCGGAGTGCCTATTAATTAATCAACCAGGAAAGCCTCGTGAAAACAAAATCATTCATATTTCGCACAGCCCCGTTACTGCTGATTATTGCATTTATTCTGATTTGCAATCCAGGCGGTGCGCAGCATCCTTGTCCACCTGGTGGTGGTGGTTCACTGATAGCCCTACCCAAGGGCGGTGGTATTCCTTTTTCCACAGAAGTCATCAATTCGAATGACCCTAACGAAATCATCGGGCCAAAGGGTATTGGCAGCCCGCGTTGGGTAAGCATTAAAGATCAGCTACCGTACACTATCAATTTCGAAAACAGTAAAGAAGCCACAGCCCCGGCCAAAGTGGTAGCTGTTTATTACCCCATTGATATCATGCAAAGCGGAAGCCGTTTCATATTGGGCAGCTTTGGATTTAACAACCAAACATTTTCTGTACCCCCCAATACCCCGGCATACTATACCCGGCTTGATCTGAAGGATTCACTCGGTGTATTGGTAGATATTACAGCAGGATATGATGTGGCCAATAACCGCGCCTTTTGGCTGTTCCAAAGCATTGACCCCATAACACTTGGCCCGGTAAGCGATCCTTTGAAAGGATTTTTGCTGACGCAGGATACAAGCAAACCCACCAACGGTCATGGGTTTGCCAATTTTACCATTATGTCGAAAGATGACGCCAATACAGGCGATCAGATGAATGCCGATGCGCAGATAATTTTCGACAGCAATGATACCATTCCAACCAATGTGGAAACAAACACCATTGATGCATTACCCCCGTCAAGTAAAATTAACGGTCTGCCGGCAGAAAGTTCCAACAGCATTTACCTTACCTGGAGCGGGCTTGATGACCCCGGAGGAGTAGGTGTAGAAAGCTACGACCTGTATATGAGTACCGATGGCGGAAGCTACAGCCTCATCCGCAGCGGCATACATCGTACCGACACAACTATTACCGTTCCCGATATTGGCAACTATTGCTTTTTTACCCTTGCCCGGGATAGTGTTGGCAATACCGAAGCGCTTCGGCCTGCTGATGTTACCTGTACTTTTGTAGGCAGTCCATTACCTGTAACCTGGCTGTATTTTACCGGTGTTAACCAGGGAAATGACAACCTGCTGCGCTGGGCAACCGGAACCGAGTTGAATGTAAAACACTTTATACTGGAACGTTCCATAAATGCAACCACATTCGACCCGGTTGCAACCCTTAAACCCAACGGCGGGGCTTCTATGCAGGGGCAATACCAGCATACCGATATGCGGGTTGACAAACTGAAAATAAACACGCTCTATTACCGGGTAAAACAGGTTGACAAAGACAATAAGTTCACCTATTCCTCTGTAGTAAAAATCAATCTGAAAGCATCACTGATCACAAGGTCTGCCGTTTATCCAAATCCTACGAAAGGCAGGCTGACACTGGCTATTGGAACAAACGCCCTGCTTGAATCAAACGCCATCATTTATGATAATAATGGCCGTGCAGTTCAGCAAGTGAGGATTGTCTCAGCAGCACAAGCTATAAACCTCGAAGGACTTGCAAAAGGCATTTATTATATCAGGTTAAGCAATGGAGAAATATTGAAGGTGCTGAAAGAATAAGCAACGAGTTTTTCAGGTAAAAAAGAAATTATCCATTTACATTAACCCCCGGCAAACTTTCAAAAGCATTGCCGGGGTTCATTTTTACAACGCTTATTCATTTAACTCTGCAACTTGGCTGCCTGCACATGCATCCAATCGAAGTTGCGGGAACGGCCCAAACTTACCCATCCTTCAGCTTCCCAAAACTCCCAAAAGCGGTTGTATTCAGGCCGGGCAAAAACCGCCCTGTCCCTGCCCCATTTAAGTTGGTTGCGCTCGGGGTCAAAATCGATGGCAATACCCCAGCTATGCATGCTTAATTGTGTGCCGCCCCGCATTTTCCGGTAATTGAAACAGCCACCGAAATAATCGAGCCTCAGGGCTTTAATTTGTGCTATACCGTAATGGGTATGCACATTCGTAAGTACCCTGATCATGCTTTCTTTTACCAATTTATGGCAGGTAATTTTGTTTACAGTTTTAGAAGTGTCCCATGCAATCACCATAGGGTAAGGCAGGATGGCTGACACAAGGTTTGGATTTCCCGTTTCCCTTGCCTGCCCATAAAACGCGTTCAATGCTGCAGGTGATTGAACCGGCCAGTTGTTTGGGTTCGCTGGAACAATCACTTCTTCCGGACGCCAGATCTCTTCCACCGTACCAAATAAAAGCTGGTGTTTAAGCTCATCATAAGCGGTTTGCGTATCCGGGCCCCAAAAGCCATCAATTTTACCCGGGTTAATTCCCCTTTCGGCGGCATACAACTGGAGCGTACCAACCAATTTACGATCAGCCGGCCAGTTTGCAGTTAAACCCTTCACCTTATTGAGCGCAGCAATGGTACTGCTGCCTGCAATTCCATTTGCAGGGCCTACCTTAAAGCCTTTTTCGTTCAGTATGCTCTGAACCATTTTAATAACTTCTACAGGAGTTGCCATCATTAAATTGCTTAAGTATGTAAGAAAAAATATTACTCCAACAAGGTATTACACAACAATTTAATTTACAAGCATTTACAATTATTAAATTTATGACCTTCCTTATTCTTACCAGCCCCCCATACTGTCTTTTGCATCGCCCCAAAACGAATCCAGTGCAATTAACCGGGGTTTGAAAAAGGAAATCATTTCCGGCCAGCATTGTTCATCCATCACATTTACCCCCGAAATTCCCTTTTGAATCAAGCTTAACGATTTTCCAAATTCATCGGATGCATCAGCCATCCAATCCCATTCTTCCCCAAGCGATTCATGAAGCAATGTTTTCGGCGATTATTTTAAAGGCAAAATAACCGCATCTTTGAGCATCTATGAAAAAGCCACTGGAAGCCATATTTTATTCCAACAGTTTTTATGGCATTACTGCCGTTGCGCTTGCCATTGAAAACAATATGGTGCTTCATATGCCGTTGAATTATGGGTTGTTCTACCTACTGTTGTTTTGTGGAACCGTTGCGTTTTATATGCTCTCGTACCATTACGATCCGCATCCGCACACAAGCAATAAGCGCGCGATCTGGATCCGTGACCATAAAAAACAATTGACAGCTTATCAATACCTTTTATTTCTTACCATCATAGTTGGGGGGATATTTTATTGGATAAGGCTTCCTTCAATCCCCTTTGCTGAATTAATGCGGGTTGGCCTATTGCTATCGCTGTTCCCGGTGTTGGGTTTCCTGTATTATGGTATCAGCTTCCCCGGTATTTTCAAAATCCAGTTACGTTCGCTCGGGTGGTTCAAACCCTTTATTATTGGCGCGGTTTGGGCAGGTTGTGTGTCGTTTATTCCATGGACCATGTACCATTGGAAACATCAGCTTAGCCTTACACCTGATTGGTCTTTTATTTTCTTCGGGCTGCACAACTGGATGTTCATTTCCGTACTTGCCATCCTGTTCGACATTAAAGACTATGCCGCCGACCATAACCAATCGCTGAAAACATTTGTGGTCCGCAAGGGCTTGCGAAACGTAATCTACACCATCGTTTTACCGCTTACTTTTATTGGTATCTCGGTGTTAAGCATCTTTTTTACAATAGAAGAAACAAAATTATTTTCCATTGCTTTATTCCTCGTTCCCATGGGTTTGCTTTGCCGGGTGGCTTTAAGCCTTGCCAAACGAAGACCGGTTATCTGGTACCTGCTGGTGATTGATGGGCTAATGTTGCTAAAAGCTCTTTGTGGAATGGCTGCCGGGGCAATCGGGTAAAAAAATTACCGGCAGCTGGACTTTTACATCCTAACTGCCGGTAAAAGAAAGCATCGCGTAATTACGCGCTTTCGCTTGTACTTACTAACCCGACGCTTTCAAACTAGGGGTGTCCCACCAAAAAATTTCTGCGCTGATAATAACTACTTCACCATTTCTGCCTTGCGGCTTTGTGGATCCGTTGTCGGGCGCTTCCACTTTTTCTTAGTAACCTTTCTTTTTTGCCGACTCTTCGGAACTTCCATTGCTGGAACAACCTTTGAAACTCAAGCTGACGTTATTGCTAACGTTTAAACTTTTTGTTGCATTAACTCCGGTTATTACTAACCTTTGTTGTCCGAAACGTAAACCAGGTTATTGCTAACCAAAGTTCTTTTTCCGGCGGTTCAGATTATTGCTAACCCTTACCTTTGCGCCGACTAAGAGATCGATTCTGCATCAGTGTTCTTCCCTTTTGTCTGGTATAAAAGTAGTTAGAAAGATTCTTCCCTTCCAAATTTTTTGGGCTGTTTAAATACACCTGTTTTGCACCGGGTTCTGCACATTTTTAAGGCTGTTATCCCCCATATTCTTTGCTATTCGCAGGGTTTTTGCCGGGGTTTATAAACAACTTGTTTCAGATAACCGGATTGTCCTCCTCCACCGCCTCCGATTCAGGTGCAGGGGAAGGATTTTTTTGCATTTTGTACATCCAGGCATACTCTCCATCAAGCGCTAAAAGCTCCTCATGGGTGCCTTGCTCAATAATTTTCCCATCCTCCATCACCACAATCTGGGCAAAATTGAGGTGGGTAAATATCCGGTGTGTAATAATAATGGTGGTAATATGCTGCAATTGCTTTTCCAGGTGACCGAGAATCCGCTTCTCCGTTTGAGAATCCACTGCGCTCAGGCAATCGTCCAATATTAAAATGGGGGAATCTTTCAGCAGGGCACGCGCAATGGACACCCTTTGTTTCTGACCACCACTCAGGGTAACCCCCCGCTCCCCTACCATGGTTTTGTATCCGCCTGCAAACTGCTCGATCTCCCGGTGAATGGAAGCCTGCCTCGCGGCATCCATTACCTCCTCATCAGTTGCTGCTTCATTACCAAAACGGATATTGGAAGCCACCGTATCGCTGAACAAAAACACATCCTGCGGAACATAACTGATCTGCTGCCGGATACTTTCCAGGTCAACCTGCTTAATATCGGTTCCATCCAACAGGATATTTCCCTTATCAATATCATACATCCTCAGCAGCAATTGGCCAAGGGTCGATTTTCCGCTCCCGGTTCGCCCGATGATGGCAATTTTTTGCCCGGGTTGAATATCCAGTGAAAAATTGCGGATGGCATGAATACCGGTATGCGGATACGTAAAATCTACTTCCCTGAATTGGATCGCCCCTTTTAACTGAACGGGCCCGGCAACACCGGCTTCATTCTTAATAGTCGGGGCGGTTTCGAGGAACTCATTCAACCTTTTTTGCGAGGCAGATGCCCGTTGGATCATGCTCGCTACCCAGCCAACCGCACTCACAGGAAAGGTGAGCATATTGATGTACAAAATAAATTCCACGATGATACCCACTTCCGCAATATCTCCCCGCAGGTAATACAACCCGCCCATCATAATGGTAATCAAAGTGCTGATACCGATTATGAGCACAATGGCGGGCGCATAAATAGCTTCCACCCGTGCAAGGCTGATGGCCTGCTTGCGGTACAACTCGCTGTTTTGCTCAAAAAAACCAAGCATGGCTTTCTCCTGCATATAGCTTTTTATTACGCGGATACCGCTGTACGATTGCTGCGCATTGGTGGTAAGATCACTCAGCAAGCCCTGCAGCTTTTCGCTTTTGCGGTGAATGATGGTATTTACATAATAAATGGCAAAAGCCAGTAAAGGCAGGGGTGCAAACACATACAAGGTAAGCGTTACATTTTTGGCCAGCATATTGCTTACCGCCAATACTATAATGGTAACGAGGTTTACAAAATACATTACTGCGGGCCCGGTGTACATCCTTACCCGGCTCACATCCTCAGCCACCCGGTTCATCAGGTCGCCAATGGAGTTGGTTTTAAAAAACCGGGTATCCAAATCCTGGTAATGACTGTACACTTCATTTTTCTGGTCGAACTCTATATGGCGGCTCATTACTACAATAGTTTGCCGCATCAGGTACATAAATATTCCCCTCAGCAAGGCCAGGAAAAGGATGACAATTCCGCAAAGGATCACCATATTTCCAAAACCAAACTTGGAATGCTCCACCCAATGCACAAACCCGCGCATCAGCAGGTCCTTTTGAGGCTGAAGCGCAACGGAATGCGTTCCCTGCAAACTTTGCTGCACCCTATCCACCACATAGCTGGTAACCTGCGGCGCCAGGATGGCAAAATAGTTGGATACTATAATGAACAGGATGCCCCAACCCAACCGGTAGCGGTATTTCCAGAAATACTTATTGACTGCTTTTAAATGCCTCATTCCTCGCTTATTTCCCGCCTTTAACTCCTGGCAGGTTTTTACAACCCCTTTCCTGGTCGGGGCAAAATTGCACCATTTTTAACAGCTGCCACCGGGTAAAAGTTACCTTTGCAAAAAATTATCACCGATTATGGCCTGGAAAAAAAATATACTGGAAACTATTGGCAACACCCCACTCATTCAAATCAACAACATTACGCGCCAACTCCCTTGTACTGTGCTTGCCAAAGTGGAATATTTTAACCCGGGCAATAGCATTAAGGACCGCATGGCGGTAAAAATGGTTGAAGTAGCCGAAGCAGAAGGCTGGTTGAAACCCGGCGGCACCATTATTGAAGGAACAAGCGGCAATACCGGCATGGGGCTGGCGCTTGCGGCCATCATCAAAGGATATAAGTGCATTTTTACTACTACAGATAAGCAGAGCAAAGAAAAAGCCGACATTTTGAAAGCTGTTGGAGCCGAAGTGATTGTATGCCCCACCAACGTGGAGCCCGAAGACCCGATGAGTTATTACAGCGTGTCGAAAAGATTGGCCAAAGAAATTCCGAATAGCTGGTACGTAAACCAATACGATAACCTGGCTAACCGACTCGCACACTATGAAACAACGGGCCCCGAGATTTGGGAGCAAACCGAAGGAAAAATAACCCACCTGGTGGTAGCTACGGGTACGGGCGGAACGGTTACCGGAATGGGCAAATACCTGAAAGAAAAGAACCCAAATATTAAGGTTTGGGCCATCGACAGTTACGGCAGCCTGCTTACCAAATACTTTCGCACCGGCGAAATTGATACCAACGAAGTACACCCTTATATAACCGAGGGAATTGGCGAAGACTTTGTACCGCAGAACTACGATATGCAATGGGTGGATTATTTTGAGCAGGTAACCGACAAAGAGGCGGCCATCATGGCGCGTCGCATTGCCAAAGAAGAAGGCATTTTTATTGGTTATAGCGCCGGCAGCGCACTACAGGGCCTGCTGCAATTAAGTGGCAGTCTTACTAAAGACGACCTGGTAGTAGTGGTATTCCATGACCATGGCAGCAGGTATGTTGGCAAAATTTATAACGACCAATGGATGATGGAACGCGGATTCCTCGATGTAAAAACATTCAAGGACCTGGTAAGCGGACGGAAAGCCCAAAAACTGATTACCATTACCCCTGACCAAACTGTTGCCCGCGCGGTGGCACTGATGGAGAAATATGATATTGAAAACATCCCCGTGATGGAGAACGGACAAAACCTTGGCGCTGTAAGCCAGCAGGGTTTGTTCAATAAAATATTCACCAACCCCGATATTAAACACACCCCCATTGCCACTGCTATTGAGCCCCCCTACCCGATGGTTGATTATAACACTCCTATTGACCGGCTAAGGTTGGTAATCAATAAAGATAACGGAGCAGCGCTGGCCCAGGACGAAGCGGGCAATTACCATATTGTGACGAAATATGATGTGATAAAGGGGTTGGGGAATTAGGTATTGGTTGAATGAGTTATTAAGTGATTGGGAATTAGGAGATTAGGAATTGGAGAGTTGGAGATTGGTATATAAGGGCCAAATTTCCAAATTGTGTAAACTTTTTCCTTCGAAAAAAGATAATTTTGAACTATTCAACTATTTTTAGAAAATGAAAGTTTTACTGGATATACAGGATAATAAAGCCCAATCTCTTTTAGAAGTATTGAAAAGCCTTCCCTATGTCAAGACTAAAACCATTTCAGGAGAAAAGGCCAAAATACTCGTAGAATTAAAAGAAGCTGTTGAAACCCTGGATTTGGTAAGAAAGGGGAAATTGAAAGCCCACCCAGCAAGGGAATTACTCCATGAAATATAGGGTTTGTTCCTGATTAAATTTCTATACCCTTCTTCAACCTATGAAAATCCCCACCATTCACGGCTTTATCGATAGGCGAATTCTGATCAACTTTACCGCTGAACCAGAAATAGTTTCAAACATCCTTCCCTCCCCGTTTCGGCCAAAAATCTATGGAGGTAAGGCAATCGTTGGTATTTGTTTGATCCGCCTGAAAAATATTAAACCAAAAGGACTGCCTGACTTTGTCGGAATCTCATCAGAAAATGGAGCTCACAGATTTGCTGTTGAGTGGGACGAAGATGGTGAGGTTAAACAAGGGGTCTTCATTCCACGACGCGATACTTCTCTAAAACTGAATGCGCTTGCGGGAGGACGAATTTTTCCGGGAAAACATTATTTGGCAAAGTTTAATGTGGTAGAAACCGGCTCAACCTACCACATTGATTTCACCAGTTCAGACAACACCAGCATTTCCATCGATGCCGGGCTAACCGAATCCTTTGACCCGAATTCCATTTTTGGAACGCTGGAAAATGCATCTGCCTTTTTTGAAAAGGGAGAACTCGGCTATTCCCCAAACAAAACCAGGTTTGATGGTCTAAAACTACAGGCATATCGTTGGGAAGTGAAACCGCTTACTGTTACCCATGTCCAATCAAGTTATTTTGAGAACCAGGAATTGTTTCCGAAAGGTTCGGTGAAGTTTGACAATGCACTATTAATGACCAATATTGAACACGAGTGGCATAGTGTAGCCGGCAAATGAACACTGGAAACTGAAAGAAAACTTGCCCGGATACTGAAATCCAATTAATTTGTTGCCCTATTTCAGGATAAC
>CAYUGH010000007.1:46581-99137 GCA_964444195.1 uncultured Chitinophagaceae bacterium
AAAACTTGCCCGGATACTGAAATCCAATTAATTTGTTGCCCTATTTCAGGATAACTATCAAAAAAGTAAATTCATTTCCAACGCTGATTGGGGTTGTAAGGATGGCGTACATAAAGCATGGTTTATCAGCGAATTTGTCAATAAAGAAGATGCGCTCAAAATTATCCCCCCGCTTTTGCGCCATAATGCGCTCATAGTAGAATTGACAAAATTCAATAAAAACACAAAAAAATATTGATAATCAATATGTAAGATTTTAAGCCCCTCCCTTGCTTTAACGGCAAAGGAGGGGCTTAATTTTTGCTGTTAAATCATTTCTGAACACACTCCACCAATATCCCCGGGCAAAAAATGCAAGTTTGGAGCGAAAAAATTGTATTTTTATTCCCGGGGCTCTTCAAAAGGCAGGCATTCATACTACACCAGCCAGGCAAAATGGATTTTATTTTTTTTACTTTCAAAAAACCATAGCTTATGAATGTTCCAATTTTACACATTTTTCCTGGTAACATAGTACACTTATTGATGGCGGATCCGGAAACGATGCTGCTGATCGCGGGCTTCGTGCTGTTGGCCGCTCTTGCTGTGGGTTACTTCCTCTACACCGATTCGAAAAGGACATCTAAGCACTGATGCCAAATGAATAGGGGAATGTGCTACTTACACGATTGGTTGCTGCCTTCTTTTACGAAAGGATATGATTTGAATTGTATGGCTTCGCCTTCAAATCGAAATCAACATTGGGACTAAACGATTGATGCTTTCAGTCATGCCCAATGCAGGGCAGTTTATTGCCTGCGAGTCATCTT
Source organism: uncultured Chitinophagaceae bacterium (assembly GCA_964444195.1). Classification (GTDB taxonomy): domain Bacteria; phylum Bacteroidota; class Bacteroidia; order Chitinophagales; family Chitinophagaceae; genus Phnomibacter. The sequence continues at coordinate 47,391 of CAYUGH010000007.1, forward strand.
GGAAGGTTTAATTTCTGCTCATCATTTCGTCTGCAATGTTCTCCCTTTCATGCTGTTCCTTCATTCGCTTAAGCTTTTTACCATAAGAAATTTTAGTGATCAGCACAAACAAAACCGGCACTACAAAAATGGCCAGGGTTGTAGCTGATAACATACCCCCAAACACCGTCCAGCCAATGGTTTTGCGGCTTTCGGCTGCGGCGCCGCTTGCAAATGCAAGTGGTAAAACCCCAAGGATGAATGCCATAGAGGTCATGATGATGGGCCTTAGCCTTAGCGATACTGCCTGCAGGGTAGCCGCTACAATATCAATACCTGAATCCACCCTTTCCTTGGCAAATTCAACAATCAGGATCGCATTCTTTGCCGCCAAACCAATAAGCGTTATAAGGCCAATCTGTGCGTAAATATTGTTTGATAAATCGGGCAGAAAGGTAAGTGTAAGGATAGAACCGAAGGCGCCAATGGGTACGGCAAATAGTACGGAGAACGGAATGGACCAGCTTTCGTACAAGGCCGCGAGGAAAAGGAATACAAACACGAGGGAAATGGCAAAAATGGTTGTGGAGGTCGATCCCGCCTGAATTTCTTCGCGGCTCATGCCCGAAAATTCGTACCCGTAACCATCCGGCAATGTTTGCGCAGCCACTTCCTTCAGGGCATCAATCGCCTGCCCGCTGCTGAAACCGGCCTTTGGCGCACCATTAATTTCGATAGCACGATAAATATTGTAATGCGAAATGAGCGATGGGTTTTCGGTGAGCCTTGTGGTTACCAATGAACTAAGCGGCACCATATTTCCCTCCACATTTCGTACATAATATCTCTGCATTTCAGTAAGCGACGAACGAAAACTGCTGTCGGCCTGCGCCATTACACGAAAATTTCTTCCATATAAATTAAAATCATTTACATAACTGCTGCCCAGCAGGCTTGAAATGGTGGTGTACACATCAGCCACATTCACCCCTAATTGTTTTGCCTTTTCTCGGTCAACATCCATTTGATAAGTGGGGGTTTTGGTAGTAAAGAAGGTGTACGCCATTCCGATTTCAGGTCGTTTATTCAACGAATCAAGAAACTTACGCGCCACTGTTTCAAATTGCTGGATACTGTCGGTACTGGTAGTTTGAAGCAATTCGAAAGTAAAGCCCGATGTGGCGCCAAGACCGGGAATGGCAGGCGGCGCAATGGCCCTGATCCTTGCTTCTTTTATATCGGCAGTTACCCTTTGAATGTCGGCAATAACCGCCTGGGAATGCAAGGCTTTATCCTTACGCTTATCCCATGGTTCCAGGCTCACGAAAAGCGTTCCCAGGTTTGATTTATTGGAAAAAGAAATGATATTAAACCCTGCAAGCCCTCCTACAACCCTAACAGCCGGAAGCTTGCTGACCCTTTCCATAATTTCCCTCAGCATGGCTGTGCTGCGTGTGGTGGAGGTTGCTTCCGGCATTTCATAACTCACAAACACCCTGCCTTCATCCTCGGTAGGAATAAAACCTGTTGGCTTTGATTTGAATAAAAAGAAAAGGCCGACAAACAGGCAAACCATCATGATGAGTACCATGGGGGTGGCCTTTATCCATTTGCCCACGCCCTTTGTATAATGAAAAGTGATATTGGAAAATTGCCTGTTGAAAGCAGCAAAGAATTTTTCCATCCGGTTCTTCTTTTCATTTTCCCCTTTGGATGGCTTAAGCATGATGGAACAAAGAGCCGGAGTAAGCGACAGCGCCACAAATGCAGAAATGATTACCGATACAGCAATGGTTATAGCAAACTGCTGGTACAAACGGCCCACAATACCCGGAATAAAACCAACCGGTACGAATACAGCGGCAAGAATGAGGGCAATGGCAATAACCGGGGCAGATATATCCTTCATCGCCCGTTGGGTAGCAACCTTAGGAGATAAATGCTCATGATCAATATAATGCTGAACCGCTTCAACCACCACAATCGCATCATCCACCACAATACCAATCGCAAGCACAAAGGCAAACAGGGTCAGGGTGTTTATGGTAAATCCAAAAGGAATAAAGAATACAAAAGTGCCGATTAAAGATACCGGTATAGCCAGCACAGGAATAAGGGTAGCCCTCCAGTTTTGAAGGAACAGGTACACCACGAGTACCACCAGCAACAACGCTTCCGCAAGGGTTTTCAGCACTTCATTGATAGAAACTTTTACCACAGAAACGGTTTCAAGCGGCATACTGTAATCAATGTCTTTGGGGAATGTCTTTTTGGCTTCAACAAGCGCTTTATTAATTCCCTCAAAGGTTTCCAGCGCATTGGCACCGGGCGCCTGGAAAATAAGGAGAAACGCACAAGGACGTCCATCGGCATAAGCAATGGCTGAATAGTCAAACTTTCCCAATTCAACCCTTGCTATATCTTTCAGGTACACAATACTTGCATCTGCCGGCCTCGTTCTTACAATAATGTTTTCAAACTGCTCGCGGGTATTTATACGGCTGTTGGTGAGCACACTGTATTCAAAACTTTGGGTACCGGGTTGCGGATTGCCGCCTACAATACCTGCAGCCACCTGCAGGTTCTGTTCGTTTAAAGAAGCGATCACTTCCTGCGGAGTCATATTCAGGGCAGCAAGCTTTTCAGGATTCAGCCATATACGCATGCCAAAATCATCGGCCCGCGAAACAATATCGCCTACACCCTTCACCCGTTGCAGCGCATCTTTCAAATAAATATTGGTGAAGTTCCCTATAAAGGTTGCATCATGCGTGCCATTGGGTGAAAACACGGCCAACGCTACCATAATGGATGGATTACGTTTCCGCACAATCAAACCAAGACGCTTAACCGCATCGGGCAAAGAAGGCTGTGCCACGCTTACCCTGTTCTGAACATCAAGCGCGGCAATATTGATATCCGTTCCAATTTCAAAGTTTACATTGATGCTGCTTTGCCCGCTGCTGGTACTGTTGCTTGAAAGATAGGTCATGCCCGGAACGCCATTTACCTGCGCCTCAATGGCTGTGGTAGTAGTTTGTTCCACCGTTTGCGCATCTGCCCCAATAAAGCTGCCTGAAATGCTAACTGCCGGCGGGGTGATATCGGGATATTGTGCAATAGGCAAAATGGTAAGCGAAATGATACCCACCAGCACAATAACTATGGAAATCACAATGGCCGTTACCGGCTTTTTAATAAAAGTTTCTGCGATCATGATTTGAGTTGATCAGTTAATCCTAATATAGTCTATGGCTGTTTAGCAGGTACGGCGTTTACAAGGGAACCTTCCCTTAAATTTTGCACGCCCTGTACCACGAACACATCGCCCGATGCCAGCCCGTCTTTCACTATTATTTTATCTCCTATCTGCTGGCCAAGTTGAATTTTACGCTGGGTAACTTTGCTGCTGTCACCCACCGTATAAACGTAGTATTCACCCAACATTTCCAATACCGCCTTATGCGGAATGATGATGCTTTGCTGCTTCCCATTGTCGTTTTTAATTCTCACCGTTGCATTCATGCCTGCCCGCAACAGGTTCTTTTCATTGGGGAAAGTCAGCCTCATTTTTATGGTTCCGGTTTGTGGGTTTACCGCGCGGTCTATCAATAATATTCTTCCGGGGAATGAATATGGCTCTCCATTGAAGGCTAGTGTGAAAATAGAATCGGATGCAGCAGCCGGGTTCTGCAGCATGGAGGTAAACCGGAAAATCTGGTTTTGATCCACATTGAAATCAACTGCCAGCGGGTTATCGGTAGAAACGGTGTTTAAAATGGTTTGCCCGGCTGTAACTGCCGCGCCAACCTTTACCATTGATATGCCGATGATTCCATCAAAAGGGGCAAGCACTTTGGTGTACCGTACACTTGTTTGAACGCCCTGGATGCTTGCTTTTGCAGCCTCTACCTGGCTCTTTGCCACTTCAAGCGCAGCATCGGCATTATCTACCAGTTGTTTGGCTACCGCATCGTTTTTATCCAGTTCATGGTAACGGTCAGCATCTTTCTGCGCCCTGTTCAAATTTGCTTCCTGCACCCTGAGCGCCGCAACGGCCTGCTCGTAATTGGCAGAATACAATTGGGCATCTATGGAATAAAGCAACTGACCTTTGCGTACACGGGCCCCATCTGAAAAATGCATCCCTGTAACAAATCCGCTTACCTGCGGCCTGAGCTCTACCTGGTTAAGTGCCACCAACTGCGATGGATATTCGTCATAATAAACCGCATCTGAAACTTGAGCGGTATCTACTGTTACAGCAACTGCAGGAGGAGGCCCCTGCGGGGTTTGCGAACCCTTGTTGCCACAAGCTATTGCAAAAAGTATGAAAACAGGTAAAAAGGGAAAATGCCAATTTCTTTCCATCATAAATGTATAGTTAATCGCTTATTCATCAAGGTTAATAAGTAAGTAGCCCAAGGCTTTTTTGAACATCCACTTTACTGTTGAGTAAATTGTATAAAGCTACTATGTACAAAACCCTTGCGTTTCTCAGGTCTGTTTCGGAGGTAATCACTTCAAGATAGGCTTTAATCCCCGATCTGTACTGAAGCTGGATAACATCATATACTTCCTGGGCCAGGTTCAAATTCTCTTTTAGTGAAACATAAGCCGCATAGTTTGTTTTATAGATTGCCATTGCCTGCTCAAATTCAGTATTGACCGAATTTTTCAATTTAATTATATCCCATTCGGTGCGTTGCAATTCAAACTCTGCCTGTTTCACATTGCTCTTCCTTTTTCCTCCCTGGTAAATGGGGAAGTTTAAGGATAAGCCTGCATACGAACTTGGGAAATTAGTGGCATACAACTTGCTGAAATCATTGTTGTTGTAATTCATGTTATAAGCTGCATTGCCCGATAATGTAGGCCAGTAGGCCGCTTTATTATATTTAAGGTTGTAACCAAGCAGCTTGCGTTGCGTTTCCAGTATCTGGTATTCAATGCGGTTGTTAACATCGGGTTGCAGGGTAGTATCCAAAACAATATCCCTTTCAAGCCGGGTGGTATCGTACAACAATTGCAGGGGCGACTGAGCCGGGTAATTCATCACGTATTTCAGGTATTCCATTCGTGATCTAAGCGTTGCTTCAAGCCCCGATTTCCTCGCCCTGGTATTATTGAGCGAAATGGTGGTACGCTTAAAATCAATTTTATCTGCCACGCCCGCCTGGTATTGGCTGGTAGCATCTTTTAAACTCCTTTCCAATCGTGCAATGTCGCCATTGGCAATCTCAATCTGCTGCATGCTTTCAAGCACATTGTAAAAAGCCTTGGTCACTTCTGCCGTAATCTCAATTTTACTGCTGTTGGTATATTGCCTGGCCTGCAACTGAATATCGCCCTTGGTTTTTTTAGCAAACAGCACATCGGGGTTAAATAAAACCTGCTTAAGCGTGAACTGTCCATAAGAGGTATTGCTAACACCCAGCTTAATGTTATTGCCGTTTATTACCGCAACGGGCACCTGGAAATTATGCTGCAGGTTATAGGCGAAATTTACCTGGGGATACCATTCGGAAAGTGCGTCCTTGATCTGCTTTTCCGTTATGCTTTCATCAATCTGTGATTGGCGGATAAGCGGCTGGTTCCTGATCGCAAAACGGATCACGTTTTCCAGCGTAGCTTCTGCCAGGATGCTGTCAGATACTACAGTTTGCGCCTGAACGGTTGCGATGGTAAACAAAAAGTACAGCAAATAGAAATGTCCTGACTTTGTTACTATTTTACGCAGCATATTTGTCAGCTTAATTTAAAATTGAAAAGTATGAAAAAAAAACAAACTGACCGAAACCATAGGCAGGTTTAGGTTTGACCCGTTAACCTTGATTTCCCCAGGAAATCAGGCAATGATTGCTTACCCGAACAATTTCGCCTGCCATAATGTGTTTTCTTTAAGTATGTTTCATGGTCGCTATAACAGTAGCACCGGGAAAATGTTTTGCATTAGTTGTTACATTTGATTTTTGCGGCAAAATGTAAAGACCTGGTATTGGTAAGTTGGTATCGCTGCAGGGGGTCATTTAAAACCGGGATGCCTCCTATCGTCGGCATAACGGGTTAGCCCACTCTCCAAAGTCTGTTGTCACTCCGACGTAGGATGAGTCCGGTCTTTAATCATTGGCGTCACTCTGACGTAGGAGGAGTCCGGTCTTTAATCATTGTCGTCACTCCGACGTAGGAGGAGCCCCGGTTTCTACAGCCGGGATGCCTCCTAAAGTCGGCATGACGGGTATCGTTTCCAGATACATCCCGTGCCGGAAAGCCCTAAATTTGTTTAAAGATGCTGATTTCAAACCAATAACAAAGAAATGGCAAAAAATAAAACAACACATACCAACGAGGATGTAACTGATTTCATCCATTCATTTGCCGAAACTGAACAGAGGCGGAACGACAGTTTTGAATTGATTAAGCTTATGCAGGATATTTCAGGTTACGAGCCAAAAATGTATGGCCCAAGCATTATCGGGTTTGGAAATTATCACTACAAATACAAAACCGGTCACGAAGGCGATGCCCCTTTAATTGGGTTTTCTCCCCGCAAGGCAGCCATTTCGCTTTATGTGTTTACCGGCCTTGAAGAACACAAACCCTTATTGGAAGGTCTTGGGAAATTTAAAATGGGGAAAGCATGCATGTATGTAAACAAGCTATCCGATATCGACCAGCAAAAACTCATTGCGCTTATGAAGGCATCCATCCATTTTTTAACCACCCGGTACGGAGCTAAACAATGATGGCAAAAATAATTGCAGTGAACATATTCTCAGGAAGCTGCATCAGGCTCCAGGATGATGAGAATAAGAAAAATGTATTCGATAAAGAGACCTTGCCTGCAGTGATTATTCAGCTAAAAATAACAAAAGCCCACCATTGAGCTTTTATTTGTTGATTAACACCAATCAGGTTATCCTGTTCAAGGTATTTGTAAACTCCTTTTTCTCAACCCTACAAATCAAACCCCCAAACTCACTTTCTTCCCCATCCGCACTGCCTCAAAAATTGCATCCATAATCACCAGGTCTTTCAACCCCTCTTCGCCATCTACAGGTACAACAGGCTTTTTGCCTTGCAAAATAATATCCGAAAATTCTTCCATTTGCATGGTTTGATGCGTAGTATGCGGTTGTGTCAATGGGCCTTTATGGGTTCGTCCCTGTATGGGGCCGTATCCCGTGGACGGCTGCATTTCGGCAAATCCCGCCGTTCCGTTCAAAAAGAATTTATCGAGGTTACTCATGCCATAGGAAGATAGACATGAGGCTACAGCGCCCGAGGGAAAGCCAAGCTGGAACATAATCGTTTCGTCCACTCCTTCTTTAAATTTCACAGGATCGGTTTTGGTTTCCTGCGCCGTTACCCAAATAGGTTCTTCGCCTACCATATACCGTGCGCCGTTTACCGAGTAAATACCAATATCCATCATAGCGCCACCTCCGGCAAGTTCTTTGGTTAGCCTCCATTGCCCGGGATTGCCAATACGAAAACCACAGAGCCCCTGGAAAAACATGATCTTGCCGAATTCGCCCTCATTGCGCATGCGTATCACTTCCAGTGTTTTGGCTTCAAAATGCATCCTGTAGCCCACCAGCAATTTTACATTGGCTTTTTGGCAGGCCTCAATCATGGCGCGGCATTCCTTTGCATTTATACCCATTGGCTTTTCGCAGATCACATGCTTGCCCGCTTTGGCTACCCTGATGGCAGCATCCTTATGCAACGCATTGGGCGTAATGATATACACGGCATCTATATCAGGATTGTTTTTGATAGCGTCGTAGTTTTCATAGTTGTAGCAGTTTTTGGCCGGTATCCCGTATTTGCTTTGCCAGTCTGTAATCTTTGAAGGTGTTCCGCTGATGACACCCACCAGCTTTGCCTTTGTACAATCCTTCATGGCTTCGGCTACCCGCGTGCCATAACTGCCGAGCCCCATAATAGCCACCCTAAGCACTTGTTCGTTTCCTGTTTGGTCTTCCGGTCCGGTTTCAGTATCGCACTTTGCCGAAATAAAAGGAACGGCTACAAAAGGCAACACCAGGTTGCTGAGAAATTGGCGGCGTGATTTCATGGGAGGTAATTTTTGTAAAGATATTGGGTGGAAGCTGATTTAATATGCATTGAAAGTTTTGGCTGGGGGGAAAGCCTTCCTTTATTTTTGAGTTGGCGTATCTGTAACAGAACTGGGCAAATGACGAAAAATATGGACAGACAAAAATTTAGATTTAAATATAGAATTGCCATATTTGGACTTCTTGGAGGTTTGACATTTGCTTTACTGTGTTTAATTATTTCATTTGTAGACGGCGGACTAATCTTTCCATTGTTGTACATACCAGGAGCAATCTTTGGACTTGCTATGAAAATTGCATTAAAAGAACATTCCGGCAATTCAAGTTTGCTTTTCATATTTTCGACAATAGAATATTTAACAATGATTTTTTTCTGCTCGAAAGATATAGAATACTTGGCAATTAGAAGGATATTAATGGGTGGGCTTGGAGCGATTTTATTCCTAACGACAATACGATTTTTTACAACAATTAAACTTGACTTAAACGACTTTATTGCTGGCTTTGTGATAGGAATTGCAACAACTATATTTATGTGGACAGACAACTTTGAGTTCTTTGACCCTTGGCTTATGATTGTTTCAATTATTCTGTGGCAGACACTTATTTCAGCAATAATTAACAGGCGACTTTTGATACTTGAGACAAAAACTTATTAATGAAATGCAGCAGTATGCCGCTAAATGAGCCGGAAGCTGGTAACTGTTAGGCGAACTGATTTATGAAAATTTGTTTTTTCTTAAAGCTGAAATTAAGTTGACAAATTTAAAACTTTATGAAATATTAACCCGGTTGGTATTTTTGGAACAAGCATTACCGTAACAAAAAATGGGACTGAAATAGCAAACTTAAAAATGAATTGGCGCGGACAAATTGTATTTACTTTTCAAGACGGACAAGAGTTTGTTTTAAAAGCAAAAGGTATATTTTATAGCAAATACATAATTGAAAATAAAGACGAAGAAAAGCTAATTCAATTTGACCCCCGATTTAACTGGCGTAAGTTCAACCATAATTACGACATCTCATACGATGAAAAACCGCAGGAGATTTTATTGGTTTTACCTGGAGTTTATGCTTCAAACCATTTCATAGCTTCAATGTCAGGTGCAACCTGAGGAATGGCGTAAAGCAACAGAGAACAACGAACCGCTATTATTTTAATCTTGACGAACAGTGCTCACAATTCAAAGCAATAAAAGCCATACAAACATTGTTTTTTGTAAATTTGTCGCTTACAAAGCAACTTATGGCAAAGAACAAGAAAATTGAAATCGGGGGCAAGGAAATAAGTATCATTTCTCAAAAACAGGATGATTATATCTCTCTGACAGATATGGCAAAAAGCCAAATGCAGGAAGCCATCATCATAAAATGGCTGACCCTGAAAAGCACCATTGAATATATTGGCGAATGGGAAGCATTGTACAATCCCGATTTTAATTATACCGAATTCGGTACAATTAAAAATTCGGCAGGAAGCAATAATTTCGTACTATCGGTTAAAAATTGGATTGAGGCTACCAATGCCATTGGCATTACTGCCAAAGCAGGCAGATATGGAGGAACTTATGCTCACAAAGACATTGCATTTCATTTTGGGATGTGGATTAGTCCGAAGTTTCAGTTGCTTTTAGTAAAAGAATACCAACGACTTAAAGAAGATGAAAACAACCGACAACAGTTAGAATGGAACTTACAACGGACTTTAGCTAAAGTAAACTATCACATACATACTGATGCAATCAAGGAAAACCTGATACCGAAAGAAATCACAAAACAGCAGACAAGTTTTGTCTACGCCAACGAAGCTGATTTATTGAACGTTGCACTTTTCGGCATTACAGCTAAAGAATGGCGAGACAACAATCCAGACAAAGACGGAAATATCAGAGATTATGCAACATTGGAACAATTAGTAGTGTTGAGCAATATGGAAAGCATTAACGCCTTACTTATTCGACAAGGTTTAACACAAAATGAACGACTTATTCAACTCAACAAAGTTGCCATAACTCAAATGAAATCTTTACTTGAAAGCAACACAATCAAGAAATTGAAATAAGACAGACGAAACAACAACGAATCGCTAATCCAGTAAGGCAAAGGGAATTTATGCAGCACATTTTTATTTTATTTTGGTCGGCATGATTTTCAATTCACCCCAACCAATATGGCGGGGCGACGAATATATTCTCTGAAACAACCTTTAAACCTGTAACCAAAAGGGCAATTGCAATCCTGACATCACCTGCTATCCTTGTTTACCCTTCCCGTAAACGACCTTTCGCCGTTTACATATACATCCACTACATATCTTCCCTGCGGTAAGTATGCGATATTATAGGTAAAAATGCCCTGCTTTACAGAAACGTAATCGTGCTGCTGATGCAGTATGCCATCAACCGTAATTTTAACCGTAAGCTTCGCCGCTTTATTGAGTAAAAACTCCAAATCAATCTTGTCTCTCGTGCGCCTTGGAAACATTGAAAATGCCCCAATGACCTTGGTGGTATCCGGTTTATATTGAGGGGATGCAGCAAAGAAAATCGTTTCTCCTTTGCCACAATCACTTTCTACAATGCGCACTAAATTTCCACTTGTATCCGTTAGCCTTAAATAGCCGTCGCCCTGTCGTGGATTGGCCCAAAACTGTAAACCATTGCCGGCCGTATCCTGTAAGATCAATGCATATTTACCTTCCTTTAATTGCAGGGTATCCGCATAAATGGTGTTGGGTTGTACAGTGGCCGGCAGTTTTTTAAACAAGGTATCGCCTGAGGTGTTTACCAGCAAAATAGTATTGTCGCCCGGGTTATTATTGGATTTATAATGAACGATCATTTGTTGGGGCAATAGTTCGGGTGCAGTAAAAGCGCTGATCATACTGTTGTCGCCTGCCCATGCATCCTTTTTGCCATTGGGTTTGCCGATGGTAACCGAAAATTTATTTTCTCCCGGCATGGCATCAATCTCCCCGGGCAAAACAACCCATGCAGTTTGATTAAAACCTAAGCTGCCTTTCCAGGTATAATGCTTTGTTGCAAAACCAACCGTTCCGTAATCAATTTGCAGGGAAGTTAATGTACTGCTGCCTACATTCCGGATCAGGATCTTCGGCTGATCAATGGCCGGGTTTAACCTTGCATATTGCTGTTTATTGGTGGGTGCCAGTATATCTTCCAACGCGGCATCAAATTTTTGTTGCGGCTCTGCATAAAAGAATAAATAAGAGCCTATATGTTCATAAGCCTGGATATTTCCCATTGCCGTATAAGGTTGCATGATCACGGAGGCTTCATGTTTTCCTGCCTCAATGGGAACATCAATAACATCGGGCTGCTGCAGATCGCCGGGGCACCAGTAGGCCCTGCTGTATATCCATGTGCCCCCCTGCGGGTATAAGGGATTTACACTGCAATCTTTCCACAGGTTACGTTCGTCCACTATTTTTTGATCAATCAATATCCTGCGCCAGCGGCTGCAAAATTCGCTGCACCCACGGGGCTGATCGGCGCCATGACCCGTATGCTGGATCCTGATACGATTGATCGCAGCTCCTTTGGGAACCGTATATTGAACCGGCAATAAAGATGAGGTGATCGGATTTTTTTCATCGCCATATTTAAATTTATCATTCCACAAAGCAATCATACCCATCGGCCTTACAATTTCAGGACCGTAGGTAATGGCAAAGTCAAGGGTTAACGCCCATCCAACCGTAACAGGTTCGTAGCCCGTATGCAAATATTCTATTTCCACACTATCCTGCAATAAGGATTTAAAATCGGTAACATCTACTTCCCATTGCCATTGCCAGCCCTTACCAAAAATACTTCCGTAAGGCGTTAACATTCTTCCTATTTCTATATGCTTGTCGGCGCTGTCCTTACTTTTCACCCTCCTGATCCTGATGATATCGCAATAGTCCCAATGCGCGGTAGGTATCAGGTCGGGCGTACCCAGGGTCAGCAGCATTTTTACCGAACGGAAACTTTTACTGTCCTTTGGAAAAACACCCCATTGTGTAAAAGAGTTTTCACCTTTGCTTGGGTCGGTAATGATGGTTACCCGGTTATGGGTGACCACATGCTCCATTTGGGGCGTTTGAGCCAACACATGGTGGAAATGGATACAAAGCAAAGCAATACATGACAGGCAAAATCTATGTAACATATCTTCTTTCGTGTTTTACTGAACCTAATGGACCTTTAATTATGCAGTTGAAAAGGCTGGCAACCGGGGAGGTACCGGTCCCGGTAAATGCCCTGCCTTCGTATTAACGCGCTGCGAAGCTGCAATTTAATATTGAAAGGAACAAGTACCAATCATGCCTGAAGCCCGGGTTTGGAAAGGGAGGGAATTTGTTACGCTGCTGTTTGTGGTAATGCCGCTTCTTATCCATCGCTTAAAGGATATTAGCCGGGGTGGGATGCTATTAAGAGCTAATCCCCTCCTGGGCGGGGAGGCTTTGCATACTCGATTTCTTAACCGCCAGGGCCTTTGCTTGAAAGGCGCAGCCGGGGTGGGATGCAGGCAAGCCTGCTTACCCCGCTGGGAAAAGTTTCCACGCTTTGGCAGCCAGGAGAAGGGGAGACAAATTTTGAAGTGGAAATACCAACCAATGCAATTGCAACTATTCAGATACCTGCTTCGAGTATAGAAAAAGTAAAAGAAGGAGGAAAGGGTTTGGCGGATGTGTTTGCAAACGGCAGTGTTGAGGTAAAGGAAGGAACGATTTTTATTAAAACGGGGTCGGGGGTTTATAGGTTTACAATCCGGGAATGAAAATGAATAATGAGTAACGGGCAGGTATTGATGCAGGCCTATTTCCTCTTAGCTCTTTGTTGCCTCATCTTTTGGAACTGTACTTTGAAATTGTGTGGTGAACTTCTCCAAATTAATAATTGCCGGATTATCTTGCCTTAATACAATAATGCTTCTACAAATGCATATGTTGGTGGCATGTGCTTTTACTCAATAATGAGCCCAGATTATTCTCAATGGTGTTCCTAAAATTTGCTGCAATTCATTGATTTTTTTCTTCAATTTCACTTAATCAAACGACTACAAATGATTAAAATTATTTGATGTCATGAGTGCATGCCTATCGCTGGAGTGTCAACTTCACAGCGATGTCTCATGCTTAGGCAGGAAGCCATCGCTGGAAACTTCAAATTAATTTTCTGGGTTTGAATCCAGATATCTATAAATTTCATTTGTGCTGATACAAATGAAATAGCCCTGCTTTTCCAATCCTTTCCTCAGTTTTTTATCTCCTGTCCATAAATGCAGATTAAAGTACAAACTCATAGCTACAAAAATTGTATCCTTTTCATCTACACTCGCACAAATCCTTTCAGCTTCCTTGAAAATACCAGGCTCTATTTCCTCATCATTCAAAAGGACAATATTTTTCAGTAATTCGTCAAGCGAGTTTTGAAGATGGTACCCTGATAGTCCCGATAAAAATATGATCCGCTCCCAATAGCGTTCTATTTCCTGCAACAAATAACTGGGGGCAAAAAATGTAACTAAAGGATTTGGGTGCAGTATTAATCGTGAAATACGCCCCTCTTTTAAAAGGGCGCTATACACCAGGTTCGAATCAATCAGAATATCCATTAACGCAAAGCATTCTTTTTATAGCGCTCCCAGGTATCCTGCTTTGCTTTCTCTGCAAATTGCTCGATATCAGCGGGTTTGGCTATGGAACCCTTAACAGCCCTGGCATACTTAAGATAGCTTTGAATATTATCAATTTCCTTCCTGGAAAGTTTTCTCCCAAATTTTATGATGGTTCCGTCCTTTTCCTGCAGCACTTCCATACATTCATTTTTGCTAAGTTAGTAATTTCCATTTATTTAGGAACTAATGCTAATTTAGCCCGTAAATCCCACTGTATGCGACCCCTCATCAGCTTCGATTGGGCCATTAAACGCCTGCTTCGCCAAAAGGCAAACTATGCCATTCTCGAAGGCTTTCTTACCGAACTCCTCCGGCAGGAAGTTACCATAGTAAATATTCCCGAATCGGAAACCAACCGGGATTCACCCGATGACAAGGCAAATAAAGTTGATATCCTTTGCGAAAACGATAAAAGCGACTTGCTTCTGATAGAACTACAGTACTACAACGAGTGGGATTTTTTGCAACGGATGCTATTTGGAACCTCCAAGCTTATAACCGATTACCTCAAGGTGGGTGAACCCTTTGGCGCGGTTAAAAAAGTGTATTCAATCAATATCGTGTATTTTGAGCTGGGCCAGGGTTCCGATTATGTTTACCATGGCAAAACTGAATTTTATGGTCTGCACCACCACGATATTTTGCAGGTAAGCGCTGCACAACAGGCCAAACTCCAGAAAGAGGCCATTTACCAGATTTACCCGGAGTATTACATCATAAAAGTGAATAACTTTGACAATGTAGCCAAAGATTCATTGGACGAGTGGATCTACTATTTTAAAAACAATGCGCTTCCCAAACGATTCAGGGCAAAGGGATTGGACAAAGTGGAAGCGCAGCTAAAAGTGGATGCTATGAGCGCGCAGGAAAAAATAAACTATGAGGCACATTTGAAAAATCTTGCTATTTCAGGCAGCATGCTCGAAACAGCAAAGTTCGAAGGGGAGTTGAAGGGGAAACTCGAAGGGAAACTTGAAGGAAAACTCGAAGGGAAACTGGAAGAAAAATTAGCCTTAGCGAAAAAATTACTTTCCAGGGGAATGGACAGGCTAACTGTACTTGATATTGTTGGTTTGAGCGAAGATGACCTGAAAAATTCGGATTGCTAACGCACAACAGAGTTTTATTCAGTTGCATTACATCTTTCTTCTCCTGTATCTCCCCTCTGCCTGCCTGTACATTCAGTACCAAAGCATTTGAAAAAACGTAGAAATTCTATTTTGTGCAATGGTAGCCTGGGGGATGGGTAAACAAGTTTTGAAGTGGTTATTCCGGCCAACGCAACTGCCACGACTTCAAACGATTAAAATTATTTAAAGTCGTTTGCAAACGCCATGCTCCCAAGTCGCTTACAGAGTTATGCTGAAATGGCAAGAAAAGCGAAAGGCGTTTGCTTACCTCCAAACAAGGCCCAGCTTTAGCGCAAAGACGCGGTTTAGCGGCCGGTTGGGACACCAGCCGCTAAACCTAAAAACTTTAATGGCTGGTGTCCCACCAGCCATTAAAGTTTTTCCACCATTCCAAAAAAAATTACATTTGAACCCCATTGCGGATGTCTGCCATTGAATTTCGGTTTAAAATGGGCCAAAGTAATTGGCACCCGCTACATTTTTACCCACATGGAAAACAAACAAAAACTCCGCAGCCACGGTTGGTTTGGCCGCAAGGATAAGGATGGCATTATATACCGAAGCTGGATGAAAAACCAGGGCATGCCGCCGGATATGTACGATGGCCGACCTGTGATTGGCATTTGCAACACCTACAGCGAGCTTACCCCCTGCAATGCACATTTCCGTACACATGCCGAATCCGTAAAACGCGGGGTGCTTGAAGCGGGTGGCTTCCCTGTTGAATTCCCCATTATGAGCCTGGGTGAAACATTGCTGAAGCCAACGGCCATGCTGTTTCGCAACCTTGCCAGTATGGATGCAGAAGAAAGCATCCGTGGCAACCCGATAGATGGCGTGGTGCTGCTAACCGGTTGCGATAAAACCACACCTTCCACCGTAATGGGAGCCGCAAGCGTAGGGCTACCCACCATTGTTGTACCCGGCGGCCCCATGCTGAACGGGCGCTATAAGGGCCAAACCATTGGCTCGGGCACACATGTGTGGAAATTTGATGAGGACATGAAGATGGGGAAAATGACGCAGGAGGATTGCGAGTTTGCCGAAAGCTGCATGAGCCGGAGCATCGGCCATTGCATGACGATGGGCACCGCCTCCACTATGGCCTGCATGGTAGAATCGCTGGGGCTTACGCTTCCCGGTGCAGCCGCCATACCCGCAGCCGATTCAAGGAAAAAAGTAATGGCACAACTTAGCGGAAGGCGCATTGTGGAAATGGTAAAAGAAAACCTTACCATTGATAAGATACTCACCCGCGAAGCCTTCGAAAATTCCATTAAGGTAAATGCGGCCGTAGGCGGCTCCTCCAATTTTATTATCCACCTTACTGCTATTGCAGGCAGAATTGGGGTAGAGCTGAGCCTCGAAGACTTTGATACGGTTGGCAGCAAAATCCCGCTGCTGCTCAACCTGATGCCGTCAGGCAAATACCTGATGGAAGACTTTTATTATGCAGGCGGATTGCCCGTAATCCTGCACGAACTGGAAGCACAGTTGCATAAGAACGTGATAACCGTAACAGGAAAGAACCACGCTGAAAATATAAAAGGACTTACTGAATGTTACAACGAAGAAGTGATAGCGCCTTACAATAAACCCCTGATACCCGAAGCAGGTTGTGTGGTGGTAAAAGGAAACCTTGCCGAAAACGGGGCTGTTATGAAGCCTTCTGCCGCAACCCCCGAACTAATGAAGCATAAAGGCAGGGCCGTTGTATTTGAAAGCATTGAAGACTATCATGCAAGAATTGATGACCCTGACCTTGATATTGATGAAACCTGCGTAATGGTTTTGAAATATGTTGGCCCTGTAGGCTACCCGGGTATGCCCGAAGTGGGCAATATGGCGCTGCCAAAAAAGATACTGGAGAAGGGCATCAAAGACATGGTTCGCATAAGCGATGGCCGCATGAGCGGCACGGCCTATGGCACCGTTGTATTGCATGTATCACCCGAATCGGCCATTGGGGGCAACCTCGCGCTGGTTGAAAATGGCGATATGATCGAGCTTGATGTGGAACAACGTAGGATTCACCTCGATGTAACTGATGAAGTGCTGGCTGATAGAAAGGCACAATGGAATGCTCCCAAACCAGCCTCTGACAGGGGTTATGTGCACCTGTACGTAAATCATGTGATGGGTGCCGATAAGGGCGCGGACCTTGATTTTTTAAGGGGAAATTCAGGGTCAACCGTTACCCGTGACTCGCATTAAATCTGCTCAATATTTGTAACCATTCAACAAATACCCCTTAGTTTTATCACGGTCATCATACTTGCCATACTACATGAAACTATTCATTGCACTATGTGCTGTTGCTGGAATTGCAGGCTGCAATGGCAACACCAATCAATCAGAAGCCACTATGCAGGGCAAACCACCCACTTTCATAGGAACCATTGAACGCTTCGATCCTGCTTTGGATGAAATTATTTCACCTGGCGCAAAGGCAGAGATCATTGCCGACAGCCTCGATTGGAGCGAAGGCCCGCTTTGGTTAGAAGAACAAAACATGTTGTTGTTTTCAGATGTTCCGGCCAATACCATCTACCTATGGACCGAAGCCAATGGCAAAGAAGTGTACCTGCATCCTTCGGGCTTTACCGGAACCGATATTTCTCCTTTTCGTGAACCGGGCAGTAACGGGCTGATCCTGGACAATGACGGCAACCTGGTACTATGCCAGCATGGCGACAGGCGGATAGCGAGGATGGATGCGCCTTTGGACAAACCTGCCGCAAAATTTATTCCGCTGGCCGATCATTACGATGGCAAAAAATTTACCAGTCCCAATGACTGTGTAATCAGCAGCAGCGGCGAATTGTATTTTACCGACCCGCCCTATGGTTTGCATAAAATGGATAACGATCCTTTGAAAGAAACCAAATGGAATGGCGTATATAAAGTTAAAAAAGATGGTACGGTAATTTTGCTGACCGACTCCGTTACCAAACCCAACGGTATCGCCTTATTTCCGGGAGAAAAAAGGTTACTGGTAGCCTGCAGCGATCCCGCCAAACCCAATTGGTATGTATGGGACATCAGCGGTGATGCGCTTACCAATGGAAAAGTTTTTTTTACTGCAGCACCTTTTGATCCATCATGGAAGGGATTGCCCGATGGGTTAAAGATTGATAAAAGGGGAAATGTGATTGCCTCGGGCCCGGGTGGTATTTATTTTTTTAACAGCGATGGAAAAAAGCTGGGGATGATACGATTGGACAACCCGGCCAGCAATTGCGCCTTGTCACCTGATGATAAAACACTATACATTACCAATAACATGTATGTGCTGAGGGTAAAAATGAGAGAATGATCCATTACATATCAATATCGTTTACTCATTGAGCCATAGTGGCGCGTGCCCTCACGCGCCACGGCTAGGGAATTTTCTCCTGGTTATTTTCAAATGCTGTAGAAAAAAACAACTTATCAAAATATTAGATTGAATGAAAGCATACAACACCAAAGCCGGCATTGTACTGGAAAAAGATGGGGTATTTTATACCGTTCCCGGTATAAGTTGGGAAACATTTATGAACGATGATGATCTCTTGCAAAAAGCTGAATCACTATTACATATTTTGCAGCCAACAGACCGTTCACCGGTTGAAAATTTATTACCAACGATTGGCGCAAACCAGGAATTATGGGCATGTGGCGTAACTTATTTGCGCAGCAAAATTGGCAGGCAGGAAGAAAGCAAACTGGCCGGTGGCGCCGATTTCTATGGAAAAGTATATGATGCAGAAAGGCCCGAAGTTTTTTTTAAAGCTACTCCTAATCGCATAGTGGGTCATCAGCAATATGTACGCATCCGCAAAGATTCAACCTGGGATGTGCCTGAGCCCGAGCTTACATTGATAGTTACCTCATCGGGTAAAATAGTGGGCTACACCATAGGCAACGATATGAGCAGCCGCAGCATAGAAGGCGAAAACCCTTTATACCTTCCGCAGGCAAAAACTTATGATGCCTGCGCAGCGCTTGGCCCCTGTGTGCTGATTGCCGGAAGCCCCATAGATAACAATACCATGATTGCTTTGGTGATCAGGAGAAATGATGAACAGGTTTTTTCGGGCAATGTATCCGTTTCGCAAATGAAAAGAAAACCTGATGAGTTGGTTTCATTTGTGTACAGGGAATGTAGCTTTCCCTATGGATGCCTTGTCATGACCGGTACCGGTATTGTGCCCCCAAATGATTTCACCCTCCGGAGCGGCGATATTATTGAGATCACTATTGAGCATATCGGCACATTAACCAACACCGTACTGTAAGCAATGACCTTCCTCATCATATTACTTGCCATTGCCCTCCAGGTTTTTTTGTCCGTCAAAAAGGTTAGCCCTTTTTTATCCCTGCTTATCGTGGCCATATTGGCCGGCCTGTGTTTGGGCATGCCGCCCGAGGCCGTACTTAAATCCATTGAAAAGGGAGTAGGCAGTACGCTGGGAGGATTGGCGCTCATCATTTGCCTTGGCGCTGTGCTTGGAAAGATATTGGAAGTAAGCGGCGCCGCAGAACAAATTTCGGCTACCCTCATTGGAAGCTTTGGTATAAAAAATATTCAATGGGCAGTTTTGCTCACCGGATTTTTTATAGGCATACCCTTGTACTACAATGCCGGATTTATCATACTGGTGCCGTTGGTTTTTACGCTTGCCCGGAAAACAAAACTGCCATTGCTCTACCTGGCTATTCCCATGGCCGCCTCGTTAAGCACCACGCATTGCTTTCTTCCACCGCATCCGGGCCCGGTTGTGCTGGTAAATGCTTTTCAGGCTAATATGGGCTTGGTGCTTGTGTATGGCATAATGATAGCTATCCCGACAGTTATCATTGCAGGGCCTTTTTTAGGCAGGCTTTTAAAAGGAATAGAAACCAAAATTCCTGCCCTGTTCAGCCAGGATAAGCCTGATGACGGTAAGCCCTTGCCACCTCCCCTGCCCTGCTTTCTTATAGCCTTGCTGCCTGTGATGCTTATTACGCTTTCCGTGATTGGCAATACAATGCTTGCTGAAGGATCAATCCTCAGAAAAATACTTTTCTTTACTGGCGACTCAACGATAGCCATATTAATTTCTGTGCTCCTGTCCATCTGGTATTTTGGGTTACGCACAGGCGTTGCCATGGAAGCCATCATGAAATGGGTGCAGGCTGCCATTTCAGGTATTGCCATCATCGTATTGATCATCACGGCGGGCGGCGTGTTCAAGCAAATGCTGCAGGATAGCGGTACAGGGGATGAGATTGCCAACCTGAGCAGGCTATGGCATATGCCCCCATTGGTATTTGCCTGGCTGGTAACTGCCCTGCTTCGTGTAATGATCGGATCAGCCAGTGTTGCAGGCATTACAGCAGCAGGCGTAATAAGTCCGCTGGTTGCTTCGGGGGTTGCATCGCCCGAGCTAATGGTGCTTGCTGTCGGTTCAGGAAGCGTATTTGGCTCGCATATCAACGATTCGGGCTTCTGGATGTTCAAAGAGTTTTTCAACCTGTCGCTAAAGCAAACTTTCATGTCGTGGACGGTGATGGAAACATTGATCTCCTTTCTCGGGCTGATTGGGGTGCTGCTGCTTAATTTGTTTATCGGTTAAAATCAATTCAACCGGCAAGCTCCGCTTTGGAGCGAACGGGTTCTAAGAAAAGAAAACAAAATAACTTTTCATACCAAATCCTATATTTAACAGCAAAAAAAATCAACCATGAAAAGAGCAGGCATTATCGGGGGATCGGGCTTTATTGGAAGCTATAACACGCAAAAGTTTTTGAACGAAGGGTACAAGGTCAGGGTATCTGCAACGGATATTTCGAAAAAAGAAAAATATGAGCACCTGCTTCAGTTGCAAAATGCTGAACATCTCGAAATTATTCAACTCAATGTAGAGGATAAATCTCAACTGGCAGATTTTTTACAGGGTTGTGATATTGTTGTTCATGGCGGAACGCCCTTCCAGCTTGATTTAAAGGACCCGAAGACCGAAATGTTCGACCCTACCATCAAAGGAACAGAGAACTTCCTCGAAGCCGTTCAAAAAACACCAGGGATTGAAAAAGTAGTTTTTATTGCCTCGGTTGCCGCTTACAATACCAATTTCCCCTTTCTGCCAACAGGACATAATGAGGAGGTTCCCTTCAATGAAAACGACACTCCTTTTATAAGTGAAGAAAGTCATCCTTATGCACAGGCCAAGTTTCTTGCCAACCAAACTGTCAACAAGTTTATAAAAGACAATCCAAACCCGGGTTTTGAGATCACGTCCGTTTCGCCGGTGGGTGTTATGGGAAAATCATTATCATCAAGGCAGGACTCTACCTCCACAGGGATCCAGTTTCTTTTCAAAAATAAAATTGCGCCAAACCCATTTGTGCAAATGCTGTTCGACAACGATGTTTACTGGGCCATCGTGGATGTTTCTGATGTTGCAGATGCTATTTTTAAGGTTGCTACCACAAAAAATATTCATGGCAAAAACTATTTGTTATCCAGCGAGAGTTACAAAGTTTCAGATGCCACACTTATGCTGAACCTGCAACCCCCATCAGGAAGTCCTAAAATATTTTACAGCAACAAATTGGCCATTAAAGACCTGGGTATCACATTTAAACCTGCCATGGTATCATTAAATAATTATTCGCTGTAAGTATTGCATGCTCCGGTAATATTTACAAAGCAATTACAGGTAAACGAACTCTACCGACAGTACATTTTACACAACCATTCATATATTCTCCCTTCCTGTAAAATACGGGGCGCCGTAGCTTTGCAGCATGTTAACCTTCCTTCTTTGGGTCATACTATTTGTACTTTGCTGGCCGCTGGCGATCTTCGCGCTTGTTCTGTACCCGGTTGCCTGGTTGCTATTGCTTCCTTTCAGGCTGCTGGGCATAGCGGTGGATGGCGTATTCGATTTATTGAGATCAATCCTAACCTTACCGGGACGGGTAGTTCGGAGGATTTGACGGCGTTTTCCGGGTACCCGCTCTGTTAAAGCAAATCCTTATTTGCCCCTTAAAATCTATTTGCTTTCCCCGAAAACTGTACTAACTTAGATAGGGCAATTTTATTTTCACTTTCACCCATAAAATGTACGCTATGATCCATGTTCACGACATCTTCATTTGCAAGCCGGGCAATGCTTCAAAGTTCGCCAAAATGTTTAAAGAGGCAATGGCCGAAAACAATGAACTCGTTAACATTATGACGGACATGACCGGTGACTACAATAAGGTAGTAATGGTTACAAAATATGATAGCCTTACTTCCTATGAACAGAGTTTTCAGAAGTATATGCAGGATAATGAAGAAATAAAAAAAATGAAGGAGAAAATGCAGGGTTACCACGATATGTACCTTACCGGTTCGAGGGAAATTTACCAGGTCTGGTAAAGCAAGTATATTTCAAGGCATCTTCCTTTTTAACTATTCAAATACAACGAATTGATTCATCTACATGTAAAACTAATTTCGGATTGCATCGGGTATTTACCAAAAGGAACAATACATGTATGATATCATAATCATTGGCTCTGGCCCTGCAGGAACAACCGCCGCCCGTTTTGCGGCACAAAATGGATTAAGCGTTTTACTGGTTGATAAAAAACAGGAACTGGGCGCCCCCATTCAATGTTCGGGGGCTGTAAGCTATAATGCGCTGGAGCAGGTGGATGTTTTCCCCGCTCCCGAGTTTATCCATGATCTCATTTATGGCTTTGCCGTGTACAATGCCAAAGGCGAAAAAAAACTAATTGATTACAGGCAAATAAAACCGGACGTATATGGACATACAGAAGGCAAAAAACCATTGGGCTATGTGGTGGACAGGAGGCGTTTCGACCGTTACCTTGCCACCCAAGCCGAACGTGCAGGGGCTGCCATCTGGCTAAAAACGAAAGCGCTCGGATACCGGGTTTTAAACGACGGCAGTTGCGAGGTGGATCTGCGGAAATTTAATGAAGCTGTTACCGTAAAAGCAAAAGTAGTAGTGGGCGCTGACGGTGTACAATCGCAGGTGGGGAGATGGGCAGGAATAAAAACAAATATTAAGCTAAGTGAACTGGCCAGTTGTTTGCAATTTGTAGTGGATGGCGTGGCTACCGAAGGCCTGCTTGAAATTGTTACCGGGCACGAATGGGCGCCCGGTGGCTATGCCTGGGTTTTTCCCAAAGGGCATGGTTATGCAGAAATTGGCCTCGGCGTAACCCGGACCATGTGTGCCGAAAATGCACAGTTTTATTTGGATAAGTTCATCAAACATTCTTTTTTTAAGGAGCGGTTTAAAAATTGCCGGATAATAGAAATACAGGGTGGCGGGGTACCGCTTGCTGCACCTTTAAAAATGCAATATGCCGATAACCTGCTGCTGGCGGGAGATGCGGCAAGGCATGTAAACTCTATTACGGGTGGAGGTATTCATACAGCACTAAAAAGCGGAAGAATTGCAGGTGAATTTTTAGCTAAACTGGTACAGGGTGGGATGCCGGCAACTAAAAATAACCTCCGGGGATACCAGGACAATTGGCTGGCAGCCATGGGAAACAATATGTGGAAATTATACCGCGTAAAGCGTAACATTTTTGACACAAAGAATGTTACAACCCGTGATGAGATGTTGTATGCAACCATGTCGGATTATTTTAGCCCCGGATCGGAATACAAAAAAATTTAACCATGCAAACAAAGCAGGCGGTGGTTTTTGAAATTGGCTGGAATGCCTGTATTAAATGCGGCGCCTGTGTATCCGTTTGTCCGCAGGAGGCAGGTTTTATCAGTAATTTTGATACTATTGCCGTAAATACTCCCTGCGAAATTGCCTGTATGTTTTGCGAAACAGTTTGCCCTGTAAGTACCATTACCCACCAATCTGTTCCGGCACCGTATGTCATGGGTTAGTGTTTGGATGAGGCAAATGCCTCCTGAACCTAACCCATCAACCCAATCAACGCCAATTCATAGCCCTTTAGCCCAAGCCCGGTAATGGTACCTGCACATTTGGCCGAAACATGGCTGATATGGCGGAATGACTCCCTTGCGGCTGTATTGCTGATATGAACCTCTACCACTTTGGCTTTAATGGCAGCAACCGCATCGCCAAGCGCAACAGAGGTATGCGTGTACCCGCCGGGGTTAAGGATAATGCCATCCGCGCTAAACCCCTCTTCGTGCAGGTAATTGATCAACTCGCCCTCCACATTGGTTTGGTGATAGGTGAATTCAACATCAGGGTATTTGGCTTTCAGGTCTGCAAAATACTTTTCAAAAGTTTGACTGCCGTACACCCCGGGTTCGCGTGTGCCCAGCAGGTTCAAATTTGGGCCGTTTATGATTGAAATTTTCATAATTGTTGCTTAATGATTACAGAATCGGGTGCCTTTCAAAAGGAATATCCCGGTTGAACAGGTAGCGGTAGGTGGCCAGCCGCCTGCTTTGGCCAAATCCCAGGTGTTTGGAAACATTATTGATCTTGGGATTAAAATCACCCTGCCATTGTAATTCGGTTTCGAGGTATTCTGTTTTGAACTGGATGGTTTTGGCTGCCTCTACAATCATAAAATAATCAACCCCAAGCGCCTGGAAACGCGGTACCACTCCAAAAATGATGCCTACCATTTTATTGAACCCGCCTGTTTTTTGGTAAAATAAAAACTTAACCTTCTCCCATACCCCAAACTTTCCATTAAATCCTTTGAATGCCATGTTCAGATCGGGGATGCTTACGTACATGGCAATAGGCTCATCCTTGTAATAAGTAAACCAGGCAATACGTGGATCTATAATAGGTTTCATGGCCTTGAAAAGCTTAATAGCCGCTTCGCTCGTCATTTCCTTATTACCCTCATGCCCAGCCCAGGCAGCATTGTACACTTTTACAAAATCAAGCGCGTATTGTTCCAGTTTATCTTTTTCTATCATCCTCGCTGTAAAGCCACCCCTGTCTTCCAACTTTTTATGGCCGGTATAAAAACGGTCATCCAGTTGGCCGCGCACCTTCCGGCTATAACAGTTTTGGTAAAAAAACACCTGGAAACCATATTGTTCAAACAGGTTTTTATAATAGGGGAAATTATAATTCATGCCGTACAGCGGAGGCTGATAGCCATCCACCACCAATCCCCACCATTTGTCGCGTTCGCCAAAATTCACCGGCCCGTCCATCGCTTCCATCCCCTCCTGCACAAGCCAGGCTTTTGCGGTATCAAAAAGCAAATTGGCAGCCTGCTGATTGTTGGTGCAGTCAAAAAAACCGATACACCCCGTGGGTTGTTTATCCCCCTTGTTTTTATATTTTTCCTGTGTAAAAGCTGCAATTCTGCCAATAAAGTTGCCACTATCGTCCTTTAAAACCCATCGGATTACCTTCCCATTTTTAAAAGTTTTATTTTTCAAAGGGTCAAACACCTCATGAATGTCTTTATCGAGCGGGCGAATATAATTCGGGTCGTTTTTGTACATTTTCACATTCACCTCAATAAATACCCTGGCCAGGCTCTCGTTGATAACTTCAATCATCTGCATGCCACAAATGTAAATAAGCGTTAATGCTGCCCCAAAAAATAAAAAGACGCTCTTTATTTTTTGCGTGTAATGCAAATTTTGTACCTTTCACCTGATGTGAGTTTTTAAGCTCTTAACAGGTTTTTTAATCTTTAAATGCCGGTTTAAACATCAATTTATCTTAACGCAAAAAAAATAAACCATGAAAGACACAACTAAAGTTCTGTTGGGTTTTGCAGCAGGAATTACCGCTGCAGCCGGATTATATGCCCTTGCAAGAACAGAAAAAGGGCAGCAGGTAATGAATGACCTTGGCAAAAAAGTTGACCACCTGAAAAAAGACATGGAAGGCCTTGTAGAAAAGGGCAAACACATGGCTGATGACCTTGCCAAAAAATTCAACGGCACACCAAAAGAAACAACCACCGTATGAGTAGCGGGTCGTCAGGTTCTTTTATACATGGGGTTAGGGAAGAAATAGAAGAATATATTGAAGCAAAGACAACGCTTTTTCAACTGGATGCGACAGAAAAAGTATCCCGAATCGCGGGGGTTGTAGGTATTCTTTCGCTTATTTCCCTATTGGCTTTGCTGATCTTATTATGCAGCAGCCTGATGGCCGGGTACTATTTTGCTCAATTATTGGAGAGCAATTTTTACGGTTTTGCAGTTGTGGCAGGTTTTTACCTTTTAATCTTACTGATAGTATGGATAAGAAGGAAAAAGCTTGCCACTTTTATTACCAATAAGATGATCGGGATCCTGTTTCAGAAAACCAATAACCCAGGGGAATAAACCCTCAAATCCGTTTCAACTATTGTTTATGGCCGATCTGTCAACTATCAATAATCTGCAGCAATTAAGGGTCGCAAAGGAAATTGCCGAAAAAGACATTGAGTCGGCAAGAAACAGGCTTGAAGCCAGGTTTACCAATTTGCCCGGCAGGCTTTTAGGCGGTGCGTTAGGTATGGTTGCAGGCGCTGTTGCCCAGGGTTTCAGGGGTGCTGGCCAAACTGCGCAGCAAACAGAGAACATGCCGCAGGAACCTGTAACCTTTACCGATACCTTAAAATCGGTGGGCGAAGAAACCGCCTATTTTGCGCTGGCCAAACTGGTAGAGAAACTGCTAACCCAACGTTGAGGCGAGGTGCTCAGCAATCATCCCCGCATGCACCCGGCTGTTTTCAATAAACCATACATGGGTATCCATGCCACCCACCACCACGCCGGCCAGGTATAGCCCCGGCACATTCGTTTCCATCGTTTCAGGGTTGTATTGGGGGTAAAATTTTCCATCACTGCTCAATTTTACGCCCATGCTTTCCAGCAGGCTGAAATCGGGTTTGTAGCCGGTCATGGCCAGCACCCAATCGTTTGGTAGGGTTACAACCCCATCGGGTGTTTCAATATCCA
The DNA here is from genome assembly GCA_964444195.1 of uncultured Chitinophagaceae bacterium. GTDB lineage: Bacteria > Bacteroidota > Bacteroidia > Chitinophagales > Chitinophagaceae > Phnomibacter. The sequence continues at coordinate 74,180 of CAYUGH010000007.1, forward strand.
CTTCCTGCTGCCTGATTGCCTTTATGGAAGAGGATGAATAAGCCTTTATGCTTCCCTCTTTTATCCGGTTTATGATATCGGGACGCACCCAATATTTCACCCTTTCGCCAATATCGCTTTCGAGCATCACCATGGTAACAATGGCGCCTTTACGCCAGCATTCCAGCGCCGCATCAACCGCGCTGTTGTTGCCGCCAGCCACCAGCACATGCTGAAAGGCATAGAAATGCGGGTCTTTATAATAATGAGAAACTTTGGGCAGAGCTTCGCCGGGTGCATCCAGCATTACGGGCCGGTCGTAAAACCCGGTAGCGACAACCAGTTTTTTAGCCAGGTATCTTTTTTTAGAAGAATGGATCTCAAAACCGCCATTCTCTAATGGCAGCACCTGTTCTACAGCTTCAAAAAGCCTGAGCGGTACCTGGAAATGGACCGCTACCCTACGGTAATACTCCAAAGCCTCAGCACGCCCGGGCTTCGGCAGCAGGCTTACAAAGGGTAAACCGCCAATTTCAAGACGCTCAGCAGTGCTGAAGAAAGTCATGTTTTGTGGATAATGGTATAAGCTGTTTACCAGGCATCCTTTATCTGCCACCAAATGGCTCAACCCGAGTTTCTTCATTTCAATGGCGCAGGCCAACCCGATTGGCCCGGCTCCTATTATGAAAACATCTACATTTTCTGCTTCAAAATCCGTTTGCTCCATTCCTGCGTAAATTAGATTTCATCAATTCAATGTTACTTAAGCGGTTGGTGGGACACCAACTGCGGACATCAACAGCGGCCCGAGCCGTGGCGAGTGTCCGCGCCACGTTGGCATTGGTTCTGCCGGCAAGTTAATCAGTTTATTCTACCATAAGATTACCCCCCAATAACAAACGGCAAACATATTAAAAAAAATAACAATTATATCCTCATCTGGGCTTCATGCAGGTATCCAGGGCGTTGCATAAACGCTTAACTCCTTCGCAGCTTACTCTTTACCGCTCTCCAAAAAAGGCCGTACCTACAGCACGAAGCGGCTTCGGAGCAAACTCTTTATACCAAGAGAAAGCCCCTAACGGGACAGCTCTCAGCCCCGGCGGAGCGGCCTGTTGGTAACAAAGCCTTACAACAAAAACACCCCAGCCCCGGCGGGGCTTACTCTCTCCCCCTCAAAGAGGCCGAACTAAAGGCATAGGCGGCTTCGGCTTGGCTAAATATTCTCAATCCAAAGTACAGAGTTGCGGGTGGCATGTTCATTTTGCTCCCAAAGCGGGTTGGCAGGGTCAATGATCCACTTGTCGTCCACCACAAATTTATAGGTCTGTTTACCCGCCGGCAGGTTTACTTTCAGCCGCCATTCACCGTCTTCAAAACTCATTGGGAACCCGGTTTTCGACCAATTGTTGAAACTGCCTGAAAGGTAAACCGTTGTCGCGTTTTTATACCCTTTCAGCGTAAAAGTATGGTTGGGGTTTATCACCTTACAAAAGTTAAGCGGCTCTCCTGTTTTCAGCATTTTTTCATTTTCAGGTTTGCGTCCTACCCGGTTGCCATCTACCAGGTAATAATATTCATGGTTCCCCTGCCCAAGCGTAACCGGTATTTCCCAGCCCCCTGCCCTGCGCTGCAGCACCAGGTCATTCTTTCTCCATTGGTTAAAGGAACCTACAAGCTCACAACGAACCGCATTCTGAAATCCATCGAGCCTGAAAATAAAAGGTTTGCCCAATTTTATAACTGAGTTAAATTCCCCGAACTCGTTCCGCAGTTTTTCAGGATTGGCAGGGTCTGCCATCCAGTTATTATCCACCACAAACCGGTACGCATAGGTTCCTTCGGGTAAATAAACCGGCAGTTCCCAACCTGAAGCGCCCTTAACCAACATGGCATCGTTTGGCGCCCATCCATTAAAAGTTCCCGCTACCACCACTTTCGAGGCTTTTTGATACCCGGCCAGCGAAAACGTATAATTGGGCACATATAAAACCGAATTGGTGTTTCCCCTGCCGTCATTTTCCTTGATCTTATTGGTATTGTGCAACAGCCAGTTTCCATCGGCAATAAACTTGTAGAAATGCTTGCCGGGTTCCAGTTCAAGGGTAATATACCATCCTTCAGCCGATTTTTTCATAGGAATAGCTCCCTGCTCCCAGCGGGTAAAGCTTCCGGCAATTTTAACCTCCGAAGCTGCTTTATACCCTTCCATAAATATGGTGACCTTTTTGCCATTGAATGCAATGGCGGCCGGATCGCGCAATTTATTGTACCCAAAATCCTTGCGGTACACACCGAGGGGGTACAGGTCGTCCCCGGGCATATGCCCCGAAGCGATCAAAATTTTCTTTTCCAGTTTACTCAAATCGCCAATATCTTCAACAGAACGGCTAAGTACCAACCATTCATCGGATTGCTTTTCAATATTCCAGCCATATTTTTTAGTGTCGACTATATTCCGGCCCTGCACCCAATCTTTTAGCGGAAGTTCCTGCAGTTCATAATAGTCTGAAAGACTCTTAAGTTCAATTTCCGTGGTTTGCTTGTTGAGCGTAAGGAATGCTTTGCCCTCCGCAATAAACATCCCGTTTTTAGCGGGTTGCGCCAGTATATTAAACTGGAATAAACAACCAACCAAAACAGTCAGCAGCAACCGGATGCCAGTCCAAAATATATTCTTATGGCGATTCATTTCCATATATAAAGTTCGTTACTTATAAAGTTTATCCCAACTTTTTGTTTTGAAAGAAATGCAAAACCCAGCATACCGTCAATATTTCGTCCATAGGCGGCGGCCAGGTCGGCCAATGGGGTTACCAATACTTCCATAGAATCAATCGATACAGACCCAAGGCTTGCATTTTTCAACAAACCATACCAGGCCTCGGTTTTCTTATATCCGCTTCCCACCAGTGAAATTTTCCGGGTCATTTCCACCGAAGCCATAATATCTTTTGAAAGCCGGCTGTCAATGATACTGGTTTCCGCCCCGGTGTCTAATAAAAAATTCTTATTCTTTTTAGCAATTTGCACCTGCACCATAATTTTCCCCTCGTAAATCCTGATCGGTACGGTTTGAAATAAATCAGCCTGGCCGGCATACACGCTTTTATAGCGGCCTATTCGGTTTACAGCCGCCCTGTTCAGGTAAATAACCTCGTTGGCATAGTCAATCACCATTTCAAAGCGTTTAAACAATCCCGACCCAAGCAAACCCAGTATTTTAATCCCTTTACTATTTTCAATATGCCCAAGCCCTACCCGGTCGGCGTTTACCCTGGTATATTCAAATGCACCCAGTGAGAATTTTTTTATAAGGGTTGGGCTTGCCCCATGCACGGTTCCGGTGATTCCACCCGGTTCGGCATCGGCACGGTCCGAAGCCTTTAAATGCCGGAAATAAGTAAGGTTTAAAATAAGCCCCGGGGCGCCGGTATCGAGGATGAAGTTGCCGCTGATGGTATCCACCGTGGCCTGCACAATGATCAAATTTCCTGCCCGCGTAAAGGGAATGGTACCGGATTGGGCTTCGGCGGGCAGGCTATAATCGTAATCTCCCGGGTCGAAGGTTTCCTCTATCCGCCTGGTTGAGTCCTGTTTCTCACCCTTAGCGCCCGCCTTACAGGGTATAAAGAAAACTCCCATGGAAGCCAGGCTAACCAGATATGCCCAAAAGCGGATCATCGCGGTGTGAATCGTTTGTGTTTGAGTGTGTTATAATCGATCTCCAAAACAGGATGGAACCGGTACAAAATTCCAATGCGTTTGACGCAACAAACAGCTAAATCGTTACGAGCGGCGGGAATTAGTGTGTAGTGGGGATTTGAGATTTGGGATTTGAGATTTGGGATTTGGGATTTGGGATTTCGTTCTCGTTATTTCAAACTTCGTATTTCGTACTTTTCCCTGTTATTCCGAAGCGTGGCGGTTTTGCATGCGTGCATAAAAAGCGGGCGATACCACCCAGCATCGGCTGCTCCAGGGAAAGAGTGGCAGGGAACGGAATGAATTTACAAATAATATCCCCGCCATAGCAACGGCCTACCTTTATTTTCACTAAGCTTTTTTTTACTTTCACTCCATGAAAAAAGACGACATCCTTTGGAAAGGCATTGTCGAAGACCTGCCCCACCACTTCCTCCGGTTTTTCTTTCCGCAGGCTGATGATCTCATTGACTTTGACTGCGGATTTGAATTCCTCGACAAGGAACTTGAGGAACTTTTTCCCATGGACGACCCCGAACACCCAAGATTTGTGGATAAACTCATCAAGGCTTTTACCCTTGATGGCAAAGAAGAATGGATACTCATCCACATTGAGGTGCAAGGGCAGCCTGAAAAAGATTTTGGCAAACGCATGTACACCTATTTTTACCGCCTGCTCGACCGTTACCTGAAACCCGTGACCGCACTCGCCATTTTTACCGACGCCAAACCCGGCTACAAACCCAACAACTATCACTATGAATTTATGGGCACCTCGCAAACTTACCGCTTCAACACCTATAAAATTGGAGAGCAGGATGCAGAAACCCTTGCTGCCCATCCAAACCCTTTTGCATTGGTAGTGCTTACGGTTTTGGTGGCCATAAAGCATAAAAAAGCAGGCGATGAAAGGCTTATGGAACTGAAAATGGACCTTTTCAGAAGGATGATAGCGCGCAATATGGACAAAACCACCATGCGTTCCCTGGCCAATTTCCTGAAAATGTATGTACATTTTTCAAAACCGGAGAGCTCCCGTATCTTTGAAACAGAAATTAAGGCAATCACAAACAATATTACCACCATGGGCATTGAAGAGCTGATACTGCACCGGGCCGAGCAAAAGGGGATTCAAAAAGGCCTTGAAAAAGGAAAAGCCGAGGAAATACGTAACCTGATTGTAAAATTGGGTCTTAACGATGAACAGGCTGCCGATGTTGCAGAAGTTTCAGTAGCATTTGTGCAGCAGGTAAGGGCTGGTATTAAGGGGCAATAATGCCTATTTTCTAAACTGCAATAGCGCTGTAAACTACCTGATATAAAAAAGGATCAGTAAAAAGCCCGCTCTCCTTAGTCTTCTGCCAACCTGATGAACAAAGGTATAATGATGAGTGCTGTCCTGAGTTTGCAAACTCAGGACAGCACTCATCATTTTTGCATTTCCGGACAAGGGAGGAACACTACAGACAGCAGTGTATAAAGAAAACTCCCATGGAAGCCAGGCTAACAAGGTATGCCCAAAAGCGGATCATCGCGGTGTGAATCGTTTGTGTTTGAGTGTGTTACGATCGATCTCCGAATAGAATAGAACCGGGACAAAATTCCAATGCGTTTGACGCAACAAACAGCTAAATCGTTACGAGCGGCGGGAATTAGTGTGTAGTGGGGATTTGAGATTTGGGATTAGGAATTAGGTATTCGATATTTCGTACTTACCATTGCCACAAATGCACGAATGGCACGATTTGCGTCATTCCGAAGCGAGGTACGAGCGAGGAATCCCGGTTTGCAGACGTATTAGCCCCTAACCCCGGTCACAGATATAATTAACCTCTATTCACTTTGGCTGATGCTGGAAACAGTAACCATTTCCAATACTTGTCATATGCTTACACCTGTTGCCAGCTTTGGTAAGACCGTGGCATTGCACTGTTTGCCCCTGACCGCTAGGGCTTTTATTTCCTGTTCCGTTAGAAGTTGCTGTGCCAACCGGAGGTTTGCAAATTTTACAAGGGCCTAATCCCTTTTTAACAGCATCCGCAAGGCTAAGCCGTTCTGAAACATTCTTTACCGTATGACAGTTCGCTGTATGGTATTTAGCGCCTGATGGAGTTTTGTACACCCATTGTGAAATACCCTCGTTGTAAAGAAAAAAGGAAATTCCCAAAAAGGCCAGCCTGATAAAAATGGAAAGTTTTTTCACTGCTCAAATGGAATAAATATATGTAAAACCTTCAAATGAAATTTTTTGTTAAAGGCCAAAAAAATTAGTATACAAATGCCTATTCATTGGGACTGAAAAAAAATTATCATAAAACCTTATTTAAATATAGCCTAATACACATTAAAAAGAATCCCTTTCCAATGTTTTACCAAACACCGGAAAGGGATTCTTTCTTATCAACAGGAAGCCCGATTACTGACCCAGCTTCACTTTCAGGTTTTCATTGATCGCTTCGAGAAACTCCTCGGTGTACAGGTAATGCTCGCCGTGGTTTACCTTATTGCCATGTATGCAAACCGCGAGGTCCTTGGTCATTTTGCCGCTTTCAACGGTTTCAATACAAACAGCTTCCAGTGCATTGGCAAAATCAATCAGCGGTTGGTTGCTATCCAGTTTGCCGCGGAAAGCAAGGCCACGGGTCCAGGCGAAAATAGAGGCGATGGGGTTGGTGCTGGTGGGGCGGCCCTTCTGGTGTTCGCGGTAATGGCGCGTAACGGTACCGTGGGCAGCTTCGGCCTCCATGGTTTTACCATCGGGTGTAACCAATACGGAAGTCATCAATCCCAAAGAACCAAAACCTTGTGCTACCGTATCGCTTTGTACGTCGCCGTCATAGTTTTTACAAGCCCATACAAAATTGCCGTTCCACTTCAGCGCGCTGGCAACCATATCGTCAATCAGGCGATGCTCGTAGCTGATGCCGGCAGCTTCAAATTGGGCCTTGAATTCGTTGTTGTACACTTCTTCAAAAATATCCTTGAAACGCCCATCGTACTTTTTCAGGATGGTATTTTTGGTGCTCATATACAAAGGCCAGCCTTTTGACAGGGCCATATTCATACAACTGCGGGCAAAACCATAAATGCTTTCGTCCACATTGTACATGCTCATGGCAACGCCTGGGCCTTTAAACTGGAATACCTCGTGCTCAATCACCTGACCATCGGCGCCTTCAAATTTCACAGTCAGCTTGCCTTTACCGGGTACCACAAAATCGGTAGCACGGTACTGGTCGCCAAAAGCATGACGGCCAACAATAATGGGGGCATCCCAGGTAGTTACCAGCCGGGGAATATTTTTAATAACGATCGGCTCGCGGAAAACGGTTCCATCGAGGATATTGCGGATAGTGCCGTTGGGGCTCTTCCACATTTGTTTGAGGCTGAACTCGGTTACACGGGCTTCGTCGGGGGTAATGGTAGCGCATTTTATGCCCACACCGTATTGCCTGATGGCATTGGCCGCATCAATGGTTACCTGGTCGCTGGTTTCATCGCGGTACTCAACCCCAAGGTCATAGTACTTAATGTCCACTTCAACGTAAGGGAGGATCAGTTTGTCCTTAATGAATTTCCAGATAATCCGGGTCATTTCATCGCCATCCAGCTCTACCACCGGGTTGGCCACTTTAATTTTTTCTGCCATTTTTTTTCAGTCTTTTTTGCAATAGTGCCGGTAAAAAAATAAGGTCGCAAATATACCGGATTAATGATAGCATGAATTTTTGCGGCTTAAATTCTTCGTTGCATAGCCTCCAGGTAAGCTGCTGAACCACCCTTTGGAATCGAAAGCGAGGTCCAGCTATCATTGGCTAACATTTTGCCGATGTACACTATTTGCCCTACATGGTAAGCGTAATGGGCAAGCTGCCTGCAAATAGCATCGGTTACGGTAAGCGGCTGGCTCCGGATGGTCACTTCCTTTTCGAGGTCCGCTGTTTTTAACCCCTTTAGGGCGGCATACAGGCAAGCCCACCCTTCTTCCCATTTTTGTATGATCAGTTTCCTGCTATGCAGGTCATTTTCGAACTCAGCATCCCTTTCACGCCATTCCTTTTCTCCATCCGTGGTCAAAAAATCGGTCCACCGCGAAAGCATATTGCCCCACATGTGTTTTACAATCACAGCAATACTGTTGCTTTCCCCATTCGGCGCTTCAAGCAATTGACTATCGGATAATTGTGAAAAAGTTTTTTCGCCCAGTTGCTTGTACAGGCCAAACTGCGCCGTAACTGCCGGAATGAATAATCCGTTCATGTGAAGCTTTTTAGAAGGTTAATATTCTGTTTTCAAATTTGGTGAAGTTTTTTTGAAAATATGCCGTTATCCGGGCATCATAGCCAGTTTAGTATCAGGGCGGTCTAAACCATTCGAAGTCCCAGCAGGGGTTTTGGCTAAATTTTATCGTTTTCAACGTTTTTTGGCTGTAATTTTCCAGTCTAAAATTCACAAACAAATTCTGAACTATGAAAAAGCTATTGTTTTTAGCTATTGCTGCTGTAACTTTTGGAACTGCCGGTGCGCAGGAACGCAAGCGTGCGAGCCCGCATGAAACGGTGGAAAATGAATCGGTAAAAGTAACCTATGGTCGCCCATACAAAAAAGGACGTGTAGTTTTTGGACAACTGGAAAAGTACGGTTCCGTATGGCGTGTAGGCGCTGATGAAGCTACCGAGATCACTTTTAAGAAAGATGGCAGTTTTGCGGGCAAACCTGTAAAAGCGGGTACCTATACCATGTTCGCGCTTATTAATGAGGGCGAATGGGAAATTATCCTGAACAGCGAATTAAAGCAGTGGGGCGCTTATGGTTACGAAAAAATTAAGGACAAGAATGTATTAACAGCCAAGGTTCCTACTGCAAAAACAAGCGGGGTGGTTGAACAATTGACCATTACCCTGGCAAACGATGGCCTTACCATTGCCTGGGACGATACGCAGGTAAACGTGCCTTATAAATTCTAAGTTTAAAACTGATTTTCATCGAAGCCGTTTCAGCAATGAAGCGGCTTTTTTTATTCGAAATCAATGATCAGCCTCAGCCTGTCATTCAGGTAAGCTCCCCCGGGATGCCGGGCCGAATAATCGAGGTTGATCCAATATTCGCCATTAAACTCATGATAATGAAGCACCGATATTTTTTCATTCCTGAAGAGTTGAATAATGGCCTGCTGCATAATATCAAACTGTTGTTTTCCTCCAACAAACAATTCAGGGTACATATGGCCTTCAACAATTACCAGCCTGCACCGTGCGCCAATATTTATTAAAGCGCTTGCCATTAAAATGCTGTGGTCATCGCAATCTCCTCCCATGCCGTTTTCAATGGTTTCGGCAGGGGTAGCATAATACTCATCGCGGTGAATATCGGGTACATACTTAAAATTTTGGTTGATATGCTTAAACAGCGATAGTTGCCTGGTAAGCAATCCGTAGCGCTTATCGTACTCTGTAAAATTTTCAATGGAATGCTTTACCGCCCAGTTTCTAACGGTGGAGTCGCCTAACTGCATTTTACTTTTTATTCTCCGGGTAATCTTGTCAGCCGGTTTTTCGAAAAGTGCCGGGTTTATGCTGAGCAAATCCTTTGATTTCTGATCCTTTACCTGCCAGTTGCTGAAAGCCAGCGTTTTATAATCGTGCAAAACTTTTTGAAACCCATAGATTCCGCTGACCTGTGCATACACCAGGTAAGCAATTACAATAATCAATGCCGGAAAAATCATTGGCCGCATTAGCCAGAGTATCATCCGTACTATGACTAATGAAATGATAAAGGCAATCACCAGGTCAATATTCAGCTCACCAAGAAGTATGGGGGGAATGAACCGGCATATAAAGGGGGTAAGGGGAATGACAATTAAAATGCCGGCCAGGTTTGATATCCAATTCTGTGCTGTTTTTATGTTATCGCTTGTTTTATTTCCGGGCATATTATAAAATTACAAAGAGTTGCCCGAATAAGCTAAGAGGTTAAAGCATTTTACCATTTCCAAAGCCGCCGCCCATCACAAACAGTTTGAACAGATGAATTAAGGGAGGTTTATCAAACAATGGGGTATAACAAAAACCCCGGCCGCATTACTGCAACCGGGGTGTACTATTTCCAAGCCAAAACCTTCTCAACCCCTGCGGGAGAGTTGGAGGGAGCTGTTTATTCCTCAACCTTAACTTTACCCTTGTTCCTTGCAATTACCTCTTCGGCAATACCATTTGGTGCAGGAGCGTAATGGCTGAATTCCATGGTGCTGGTGGCACGGCCTGAGCTCAGTGAGCGAAGTTGGGTAACATAACCAAACATTTCGCTCAGGGGCACTTTGGCCTTTATAACCTGCGCGTTGTTGCGGCTGTCCATACCTTCCAGCATACCACGGCGACGGTTCAGATCACCTGTTACATCACCCATATATTGGTCGGGGGTAATTACTTCCACCTTCATAATAGGCTCAAGCAGTTGGGGCTTGGCCTTGCGACCGGCTTCGCGGTAACCGCCTTTAGCGCAAAGCTCGAAAGACATTGAGTCGGAGTCAACCGCGTGGAAGCTACCGTCAAATACACGAACTTTCATGTTTACCAGCGGGTAAGCTGCCAGCACACCTGTGCTCATCGAAGTTTCAAATCCTTTGATGATGGCCGGAACAAATTCGCGTGGAATGCTGCCGCCAAACAGGTCGTTTACAAACTGGAAATGTTTATCAGGGTTTTCAGTCTGCCATTCAGCATCTACCGGCCCAAGCTCAAACTGGATATCGGCAAACTTACCACGACCGCCGGTTTGCTTTTTCAGCACTTCGCGGTGGGTAACGGTTTGTGTAAAGGCTTCCTTGTAGGCCACCATCGGTGCGCCCTGGTTTACTTCTACCTTAAATTCCCTGCGCATACGGTCGATGATGATCTCAAGGTGCAATTCACCCATGCCACGGAGGATGGTCTGCCCGGTATCTTCATCGGTATTTACCCGGAGCGTAGGATCTTCTTCCACCAGTTTGCCGATGGCCATGCCCATTTTATCAACGTCGGCCTGAGTTTTAGGCTCAACGGCAATGGCAATTACCGGTTCGGGGATGAACATATTCTCCAGCGTGATCGGATGCGCTTCATCGCAAAGGGTATCACCTGTTTTAATGTCTTTAAAACCAACTGCCGCGCCAATATCGCCTGCTTCGATAAAGTCAATGGGGTTTTGCTTGTTGGCAAACATTTTCATGATACGGCTGATACGCTCTTTTTTACCGCTGCGTACATTCAGCACATAGCTGCCTGCATCAAGGTGACCGCTATAGCACCTGAAGAAGGCGAGACGGCCCACAAACGGGTCGGTCATAATTTTGAAGGCCAGCGCTGCAAAAGGAGCTTTTGGATTGGCAGCACGGGTAATTTCTTCACCATTATCGGGGTTGATACCTACGGTATCGGGAATATCAATGGGGCTGGGGAGGTAACGGCAAACGCCGTCAAGCGCGGTTTGCACCCCTTTGTTTTTGAAAGAAGAACCGCACATCATCGGAACAATGCTCAGGTCAATGGTAGCCTTGCGTACCGCTTCATGTATTTCGTCTTCGGTAATCGTATCGGGATTATCGAAGAATTTTTCCATCAGGGCATCATCGTATTCAGCAACGGCTTCCACGAGCTCGGCGCGCCACAATTCGGCTTCTTCCTGCATATCGGCAGGAATATCAATCAAATCGTAGGTCATACCTTCGGTAGCGGCATCCCAAATAATGCCTTTCATGCGGATCAGGTCAACCACGCCTTTAAAATCGTCTTCGGCGCCAATAGGCAACTGAAGCGGAACCGCCTTGCTTCCCAGCATTTCACGCACCTGCTTCACTACATTGAGGAAGTCGGCGCCCGAACGGTCCATCTTATTTACAAAACCAATACGGGGTACACCGTAACGGTTGGCCTGGCGCCATACGGTTTCAGATTGAGGCTCCACGCCGTCAACTGCTGAAAACAGGGCGATAAGGCCATCAAGCACACGCATGGAACGCTCTACTTCCACCGTAAAATCCACGTGTCCCGGAGTATCAATAATGTTGAAAGCATAATCCTTTGTTTCGGGAATTGCCTTACCCCTGTCAGTCGGGAAGTTCCACTTACAGCTAACGGCTGCGGAGGTGATGGTGATGCCACGCTCTTTTTCCTGCTCCATCCAGTCGGTGGTAGCAGCTCCATCGTGTACTTCACCAATACGGTGAATCATACCGGTGTAGCGCAAAATACGCTCTGTGGTGGTGGTTTTACCCGCATCAATGTGAGCGGCAATACCAAAGTTCCGTTGATACTTGAGGTCAGCCATAACTTAGAATATAATTGTAAAAATTTTTTACTGAAAAACCAAAAAATCAGGTTTACCCTGAAATTTCGAGGCGCAAAGGTACAGGATTGAATAATACAATCTGTGTATCCTGTGGAAAGAAAATATGAATTTGGGGGATATTAACCTTTGGAAGCTTTTACGCTAACCGGGGTTAATACGGGGGCTACCAGCCTGTACCCGGCAAAAAACAGGGTGCCGAATACCGCCATGGTCAGGAGCGAATAGCCATAGAAAGGCAACCCGTCAACATAGCACTGAAACAGGCCTGCGAGGGTTTTGGACCTTTGATAACCACCGCCTGCTGCCCAAACACCGAAATTTGATAAAAGAAAGTAAACGGTTGGAACAGCAACCATTCCTGCCACTACGCTACCCGCTTTTTTGTGGTTTACGAAAAACCCGATAACGGTTAAAAGAGTGATTAAAGCGTAGTTGGTAAACTGCCCATTATAAAAACCGGGGTAAATAACAATGCCACCTGCGTACAATGCTTCGATTATTAAATCACTGATCAGCATGCTGAAAAGCGGAACGGCAAAAGCCCATTTGCGGTCTTTTACAATGCTTCCGGCAAACAGCGCCATAGCCAATTGAGGGCCGCCCAGCCAGATCGGGCGGGAATCAAAGGGGATTACTCGGTAAATGGCACTGATTGCAATTAAAATTCCGAAAAGTAAAAAGAGTTGGCTGCTGCGTTTCATATATGATTAAGTAAAAAACTGTTATCAATTAAGGGGCAAAATTAATCATCCCAACGTTACCGCCATCATTTGTGTGGAAAAGAGGGGAAATTTCCGCTATTCCCGGCAAACGCGCAACCATAAACCTGTTATTTTTGGAAATATGGCTGAGCACAATGAAACAGGGAAAACAGGCGAAGCCCTTGCGGCCTCTTTCCTCGAAAAAAGAGGATTTGAGGTTTTGCATACCAACTTTAGGGATGGCAAAAACGAAGTGGATATCATTGCTGCAAAGGGAAACACCATACATTTTATTGAGGTAAAAACCAAGGCCGGCCAAAGCCTGGGGCTTCCTGAAAACCGTGTAAACCAGGCAAAAATCAGCCGGATGAAGCGGGTGGCGGAAAATTATTGCTACCATAACCCCGGGTGGAAGTTTGTTCAATTCGACATTTTAAGTATCACCATGCAGCAGGGCCTGCCCGAGGAGTATTTTTGGATTGAAGATGTTTTCTGAGAAATCCAAAAAGGGTAAAATTCCAAATTGAAAAAGGGAAAATCCCAAATTCCAAAAGGGAAAATCTAAAATCGTAAATCTAAAATCGTAAATTAGTTAGATATGGTGGTACTTCTCCCCCCTATTAATGGTACATGCCCTGTACACCTGCTCGGCAAGTATCAGGCGCACCAATTGATGCGGGAAAACCAATTTACTGAGCTGCCAGACAAGATCGGCCCTTTTACGGAGGGCTTCATTTACCCCAAAAGCCCCGCCAATTAGAAAATGGATTCGTTTGGCGCCATTATTGGCCCGCTCCTGGATAATCCCGGCCAACCCCGGCGAATCGAGCATCCGCCCGCGTTCATCCAGCAAAACCAGGTAATCCACAGGGTCCAGCGACTCCAGCAACATGCGGCTTTCAGCCTCCCGGAGAAGGTTTTCATCCAAAGCCGCGGCATTTTTGGGTGGGGCCACAATTTTCCATTCGCAGCTATAGTATTTTTCAACCCTTTTGGTAAACATTTCAATCCCATCCTTTACAAATGGCTCATGCTTTCCCCCCACCGACCAGAATACGAGTTTCATATGGCTAAGTTAAGCGTGGCCTATTAACTTAATACAATGCTATTTTTTTATGTATAAACGAAAAACTGGCGTTTCAACCCCTACATTCGCAACCTTAGAAAAAGTTTTCGGAGAAATTATGAAGCAATTTAACTCAATAGCAACCGGTGTACTGGCAGTAGCAGTGGCGGTATTATTCTTCCTCCAGTTCAGGGGAAATTCACCTCAAAAAAAGGATTTGGGCACGGCTAAAAACGATAGCCTCGAGGCCCCTACAACCGGAAGGATTGCCTATTTTGAAATGGATTCGGTGCAGTCTCAATACTTATACATCAAGGAAATACAGGCCCAGCTAAAGCAGCGCGAGCAATCCATGTCGGGAGAATTGCAGGGCATGAGAAATGGGTATATGGGCCGCATCCAGCAGCTACAGCAAAAGGCCCCCAGCATGAGCCAGCAGGAAGGTGAATCGGCCCAGGCCGAAATAGACCAGATGCAACGGAATATGCAGCAGAAAGAGGCTAAACTGACCCAGGAATTGCAGGAGCACCAGTTCAAGCTGATGCAGGACATCAATAAAAAGATCGAGGAATTCGTAACAGAATATAACCAGGCAAGGGGTTTTTCTTACATCATTTCAAGGCAGTCCGGCGATTTTATTTATTATAAAGACACCACCTACAATATTACCAATGATATAGTTAAGGGGCTGAATGAGAAGTATAATAAGGAAAAGGAAAGTAAGAAAGAAAAAGCGAAGAAGGATAAGTAAGAGGTACGAAATAAGAAGTGATTTAATCAGATTCGTGGCAATCGCAAGTACGAAGTACCCACTACAACAATTATAAAAATATTTACAGGGCCGGGGCAGTCTCCGGGCCTTTTTTATTGGATTCATCCTCCCGCTGACTGGGTTCATCCTCCCGCTGCCGGATGAAAAACAGCGCCTCTTCATCCTTCCTTCCAAACAGCTTTTCAAAATCCTTCCGGTAGCTTATACTGGCGCCGGCACGGTTCCTGCGGCCGCTGATATCGAGGTTGTCGCGTTTAAAAACGATTGCCCGGAGGCGGCGGTTATTGGTAAGCACAAACTCAACGCTTACATCAGGCAAAAATTGAAACCCCGTTGCCGTTGTGTTGCGCACGTTCAGGTCGAAATCGCTCCCGAGGTTCACTTTTACACGGCTGTTGAAAAAAGAACGGTTCAGGTTGAAGTCAAAATTCACCCGGTCATATTGGTTGAACGCGCTTACATTACCAAGCGTTTGGCTGCTGTTGTAAAAGTTTGTACTCAGGTCTACCGATAGGCTTTTATCGCGGGTAAGGTCCTGTATAACCCCGGTGAGGATTTTTTCCATTTCATTGCTTACCAGTTCGCTGATGGTGTTTACCGCAAGGTCGGCGCCCGGGTTCCTCGCACCCGTTCCCTGCCTGTATGGAGCAAATGAACGGAATACTATCAGGTAAGTAACCTGCCGCAGGTTTTCACTTTCATCTTCGCTTATCCGCCGAAGCAGGTCGTTGGCAGTAATATTATTCCGCATCACACTGCCGGGGGGAAATTCAATGCTGAATTTAATATCGGGATGGCTGAGGTTGCCGGTTAGGCTTGCATTTACCAAAACATCGCCTTTATAGTTGCGTGCATTCTGATCGAGCACAATACTTGAATTTTCATTGGAAACCAGGTCGCGCAGGCTTACATCTTTGGCGATATAGGTTGCCGTCACATTCATATTGGCTTCATAGGGATCGCCGGTCCATTCAAGAAAATTATTGCCATCTCCATCCAGTATAAAAGGTTTGCGGATAAAAGTTTGAAATGTATAGTTATAGCTTCCGCTTTGTATCACATAACGGCCGCGCATTTCCGTTTGGTCAGCCGTGCCCGACCGGATGGTAAGATTACCTGAACCGGTAGCTGAAATTACATCCCCGGTCAGCTCATCAAGCACTACATCCACCCTGCATAAAGGGTTGGCCGTTAGTTCAAGCAATATATGAATGTTGGTTTCAGAAGTATCCACCAGTATCTCACGCTCCGTACCATATTCTTTGAACACAATAAAATCGGCCTCCCCGCTTGTTCGCGATTCTTTATTGCTTATGGCTATCCATGAAGTATCGGTAGGGGTGCCGGTTATCCTCATAAGCATGTTGTTCAGCGGCCCGGTCAAATCAAGCGTTGCCTTGCCAACCACATCACCATAAAACAAATCATTATCCTTTGAGCCCGTATTTAATACCTGCATACCATCGGTTCGCATCCGCATATTAAAGCTCAAACTATCGAAAAACCGGTGGTACATTTTTCCTTCCACCCTGCCCTGCCTGCTTTTATAATCCCGAATGGTCATCTTCCCAAAATCAATATAATTATCGCCAAACCAAATGGTAGAAGTATCTACTTTATAGCGGCATTGCGTGTACCCGATTTTTATTTCAACATCCGAAACTTTTACCGAACCAATAATGGCCGGCTTCTCAAAAGTACCCACCACCTGCAATTCGCCATTGGCATACCCGTCAATTTGATCGAAAACATCCGACAGGTACCTTTTCAGTAAGCTTAGCTTTTCATTATGCAATACAATTTTACTATTAATCGGAAACGAGGCTGTATCGGAGAAATTTAAGCCCACCACCGCATCAAAAGCATAGGAAGGGTTTTCACTTTTTACCCAACCGTTAAACAATTCCTTTTTGCTGTCATACTTGCCTTCAACCAAAACATGCCCAACCGAATCTTCATTAAAATAAAATTGATCAACTGTTAGCCTGGTATCCAAAACAGGTTCACCCATCGGGTTCAAAATCACCGATTTACCCGTAACCACCCCATCAAGCCTGGGGTCGGTAACAAAATACGAAAGCCACTCACCCATGCTGAATTTATCAACGTTCAGGTAAAGGTCATTCCAATTGCCCTCGGACGATGGGTGGGTAAAGGCTTCAATCCTTTGCTGATCCTGTACCAGCACCAACCCATCTGAAACAAGCATATTGTTTTTTAGCTGAAACCCGCCGTCAGCTTCAATAATCCATTTCTTTTTATTGGCAATAAAGGACGATTCATTGAACCTGAGTTCGAACCCTTCGGGCTGCGAAAAGAAATCGGCATTGATAGCTGCATAGCCCAGGGGGCCTGAAGTGGTAGTATTTATAGACAACCTGGTTGAGTCTCTTACAGTGGCCACCTTAAACTCTGCATTGGGAAAAGCAATCTGATCATTCAACTGGAGATTAGCGGCAGAACAATACACATTCAACTCATTGAATGAGCCGCTCCCCTGTAGTTCAACGCCCGATAAACCAAGCGTTCCATACCTGAAAGAAGGAATATCTGCGCTCAGCAAAAGCTGCCGTGTTTCCGTATTTAAGGAGCCGAAAATCCGGGCATAATTTCCCCCGCCCAGGTTTTTATCGAAAAGCCGCAGAAAGGGTTCCGGTTCACGGGTATTGATCTCAAACGAAAAGTCCTGCCCGGGCACATTCCCATCCGGCGCCTTGATTAAAGCCGGGTAATACTGGTTTAAGAAAAGACTGAAGCTTGCAGGCAATTTGCTCAGTTCAAACCGGCCTTCCACAAACCCGCTTGCTTCGTTCGTTCTGAGCGAAAGCCGCTTTGAGCCAAGTGTATCCACTGTTGATTCTATCAGCAATGAATCGAAGCTTAAAGGATGGTTTCCATTGCTTACCGAGGCATTGAAAAACCTCGCATATCCCAAAAAATCATCCACTTTAGTCCCTGTAAAATCAACATCAAAATCACCTTTAAAAATCAGCGTATCGCCAAATAGCTTCAGGTTGTAAAAATTGGAATGTGAAATATTCCCTTCGGCCTTGTACCGCTGCTTTTTATCCCTGAAATTTAAGGTGGTGGTAATATTTCCGAACAGGTTGGGATCGGCTACGCCAAGATTTGCTGTAAGCAGCAGGTCTTCAAAAACACTCTCAGCCTCCAGGTTGTGATAGGTATATCCGGCATAGGAAATTTCATCAAGCCTGCCGCTTATATTTACCCGATCCTTTGCGCCAAAACCCTTGCTCGACACCTGACCCGAAAAAACCATATTACCCAATTTTGGCACACCCAAAAGGGTTCCTCCATCAAGATTTGCCTTTTTAATATTGCTTGTATATCCTTTGCCTTCACCCTCAAGCTTTAGCTTCAGGTCGGCATCAATTTTCCCCACATCCGTATTAAATGCGCCGTTTACAAAAAAATCAAAAGCGGTTCCCCTGAAGGTACCTGCAAATCCTATGATACCCATGTTGGCGACCGGCGTAGCCTGCAATTCCTTCAACTCTGCCGCCCAGGGTTCAATATCAGGCAGATATATTCTTGAACCGGCAGTAGTAAAGTCAATGATTGTTTTATCAATATCAATCAACCCTTTCATGGCATAGTCACCTGCAATCCTGCTTTTCCCTGTCCGCAGATCTACATTTTTCACCACAAAATCACTTACCGTGCCATAGGCATCGCCCGATAAAGTGCCGTTTTGCACAATCCCCTTTAGGTCGGGGGCAAAAATGGCAATATCCTCCACGCTCACTTTTGAATTGCGCAAGTGAGCCTCAATATTCACCCGGTCAATAAAGTATTCCATATCTATGATATCATCATAGTGCATGGCATAATAGGGCCCAACCCTGCTTCGGTTTGTTACCAGGTCGAGGTCGGCAAATTCCATCAGTTGGGAGTGCATTGTAAACCGGGTGGTCACCGATTCAATCCTGCACCCGCTGCGTTCACTGGCGCTTAACCTTGCATTGGCGCGGATGGTATCGCCTTTTACCTCCAGGTTCATCACCCTTCCGGCAATGGCATTAATAATGATATCGCGTTCATCAAATTCGCCCGGGGTGGAGGGCTTTTTGCGGCGGTTGAAAAATTGCAGCATTCCCCCTGTAATATCTAGCTTTTTGGCAGTGAAAATAAACGGATCGGGGTCGGGCAATTTGGGTTTGCGCGGCAAGGCATCAATACTATCAATTCTTCGCCAAAAAGCCATCGAATCTGCCGTAGGCCATCGCCCGCCTCTCTTTATTTCCCTGTATTCGGGTTCATCAATTTTTATGTAATCCAGTTCAACCAAACCATTGTTCAAATCAAAAGTCCGTCCCTTTGCATACAGTTCTTTAACGCCACCCGATAAAAATCGCCCCCTCCAATAGTCAAGCCGTTCGAGGCGCAGGTTTTTAATGTCTACCATTTCAAGCTTCAGTTGAATGGGTTTGCGCTTTGCTGTATCCGTGGCGCCTCCTGCAAAAAGCTTTTCAAGAAACCGGTCGTTCCATACAGTATCAAACCGCTGAAGTTTCAGGTGTGCATCGCTAAGCCCGAGATATTTTATTTCGGTGGTATCCTGCCAGGGAAACCAATCTGTAACAGCCAGCTTCAGCGTGCCTGCCGAAAGCAAGGTATCACCTTTGGGGTCGAAAACACGAACCCCGGTAAGGCTTACCCGGTTTAATATACCCAACTGAAAACCATCCACCTGCACACGGGTTCCCAATATTTTTTCCAATCTGCCGGCAGCCATTTGAGCCACCCGGTTTTGCACCCAGGGTAACTGAATCATCAACCATATCGCCATAATAAAGGCAACAATGACAAGTAAAAAATTGCGGGATATGCGGAGAAAACGGTTCAATTACGGTGGAACAGATTGATAATTAGGCAAAATTACAACTCCCTGATGCTAACGGAAATAGAAAGATAATCGATTGAAAACGCTGGGAGCTAATATTAATTGCAGTACCCGCAAATCCTATACATTGCGGGCATGCCATCTGCAAACAGTTGGTTTTCCTGGCCCGTTATTTCTGTGTTTGGTGGCTTTCGCGTCATCAAAAAGGGCCGCTTGAAACCATTTGGCACAAATTGACCTGGCTTTAGGGAATATGGCAAAAAGGGCAAAAAAAATCACGCCAATAGGCGTGATTGAATGCATTCTGTGTAACCGAGTAACCAAATGACGAGAACGAAATATGATGAGCCGGAATGATGCAAGGTTTTAATACCTGTTGCGTCCGCCGCCGTAGCCGCCGCCGCCACCGTAGTTGCCGCCGCCACCACCGTAGCCGCCGCCACCACGTTTGCCGCCGCCACCGCCACCGCGGTAACCGCCGCCACCACCTTGAGGACGCTCTTCGCGTGGACGTGCTTCGTTTACACTAATAGCACGACCTTTCAGGTCTTGACCGTTCAATGCCGAAATAGCCGCGTTGGCTTCGGAATCGTTAGGCATTTCCACAAATGCAAAGCCTTTGCTGCGGTTAGTCATTTTGTCTTTTACAATTTTGCAAGACGCGACCTCACCGTAGGCCTCAAAAGTGTCCTGGAGTTCATTATCAGTAATGCTCCAGCTCAGGTTTCCAATGTACAAATTCATGATAAAACAAATTACAATAAGAAACGAAGGTGCAGTTAATTATTTGGAAATGCAAATATTTCGGCCAAATTCAAAAAAAATGGAAAAAAGAGAAGAATCCCCTGAAATTAACGGACAAAACCAGTTAATAATGGCTAAACGCTGAATTTTTAAACACCTGTTACACATTGCGCTGATTGATAATCAGTACCCTTTATGTGAAAAATTATCGCATGCCATACTATATTCCATCCACCTTCCTTACTTTTGCGCCCAATTTCAAAAATTACGCTGAAATAAAATAAGCACAATTATATGTCCAACGTTGGTAAGATTAAGCAGATTATCGGCGCCGTTGTCGATGTTCAGTTCGAAGGCGATTCAATGCTTCCTGAAATTTATAATGCCCTGGAAGTAAAACGTCAGAATGGCGATATACTCGTTTTGGAAGCCCAGCAGCACCTGGGTGAGGACAGTGTTCGTTGCATTGCCATGGACAGTACCGAAGGTTTGGTTAGGGGAATGGAAGTGGCAGATACCGGAAAGGCAATTGCCATGCCTGTCGGCGAATCCATCAACGGACGCTTATTTAACGTAACCGGCGATGCTATTGACGGGTTGCCCGCAGTAGATAAAACCGGTGGACGACCCATTCACGCAAGGCCGCCTGCCTTTGAAAACCTGAGCACCGCTTCGGAAGTGCTGTTTACAGGCATTAAAGTAATTGACCTGATTGAGCCCTATGCAAAAGGTGGTAAAATCGGTTTGTTTGGCGGCGCCGGTGTGGGTAAAACCGTTTTGATACAGGAACTAATCAACAATATTGCGAAAGGCTATGGTGGTCTTTCGGTATTTGCCGGTGTAGGTGAGCGTACTCGTGAGGGAAATGACCTGCTCCGTGAAATGATTGAAGCCGGTATCATGAACTATGGCGACGATTTTAAGCATAGCATGGAATCGGGCGGCTGGGACCTAAGCAAAGTGAACCTCGAAGGGCTGAAAGAATCCAAAGCAACCTTTGTATTCGGGCAGATGAACGAACCTCCCGGAGCGCGTGCACGCGTGGCGCTCAGCGGTTTGACCATTGCAGAATACTTCCGCGATGGCGACGGACAAGGAAAAGGAAAAGACATTTTGTTCTTTGTTGATAATATCTTCCGTTTTACCCAGGCAGGTTCCGAAGTATCGGCGCTGTTGGGACGTATGCCTTCCGCAGTAGGATACCAGCCCACGCTGGCTACCGAAATGGGACTGATGCAGGAACGTATCACTTCTACCAAAAACGGCTCCATCACATCGGTACAGGCGGTTTACGTGCCTGCAGATGACCTGACCGACCCCGCCCCGGCTACCACATTTGCCCACCTGGATGCGACCACCGTATTGAGCCGTAAAATTGCCGACCTTGGTATTTACCCCGCTGTGGATCCGCTTGACAGCACCAGCCGTATCCTTACCCCGGCCATTGTTGGTGAATCGCACTACAATACCGCCAACAGGGTAAAATTGACGCTTCAACGTTATAAGGAACTCCAGGATATCATTGCCATCCTTGGTTTGGATGAACTGAGCGATGAAGATAAGCTGGTGGTAAGCCGCGCCCGCAGGGTTCAGCGTTTCCTCAGCCAGCCTTTCCACGTAGCCGAGCAGTTTACCGGTTTGAAAGGTGTATTTGTAAGCATCGAAGATACCATCCGCGGGTTCAACGCCATTATGGATGGAGAAGTGGATGAATATCCCGAAGCAGCCTTTAACCTGGTTGGTACACTGGAAGATGCCATTGAGAAAGGAAAGAAGATGATGGAACAGGCGCAGGGATAGTAGCTGGCAGGTAGTAGTTAGTAGTTAGTAGTTAGTAATTGGAAAATTGGTAGTTGCAAAATATAAGTATTTTTACGGAAACTACTTTAAATGAAAATTAATAACTTTAAAGAATTGAATGTTTGGAAACATTCAGTTGATCTTGCTACTGAAACTTACAGGCTTAGTAACAGTTTCCCTGATGCTGAAAAATTTGGTTTAAAATCACAGGTTCAAAGGGCAGCCGTTTCAATTCCTTCCAATATTGCTGAGGGTTGTGGCAGAACCTCGGGACCGGATTTTCAAAGATTTATTTCAATTTCAATGGGTTCAAGTTTTGAATTGGAAACCCAAATGATAATTGCAAACAAATTGAATTATATATCGGCAGAGGAATTGAAATCTTTTGAAGAAGGAATTACCCCTATTCAAAAAATGCTCAATAAACTCTATGATAGTATTAGCAGATAATTTTTTAATGTAGTAGGGTACCAATTACCATCTACCAAAGACTAATTACTATGAATTTAGAAATATTAACACCCGAAAAAAAGCTTTTCAGCTCTGATGTATATGGTGTTCAGTTGCCCGGCATTGGGGGTAAGTTTGAGGTACTTGAAAAGCACGCCCCTATTGTTAGCGCATTAGGAAGCGGTACGGTAAAAGTGCTGATTGATAAAACCCAAACCCAGCAATTTACCATCACGGGTGGATTTGCCGAGGTTTTCGGAAATAAGATCACCGTTTTGGCCGAAGGGGCAAAAGAAGCTTAAAGCATTCTTTTTAAAATATAAAAAAAGGACCGGGTTACAAAATCCGGTCCTTTTTTTATGACCTGCATAAAAACCCTTTAACTCTTTCAATTCAATTGCGGATCAATCGGGTAATTTATAATGGGATGGAATTTGTCGTCCATTTCGCGGATAGCATCAGGCCAAACCTGCGCGGCATCGGGATGGAATACAATGCCCGAACTACCCTCCGAAGTCAGCCAGCTTTTTTCAGTGATCTCACCGGCCAACTGGCCTTCGCTCCAGCCGCTGTAGCCAAGGAAAAATTTGATTTTATCCTGCCCCAGCCCGTGGCTTTGAATAAGCTCAATCACTTTGTTGAAATCGCCGCCCCAGTAAACCCCGCTTACCACTTTTTGCCCACCCGGAATAAGCGCAGGCAAACAATGCAGAAAATGCAGGGTATCGGGTTGCACAGGGCCCCCATAAAATACCGGGATCATAAATCCTTCCAGCTCGGGCACAAATTCATCCAATGTTTGCTCATAGGGCCGGTTCAGTACAAAACCAAAGCTCCCCTGGTCCGAATGTTCGCATAAAAAAACAACAGTCCGCATAAAATGCGGATCTCTCAGGAAAGGATCAGAAATAAGCAAACTGCCTGAAACCGGGTCATTCATAGAGTTAAGGTAGGAATATATTTGAAAATTCAAATTTTTTTTAGCTCATCCAATGGTTGAATTAGAAAAAATGGAAAGCTATCGTTAAATAAAGGGCTATCCATAAAAATGAGCCCTCGCCTGCCTACATTTGTCAGTTATATCAGGCTATACCGGTATGTTATCCATGAAGAAAATTTTTCCCGTCATTTTTGTACTGATCTCAATTTCCTTACTGGGCATTATTTACCTGCAATACACCCACCTGAAAAACCTGATGCTGGTAAAAGAGGAACAATTATCGGATAAGCTGGTGAGGGGGGTTGCCTTTGTAGCCGAAGAACTGGCTCAGCCCCAAAGCAAGATCGGTCTTTCGAGCCTGCGCCGCCGGTCGCCGCTTTCGCTCCTCAGCGAATTTCCTTCCATGATAAAGGACCGCTACACCCAATTTGAAATTGCCGAAAAGCTGGCCGAAGCTTTTAAGCACAATAAGGTTCCCCCTACCCCATTTGAGTTTGCCATTACCACCAGCGAAGTGGTCGGCACTATCGAAATGCAAACCCCTCATTTTCTCGAAGCATACTCCGATACCGTTCGTAATAAAACCCTGTTTATTCCCGTAATGCAACAATCAGGAAGCTGGAGCGAGGGGTTGCTTCCTACAGAATATATTTACGTGGTGGTACCCGAATATAAGAAACTGGTTTTCCGCCAATCGTACTGGGAACTATCAGGCGCCATTATTTTCACCCTCTTCATCATGTTTGTTTTTTTCCTGACGGTTGGCACTATGATCAATCAAAGGAAACTGAGCGAGATAAAGGGCGATTTCATCAACAACATGACGCACGAGTTTAAAACCCCGCTGGCTACCATTTCGCTGGCGGTAGATGCGCTTAACAACGAAAAAGTTTTAAAAGACCCTGAAAAGCTTAATTATTTCAGGAGCATTATAAAGGATGAGAACAAGCGCATGAACAAGCATGTGGAAACCATTTTGCAGGCAGCCGCGCTTGATAAGCAGGAAATAAGCCTCGATAAAACGGAACTGCATGCCAACAGGATTGTTGAAAATGCGCTGGGCAATTATGAGTTGGTACTTAAGGAACGAAACGGGCAGGTTCACCTGTACCTGACAGCAACCAACGACCTGATATTGGCCGATGAGCAGCATTTCACCAATATGGTTAGTAACCTGATTGATAATGCGATTAAATACTCAAAAGAAGTTCCTGAAATAACCATAACCACCGCCAACACACACAAAGGAATTTCCATTAAGGTAGAAGACAAGGGGATCGGCATGTCGCGCGAATCGGTGAAAAGAATCTTCGAGAGATTCTTCCGGGCCCATACGGGAAACATTCACAACGTAAAAGGCTTCGGGCTTGGCATGAGCTATGTAAAAACCATTATTGATGCGCATAAGGGCAAAATAAAAGTGGACAGCACGTTGGGCAAGGGCTCGGCGTTTACCATTGAAGTGCCGGTTGTGGGATGATTTTAATTTACGATTTGAGATTTACGGGTTACGATTTGGAATTTGAGATTTGAGATTTGGAATTTGAGATTTGAGATTTGAGATTTGGAATTTGAGATTTGGAATTTCACCCTTTATGGTATCAACAAA
>CAYUGH010000007.1:99237-104393 GCA_964444195.1 uncultured Chitinophagaceae bacterium
GATTTGAGATTTGGAATTTGAGATTTGGAATTTCACCCTTTATGGTATCAACAAACTCCCATCGCCATAGCTCAAAAACCTGAAATCATTGTCAAGCGCATAGCGGTAAATTCTTTTCCAGTCATCGCCTACCAGCGCCGCTACCAATAATAACAAAGTGCTTTTGGGCTGATGAAAATTGGTAACCAACCCATTGCATATACCAAACCGGTAGCCGGGCGCAATCAATATCCTCGTTCGCACAATCAACTGCCGCCGCCCGGCTTGGTTCATCCAATGCTTAAGCGCCGAAATCGCTTCCTCTTTGGGTACCCTGAACCGCTCCAAATGCTCATACACTTCCCATTGATTCATTTCCAAATCTGTAACTGATATGTTGGGCTGCTGAATGATTTTCAACCCCATCCAATACAGGCTTTCCAGCGTGCGCATGGCGGTTGTACCTACGGGAATCACTGTTTCAGAACCTGATAAGGCATCCAATATTTCTTCGTCAGCTTCTATGAATTCAGCATGCATATCATGCCCCTGCATGGTCGCGGTTTTTACCGGCATAAAGGTGCCGGCGCCTACATGCAAAGTGGTAAAAGCAGTACACACCCCTTTTTGGCTGAGCCGGTCCAGCAATTCAGGTGTAAAATGAAGCCCGGCGGTAGGAGCCGCCACGCTGCCATCGGTTTTGGCATAAATGGTTTGGTACCTCACCTCATCCTGCTCCTCTGCTTCCCGGTGCAGGTAGGGCGGAATGGGAATCTTTCCTGCCTCGTGCAATACCGCTGCAAATGTCAGGCTACCTGGGTCCCAGTTAAATTGAACCACAAAGCAATCAGCCCTTCTTTCTGCAATGGATGCAGTCAGTGTTAACGATTCCTCCAGGTACGGCATTTTTTTCTCCATCACCATGCCATGCTTCCATTTGGAAGCGCCGCCAATCAGGCATTTATACAAAATGCCGCCTGTTTCATTCATAGCGGTGGCGATATCGGCGTATTGCTCATGGGGCTCAAGCGCAAAAATTTCAATCTGCCCGCCGCTTGGTTTTGTAAAAATTAACCGTGCCTCCACCACCCGGCTATTATTAAATACCAGCAGGGTATTTTGAGGCAGTTGCCCGGGCAATTTTTTATAGATTGTTTCGGAAATATTGCCATTTTGGTACACGAGCAATTTCGATCCGTCCCTTTCGGCAAGCGGAAACCTGGCCACCCGTTCATCAGGCAAATCATAGGTAAATTCGTCAATAGCAATATTTTTCGGGTCGTTCACCAAATTCATACCTGCAAAGATGCGTTATGGCATGAATTGGCAGTATGCCATTATCTTTGGAAAAATAAATACCTATATGCGCGTTCTCCTGTTTTCACTTGTATGCTCAACCATTTGTACCATTTCCATTGGCCAGGTTACACCTCCACCACCTCCCACGCCGCATGTAATAGAGGAAGATTCAACCCAAAGTGAAAAGAAAAAATTTGACCCCCGGCGGCTGGTTTTTGGGGGCAACCTGGGGGCGAGTTTTGGCGATTACACTTTTATAAATGTTTCTCCCCAGGTGGGCTATATGTTCAGCAATATGTTTACCGCAGGGGCAGGTATCAACTATATTAATTCCAGCTATAAATACAAGGATATAAATGGCAATGAACTGTACAAGGAAAGTTACGGTTATGCCGGGCTAAACCTGTTCGGGCGGTTGTACCCTACCAATTTCCTGTTTGCCATGGTGCAGCCTGAAATAAACTATAGCTGGGGCAAAATTGATTACAACAGCAGTGCGA
The DNA here is from genome assembly GCA_964444195.1 of uncultured Chitinophagaceae bacterium. Taxonomy (GTDB): domain Bacteria; phylum Bacteroidota; class Bacteroidia; order Chitinophagales; family Chitinophagaceae; genus Phnomibacter. Next base: position 101,016 of record CAYUGH010000007.1, read on the forward strand.
TGGAAGATTCGAAGCTTGACGAAAAATGGGTGCCCACCCTGTTGGTTGGCGCAGGCATAGTGGTAGGCGGCAGAGGTGGCAGGGGTGGTCTCATGCTCTCTATACAATACGACCTGGCGCAGGACCCGCGCTCCCCTTATGGCAACAACGCCTTTGTAGGCATGGGCTTCTCCTTTTAATGCGCATGAATGTAATCCATCAGGTTGCCGGGCACATCAAAGATTTTTACCCGCTTTTCAAGCGGATCATATAAAAATCCTTTCATGTGCATCACCTGCATCATCTGGAAAAGATCCGAATAGTACCCCGCAGTGTTCAGTATAAAGATCGGTTTGTCGTGTATGGCCAACTGGTTCCAGGTGAGCATTTCAAACAATTCATCCATCGTACCAAATCCACCCGGGAGGATGATGGCCGCATCGCACATTTCGTACATCTTTCGCTTGCGGGTGTGCATGTCGTCCACCACAATCAGCTCGGTTAAACCCTGGTGGGCATGTTCCCAACTGCGCAGTTTTTCGGGGATTACCCCAACAACCGTACCACCTTTTGAAAGAGCCGCATCCGCCACCGTACCCATCAAACCCTTGTTGCCCCCACCGTACACCAACCGGTACCCACCCTCCCCTATTCTTTTACCAACCATCGCGGCATGAACCCCATACAGCTCATTCATTCCCATTTTCGAACCACAGAATACGGCCAGGCTTTTCATGTGTTCATTTTTTAGTGCGCCCCGCACGTGCGGGGCTGGTTTTTATTTGTCACATGGAATCCCCAATGATCATTTGTGCTGAGTGTACGTCAGTTCGTGGGGATTTCATATATGCTTATATACTTTTTACAAATGAAGCACAAAATCATTACCCCAATATAAATTGTCGATCTTCTATTTAAAACATTTGCAGGTTTTTCTAAAAATGTTTGCGGGTTTTTGCTTTCTTTTACCCCACTATTTACTATAAAATCTGCCTGCTATTATGAATGCAACCGTTCTGCTGATTTTTGTTTTTGCCTATTTTGCCATATTGCTTGGGGTAGCCTGGTACACCAGCCGCGGAAGCAACAACGACACTTTTTTTATTGGTAACCGTAGCAGCAACTGGATGCTGGTAGCTTTCGGCATGATCGGCACCTCGCTGAGCGGTGTAACTTTTGTGAGTGTGCCGGGTGGTGTAGCCAAGGAGTCGTTTGCCTATTTCCAGATAACCATCGGGTACCTGATTGGCTATATTGTGATTGCATATGTATTGCTTCCGCTATACTACCGGCTCAACCTTACGAGTATTTACAATTACCTCAGTACAAGGCTTGGCTTCAGGTCGTACAAAACCGGTGCGGGATTTTTCATACTGAGCCGCACACTTGGCGCCACGGCAAGGCTTTACCTGGTAGTAAACATTTTGCAGATAACCATTCTCTCCAGTTTTGGGGTCCCTTTTTGGCTAACCACGCTCATACTGCTCATCATGATATTAGTGTACACGTATGAGGGCGGTGTAAAAACCATTGTATATACCGATATGCTGCAAACCTCCTGCATGCTGCTCGGGCTTATACTTTGCACCTGGTATATTTTAAGCCAGATGGGCATTGGGATTGGTGAAGCCATGCAACAACTGGGCGATACCATGAACCCGCAAGGCAAACCCTATTCGCAAATATTTTTTACCGACCCGGCAAGCAAATTATTTTTTGTAAAACAAATACTGGCAGGGGCATTTGTAACCATTACTATGACCGGCATGGACCAGGAAATGATGCAAAAAAACATCAGCGTAAAAACCCTGAAAGACTCGCGCAAAAATGTGCTTACGCTGGGCTTCATTATGCTGGTGGTGATCTTCCTGTTCATCTTTTTGGGTGGTATTATGCACCTGTACGCATTTAACCTGGGCGCTACCTGGGATGCTGCCGGCAAACTGGTGCTGGATGGCAAGGATGTTACCAACGACAAATTGTTTCCCACGCTTGCGCTGCAATACATGCCGCAGGCCTTCAGCGTAATTTTTATTATAGCGCTCATCAGCGCGCTGTTCCCAAGCGCAGATGGGGCTATTACCGCGCTCACCTCGTCCTTTTGTATTGATATTCTAGGCATTAAACGCAACACCACTTATACCGAAGATCAGAAAAAGTCGATCCGCAAGAAGGTGCATCTCATCTTCGCTTTCATTTTCCTGATTTTTGTGATGATTTTTAAATGGGTGAATAACCCCAATATGATCACCGTTATCCTGAAAGTGGCCGGCTATACCTACGGGCCGCTGCTTGGGCTGTTTTCCTTTGGCATCCTTACCAAACGCGCAGTAAAAGACCATTTGGTGCTATGGATATGCCTTGCAGCGCCGGTAATTTGCTTTATCCTCGATAAATTTCAGGCCACTCTTTTTCCTGGTTTTGAGATCGGGTTGGAACTGCTGATCATCAATGGGTTGCTCACTTTTGGCGGTTTATGGCTGATCAGTTCACGCGGAAAAGGAGAAGCTTTGGAACCTGTGCAATAATGAGCAAGGCTGCTTAATTTTGGTATATGCGGAGCGGTGGTTCTTCATGAGTGAATTCCATTTTTAATTTCAAAATAAACTATTTCCATGCCTGATATAGGTAGCCTGCACAAACAAAAACGATGGGCCGAAAGCCAGGCCCACAGCAGTTGGCAGATCTTTAAGATCATGGCCGAATTTGTGGATGGGTTCGAAGCGCTTGCACGCATAGGGCCCTGTATCAGCATATTCGGCAGCGCGCGCACCAAACCCGACAACCCCTATTATGAATTGACTGTTGAAATTGCACGGCAGCTTGCGCAGGAAGGCTTTGGCGTGATCAGTGGCGGCGGACCCGGCATTATGGAAGCGGCCAACAAAGGCGCTTCGCTTGCAGGTGGAAAATCGGTAGGGCTGAATATTGGCCTGCCTTTTGAACAGCACAATAACCCCTATATAGACAGGGATAAAACCCTGAACTTTGATTACTTTTTTGTACGAAAAGTAATGTTTGTAAAATATGCCCAGGGTTTTATAATGATGCCCGGCGGCTTTGGCACCATGGACGAGTTTTTTGAAACCATCACGCTGGTGCAAACGCAAAAAGTAGCCCGGATACCGTTGGTATTGGTAGGCTCGGCATTTTGGTCGGGGCTTATTGATTGGGTTAAGATCGTTATGATGGAAAAAGAAAGCAATATCAGGCAGGAGGACCTCGACCTGTTTGTGATTTTAGACAAACCCGATGAAGTTGTCAGCTATATCCTTGATTTTTATACCCGGCATACACTGGAGCCGAATTTTTAGGGAAGGATTGTTATTTGAAACTTAATATTTGGGATTTGTGTATGACACGGATTGTACGGAAAACACGGATTCCTCACGTCATTCC
>CAYUGH010000008.1:0-90326 GCA_964444195.1 uncultured Chitinophagaceae bacterium
GTCGTTCATATGGTCACGCAGGTTTTGACTTTTTAATCCTTTAACTTTTTTGTATTGAGAAGGTGTCAAACCAAAAGTTGCTTTTGAAATCTCTGCAGTCAGAATCGCATACTCCTTTTGCTCTTTTACTCCTCTGTTTTTCCATTCATCGGTTAGCTCTTCACGAATAGCAATGCTACGCATTCGCTTCTCAATCCAGTCATCAGGATAACCTTTAAGTTTGTATAATTCTCTTGTGCGTTGTGTCGCCAGTTCGGGGTTTTCAATCTCATCTAACCTATCAGAGCCTACTTGTGCTAACCACAATTTGAATGGTTCCGCTTTCGGAGAAGGGATAGACTGTATAATTCTTAAAAGCCCTTCGTGTCCGCTGCCTGTACCTTGCGTCTTTTACCGTCAGCGGCTTCCATTTCAACCAGGGTACAAATTGTACCCCAGTTGCTTTTAAGCTGTTCATCCCTGCTAAGCATCTTTTTTATATATTGCTTCACATCTGAACTATCAGTCAATATTTCAACAACATCCTGTACAGAGAAGTACCATTTCTGCTCCTTCTCATTCCACTCAGAACGAACTTGTTTACTCTCAAAAAGTCTAATGTTGCTCATAAATCAAAAATACAAAGTATTGGTTATTTACATCGTTTGAAGCTATGCAAATATTGAGGGTCTTTATAACCATCGCTTTCACTGAATTTTGGCTCAACTCTTCACTTCCCCAAATTTTATTACCTGCTGTTAGCACTAAAACATTTAAATGAAAGGGAAATTGACCATAATTATTCAGTCGGGGTTTTTATAAAGGATTTCTATTTTTAGTGAGTTGTTCCGCCAGCCCGATAAGAAGCCCTTCAGGACCGCGTATATAACAAAGCCGGTACAATTCCTCATACTTAATCACTTCTCCTACGAGCTGCGCACCCATTTTTTGGAGCCTGGCAAGCGTCTCATCAATGTTTTCCACAGTGAACATAACGCGTAAATAGCCAAGCGCGTTTACCGGGGCGTTGCGGTGGTCGGCTATAACGGTCGGCGTTAGAAATCGTGATATTTCGAGCCGGCTGTGGCCATCGGGGGTAACCATCATTGCAATCTCAACATGCTGGTTTCCCAGCCCGGTGACACGCCCGGCCCATTCCCCTTCTATGGTAGCCCGTCCTTCAAGTATTAAGCCAAGCTCGGCGAAAAAAGCAATGGCCTCGTCGAGGGATTCTACCACAATGCCGACATTGTCCATCCGTATTAATTTGCTTTTTGCCATAGTCTTATTTTTTACTTATCAATTATGCTGCTGAATGCCCAAACCTCCAGCCCCACTATTTGGCAATACTCTTGTAGCCCTATCCCCTTTTGCTGTAAGCAAGCATGGGGTTGATTTATTCTTGTGGCTTTTGTCCCGTTGTTGGTATGGAATTGTCAACTACTTCAAATTTCACTGCGAATGGAGTAAAAAGATTGTTGTTGCTGATATCAGCAACGTTGTTTTGAAATTGCGTTTTGTCATTTGAGGGAGAAGTTCTTGTTTTAGTAAGCTTGAATTAAAACCTCCGTCGGAATATTCAATCTGTCGTGTAGTTGTCTGATCATTGCAAGAGAAAGTTTTCTCTTTCGATTTAAAATTTCGCTGGCCCGGCTTTTTAAGCCAACCACATTTGCCAGATCAGTTTGATTATAACCAAGTTGTTCCATTCTAAATTTAATTGCCTCCACCGGATCAGGAAAGCCAATTGGAAACTTTTCATTTTCATAGTTTTCAACCAGCATTCCCAATATTTCCAATTCGTCGCCTTCTTCCGTTCCCTTTTTTGCATCAAAAATTATTTCAAGCCTGGCAAGCGCTTGTTCATAATCTTTTTTCGTTCTGATTGGCTTAATGTTCACTTTAAATTATTTTAGCATTTATTTTATCATATTCGGCATGTGTTCCAATAAACCGAATCCAAATCATTTGATAGTCATAGTTGATTTTCACTATTAATCTGTAATGATTACCCTTAATATTAAAAACGACCCGATTGTCAGCTAAAAAGCTTGCGCCTGGATATTCAATTTTAATTTTAGTCGGGTTTGTCCATTCTGCTTTTGAGGTTTCCTGATACCATGCTTTTAATTGTTGTTCACTATCCGGATGTACCTCCCAAAAATCTCTCAAAATCTTCTTAGCAATAATCCTCAACTTTTGAAGTTTTGTCAAAGCTAAGAAAAGTTCCCGAAATGGGATAACCTATTTTACCCTTAGGAATTTTAAAGTGGTTATGTAAGCGGCTATCAATCCAACAAGAATATTGAGGGAATATCTCTTCAATAATGTATCCAACTCAATAACGGGGCTAAGCCGGGATTCCTCGCTCTTCCTTTGGTCGGGGTTTTCCAAATCCGGGATTCCTCACCCCTATGTATTTCATAGCCGGGATTCCTCACCCTTCTTAGGTCGGGTTCGGAATGACTGGAAGAATTGGGCCGGGTTCGGAATGACGGCTAATCATTATCAAAAAACACTTCGGTGGCGCCGTTACCATACCAGGGATGGTAATGCTGGCTGAAGCTTTTGATACCATCCCTTAACCTCAAAATTTCATGAACCTCGTCGCGAAGGCGGCCCTTGCCTACCCCATGTATTACCCAGGCCTGCTTCAGGTAATTTCTTTTCGCCCTGTCCATCCATTTTTCAAATTCCCGAAGCTGAATATCAAGCATTTCTGCAGGCGACATGCCATTATAATCTTCCACCAGCTTTTCAATATGCAGGTCGATGACAGATGGAGGAGGAAGGTCTTCTTTTACCGCTTTGCCGGGTTTTATTTTAAAACCGGCAGCATGCAATTTACCCAATGGATTAACCTCCGGTGCGGGCGGCGGTGTTTCGATCTTCTTTTGGGGATACTCTTCAAACAAAAGAAAATCAAGATAGGCTTCACCCTGCAGCTTCAACTCTTCAATCCGTTTGAAAAGTTGTTTGCCCTTGGGTTTAAAGGAGGCTTCAAAGTATTCAACCCGCTTTTTATCGTGCGACATCAGGCTGAACTCAAAATCAAAGGATGGTCCGTCGTTCAGGTGCTCAAAAGGAATATCCATCAGGTAAAAATCGCCAAGGGCAACCACTTCGCTATTCAGTTCGGTATCATTTACACCCTTAAATCTTAGGTTGAACCGAAACACCAATCCATCATCGGTTTGGTTTACCAGGAAAATTTTGAACCCTTCCACCACATCGTCGTCAAACACATCTTTGCTGAAAACCGGGAACAATAAAACCCAGACCCCTTCCTTTACCTTGTATTTGGGGGTAGCTTTTTCGCGTTTTACGTCCTCAATGTATTTTTTGGGAAGTTTGGGCGGCCCGGCAGGCTTTTCCTTCTTAAACATTTTATAGTAAGGATAATCGAGCTGATCGGTGTAAGCGGGAAATTTTACGCCCCTTACATTCACCAGCACCATATCGGTACCCAAAATTTCTTCTACCACCCCATCCTCGTTGCTGTGCTTTACCACCACAACATCACCTTTTTCAAATTTCATATTTACAAAGGAACAAAATCCGTACCAGGATTACCCTGTCAGGCGGCAAGCTTAGATTTACGATAACCGTACAAAAAGTAAACCAGCAACCCCGTACCCATCCAAACAAAAAACCAAAACCAGCTAACCGGTGGAATTTCTATCATCAGGTACAAGCAACTCAACGCCCCTAGTACAGGAATGGACGAATACTTTTTAATAAAAGAAAATATTGCCGTAACAATGGCTATGGCAACGAAAACAAGGAATAACACTTCCTGGTAGCTTTCCTTGCCAAGGTTGGAAAAGGCTTCGGCTATGCGCGAACCTCCCAGGTACAAAAACAATGCCACCAACCCGGGAATAATGAATTGCCCGTTGATATAAGGCAGGCTGAACTTCCCGGTTTCGGCCTTGATCCTTGGCAGGGTAAGCACCCCGGCACAAACCAATACAAAGGCAAACAGGGTGCCGATGCTGGTTAAATCCGTTACTAAACTGCCTGGCAAAAACAAGGTAGGAACGGCCACAAAAACCCCGGATACGATGGTTGCAAATGCAGGTGTATGATACTTCTTGTGAACCTTTCCGAACGCTTTTGGCAACAATCCATCACGGCTCATGCTCATCCAGATGCGTGGTTGCCCCAACTGGAATACCAGTAATACACTGGTGGTAGCAATCACCGCGCTGATGGAAATAATATACCCGATCCAATTGAGCCCGATACTGTCGAACACATAAGCTAATGGATCAGGCACATCCAGTTGGGTGTAGTTAACCATACCGGTCAGTACCAGGGAAATTAAAATATACAGAACCGTACAAATTAACAGGGCATAGATCATGCCCCTTGGCAGGTCGCGTTGCGGGTTTTTACATTCCTCCGCCGTTGTACTGATGGCATCAAACCCAATGTAGGCATAAAACACAGCGCTCACCCCCGCCAAAACACCGGTGAAACCATTCGGCAAAAATGGTGACCAGTTTTCAGGTTGTACATAAAAAAAACCTACTATAATCACCAGGATGATAACGGCTACTTTAAAAATAACCATCAGGTTGGCACTCTTCTTGCTTTCCTTAATACCAATATAAGCGAGGGCGGTGATCAGCCCAACAATCACAAATGCAGGAATATTCAGAAATAATGCTTTGCCATTTAATGCCGGGGCGCTTGCATAGCCGGCAATTACTTCATTGGCATGTGAAATGTCCCCGGTTCCGCCCTTTGCAATCAAGTCCTTTGCGTTGGCAAGGGCTTTCAGGGCATCTTCGCTGTTTGTGGTCATCCAGTATGGCAGGTTAATACCCAACCCATGCAACAGGTTGTTGAGGTAGCTGCTCCAACTGATGGCCACCACAATATTACCGATAGCATATTCTAAGATCAGCGCCCAGCCTATAATCCAGGCGATCAATTCACCAAAGCTTACATACGCGTATGTATAGGCGCTCCCGCTAATGGGAACCCTGCTGGCAAACTCCGCATAGCACAACGCGCTAAAACCACAGGTAATGGCTGTAATAATAAAAAGTAATGATATCCCGGGTCCGCCATGCGCTGCGGCCGATCCGATGGTAGAAAAAATACCGGCGCCCACCACTGCGGCAATCCCCAAAAAAGTAAGGTCCTTTACCGACAAGACCCTTTCAAGCCTATGACCTTCCTCATCATGACCGGCCTCGCCGCCCATACCCGAAATATTCTTTTTTCTGAACAGTGACATGTTTTGGTCAATCTTTTTTAGGAAAGCGGAAGGACACTATCCTTTCGCACAAAAAATAAGTTGGCAAAATAGGGTTTTTCCTAAAAGGACATTTAATTCTTTCCGCCTGAAGGGTTGTTGTGAAATAAGTTTTGCCACAACCCAATACTGTTTTCCACATTTAACTGGTGAAATCATTGTCACTTTCTCCATTACAACTAAACTGTATGGATTAGGTTTGCAGAATATTTATGGTTGCACACATGGAATGGTTTGAAAAGTGGTTCGACACCCCTTATTATCATAAACTTTATTTTCAAAGGGATGAAAAGGAGGCCGGTGATTTTATTAGCAGGATAATCAGGCACCTGAACCCTACTTCGCATAGCACCATGCTCGATGTAGCTTGTGGCAAAGGACGGCATAGCCTTTTACTTTCAAACCTGGGGTACAATGTAACCGGAATCGATCTTTCGCCCGAATCCATCCGGGAAGCTAAATTGCTGGAAAACCCGAACCTTGAGTTTTATGAGCACGATATGCGCCAGCCTTTCCGCATCAATTATTTCGATTATGCCTTTAACCTGTTTACCAGTTTTGGGTATTTCCGTACCCGGCGCGAGCATGATTCCGCCATCCGCACCATTGCCCAATCTATCCATTTAAACGGCACACTTGTAATTGATTACCTGAATGTGCATTATGCCGAAGACCACTTAGTTCATGAAAACGATATTGAGCTTGAAGACTATAACTTCCACATTACCAAGTGGATGGATGAAACCCATTTTTACAAGAAAATAGAGGTGGAGCACGACAGCTTTGAAGAACCGCATATTTATACTGAAAGAGTTGCCAAATTTTCGTTGGGTGATTTTACCGATATGCTTGCCTACCAGGGCATGCAGATCCGCGAGGTTTTTGGCGATTATAATTTAGGACCCTACCATGTAAGAAAAGTGCCCAGGATGATTATGGTAGCAAAAAAAATAAAACCTTTTTAATTGTGTATTCGCATACAACAGAAATACGGATCCATTACGCGCTCACCGACCAGATGGGCATTGTATATCATGGCCATTATGCCCAGTTTTTCGAGATTGCCCGGACTGAATCTATCCGCAACCTTGGTTTCTCTTATAAATCAATCGAAGCCATGGGCATTATGCTGCCCGTGGTTGATTTGCATTGCCGTTTTCTGCGCCCGGTTAAATATGATGACCTGATCAGGGTAACGGTTTCGCTAAAGGAAATGCCCATCCACCATAAAATTGTTTTTCATGGCGAAATACATAACGAAGCAGGTGAATTGTGCACCACCGGGGCAGTAACCCTGTATTTTATGGAAATGGCAACCATGAAAAGAAGCATGCTGCCCGAAAGTATGAAAGCGGCCCTGCTACCCTTTTTCCCGGCTATCCCGGATACTCCGCATTGATATCGGCGGCCTGAACTATATCGAAAATAAAGGCGGAGGCAAGTCTTGCCGTCCGGTTATCAATATCAAAGTCGGGGTTCACCTCGCTGATATCTACTGAACTTACCTTTCCGCTAAGCACAATATGCCGCAACAGCCTTTTGAACATGGCATTTGGGGCTATCCCATTGTACGATGAAGCGCTTACGCCCGGGGCAAAGGGAGCGCCAAAAACATCCATATCAATCGTTAGTAACAGGTTGTTTGAATTGGCCAGGATCCCGTTGATGGTATTCAGCATTTTATGCAACTGATCATTGGTAAATTCTTCCGCTAAAAAATAGGGAGCCCCCAATTCACCGGCAAGTTCAAACAAACGGCGGGTATTGGAGTATTGCTGCGCTCCAAGCACCAGGTAATGCAAGGGGATTTTCTTTTTACGGCAATCTTCAATGATTTGCCAGGCCCAGGTGCCGGAGGTAGCGCCAACGGAAGGGTTCACCGCCCGCAAATCGAAATGGGCATCGAAGTTAATGATCCCCAATTCTGATTTTTTGGGCAATTGCCCAAGCGCTTTGTACCCGCAAAAAGCAGTTTCGTGGCCGCCACCCAAAATAATGGGCAGGTACCCGGCCTTTTGAACAGCCTTTATTTTTTCGGCCATCATTTCCTGCGCCGCTTCCAGGTCCTGCTCATCGCAAACCACATCGCCTGCATCGGCAAGTATGATATGAGCTGCCACCAACGGAAAATTAGAACAGGACTTCCTGATGATTTCCGGGGCAGATGCTGAACCGGTTCTACCGCCGTTCCTCCTAACTCCTTCATCGCTGCAAAAACCCATAAAAGCCACGCCCTGCATGCCTTTGGCAATGGGAGGAAGATTTTCGGGCTCACAAATTTGTACGATCTGATGCCATCTCAACAGATCGGCATCGGCTCCATCAACCCGGCCGCTCCAGGTTTGGGGAGTTGTATTGCGATAAAAGGCCATAGCAGGAAAAATATTAAGGCATAAATGTATGTAAAAAGGAAACTGCAAAACCTTATGCCCACACCCTGAAAGGTTTCATTTTTCCCTGGTGGTAGAGTATTTCGCGGTAATCGTGGGTGGGGAAAGCCGCCATGTGCGCCAGTTGCCCGGTTGAAAGCGTGCCGCGGTCAGTAAGACCCAATGCCTTTGCCGCACGAAATGTAAACCCGGCTATGGTTTCGGCAAAGGAGAGCTTTTCATACACACTAAGTAAGCTTGCCTGCAACAGCAGGTCGCCCATGGGCGCAGAGCCGGGGTTCCAGTCGCTTGCTATGGCAAGGCAGCATCCCGCATCGAGTAATTTTCGGGCGGGGGCAAAAGGAATACCAAGTCCAAGCGAAGCGCCCGGTAAAACCACCGCAACGGTTTCACTTTGGGCCAGCGCCAGGATGTCTTCATATTCCGAGGCTTCAAGGTGGTCGGCAGAAAGCGCACCAAGTTCCGCAGCCAATTTTGCCCCACCGGGTGTAAACTGGTCGGCGTGAACCGTGATCGCAAAACCCATCTCCTTTGCATAGGATAAATACCCCCTGGCCTCTCCCATGGAAAACGCTGTGTCTTCAATAAATATGTCCACCCGGTTGGCAAGCCTTTCGGCCCTTACAACAGGCAGCAATTCGTGCATGATAAGACTAAGGTAATCTCCACTCCGCCCTTCAAATTCAAGCGGAATGGTATGCGCTGCGAGGCAGGTGGGTACAAGATCAGCCCGGCTTTCCTTTCCCGCTGATTGGATGGCGCGAAGCATTTTCAGCTCATCGGAAACCGACAATCCATAGCCGCTTTTTACCTCAATGGTTGTTACCCCCTCCTTACAATGGCGTTCGGCTCTTTCTACCAAACCCTTTACCAGTGCATCTTCCGTGGCTTGCCGGGTATAGCCAACCGTACGCCGGATACCACCGCCCTGCTTTGCGATGTCGAGGTAGGTTTTACCCTGGAGCTTCAGATCGTAATCCTGCGAGCGGCTACCCGCAAAACATATATGGGTATGGCAATCAATAAAACCGGGGAGAAGAACAGCGGGTTGTTCGATTTGTTCAAACGCTGCTTCAGGATATTCTTTTGCCAGTTTTTCAAAAGCCCCAATGGCCAATATTTTGGCATCCTGGACAAGGATTCCCCCGTTTTCAATTACGGTAAGCGTTTCATCCTTTATCGGTCCTTTTTCAGGCAATCCAGAAAAGGGAATGATTTGGGTAAATGGGCCAATTAACCTTAATTGGGTGATTTCCATGGTCTGAATCTTTAATCTTAAACAGGAATTTTAAAGTTGTTTTACTTTGGACAATACAATGATAGTGAAATAAAAAGAGAAGGGTTGCGAGCGAAAAACCTACTTACCGATAGGCACGCACCCTGCATCGGCGGCTTCAAAATGAACTTCACTATAAAAATGCCCTATTGAGAATCAGGGAATTAATGAAAGTGCAACCTGGAAAGGGAACCAAAGAAGGCAATGAACTTGATATGCTGGCAACCCTTGTGGAAGCTTATGAAGACATTCATTACCCAATGTTTTCAAAGCAAATCGCAAACAATCCTTAAAACAAATAACCAATCACTTTTCTATTCACAAATCTAAAGTTAATTTCAAGTTTTCGCAACCATTCTCATCTCAAATTGCCCATCATTTTATCCTATCCGGGTAATCCGTAATAAATCCATCCACCCCCAACCCTTTAAGTTTGCTGGCCGCAGTTTCATCATTCACCGTCCAGGGAATAAGCCGCATGCCGAGGTTTTTGCATTGGGCCACCATTTGCTTATCAACCAGTTGCCAGGCGGCGGAATAAATATCAGGCGTAAAGCCAAGGCTATCCAGGTGCTTTTGCAGGCTAAGGGTATCATCCTCTTCAATTAATGTAGCGAGGGTAATATTAGGATATTTGGCCCGGGCATATTTCAGCGTCCTGAAATCAAAAGACTGGATAATAGTCTTTTCAATCAACTGATGCTTGACCAGCACAGCTACCAGCAAGTCCACAAACCTTTCCGGCCCGGGGTGAAAAAGATTGTCGGTTTCGGGAAGGCACTTGGTTTCGATATTAAAAAACGGTACCGGCCTTTGATGGGATGCGCACCAATGCTTTACAGCAACAATTACATCCGCCAAAAGCGGCTTTACAGCAGGCATCTTTTTTTGTTCGGGGAAACGGGGATGAGGCGCCATCCCCACATCATATTTTTTTACCCCGGCATAATCCATTTTATAAATATTCAGCGCTTTCTCTTCGGCTTCCTGCACCCAGCCGCCACCGGGCTTTGTAGCTATTTCATGGTTAAAAAAAGGTTCGTGGCTCAATACAACCTGGCTGTCGGCTGTGATCACCACATCCATTTCAAGCGTTTGCACACCCAGTTCCAGCGCACGAATCATTGCCGGAATGGTATTTTCCGGCATCAACCCGCGGCAACCACGATGGCCCTGTATTTCAAATGAGATCCCTGGTGCTTTTTTAATCATTTTGTTTTGGATTTGACCACTTCCATCGGCCACGGCACATACAATTCCAAGGGAAAATAACAACATTTTCATAAGAGGCGAAATAAGCGAATTGAATGCAACCCGCAGGTTAACCTTTGGTTATTGTCGCTATATTCGTCGAAATCATTTTCCATGCTGCGTTACCTGTTGTTTGCCATTACCATGGTGTTGAGTACAAATAATTTTGCACAAGCAACTCCACTGCCCTTACGCATAGGCATTGCCGGGCTGAGCCATAGCCATGTGCACGGGCTGCTTGGGCGTAAGGATAAGGGCGACATTGCCATTGTGGGTATTGCCGAACCCAACCATGTCTTGGCAGAGCGCTATGCAAAACAGTACGGATTCAGCATGGAACTGGTGTACCATACCCTCGAAGCCATGATTGCTGCTGCAAAACCTGAAGCTGTGGCCGCTTTTGGCAGCATTTACGAACACCTGAAAGTAGTGGAAACCGCGGCGCCAAAAGGAATCCATATAATGGTGGAGAAACCTTTAGCCGTTAGCATGGAGCATGCCCGCAAAATGGAAGCGCTGGCCAACAAGCATCATATTCAATTGATCACCAACTATGAAACCACCTGGTACCCTACCACCCATAGGGCTCATGAAATGCTTGCAGAAGGCTCCATTGGCGAATTGCGTAAACTGGTGGTGCGCGACGGCCACCGCGGCCCTAAGAAAATTGGGGTCAACCCTGAATTTCTTGAATGGCTGACCGACCCCGTGCAAAATGGCGGCGGCGCCCTGACTGATTTTGGTTGCTATGGCGCAAACCTTTCAACCTGGCTATACAAAGGCCAGCGGCCCATAAGTGTAACGTCGGTTACCCAACAATTGCAACCCGAAAACAACCCGAAAGTGGATGATGATGCTACCATCATCCTGAACTACCCGCAGGGCAATACCATCATACAGGCATCCTGGAACTGGCCCATGGGACGCAAGGATGTGGAGCTTTACGGGCTAAAAGGCGCCATTTATGCAGATAATGGCAGGCAGTTACGGTTGCGCATGGCCGAAGGCTACGATGGGTTTACGGAAAACAGCTATAACCTCGATCCACTGAAAGGAAAATATGAAGACCCGTTCTCCTTTTTTGCCGGTGTCATCCGCAAGGAGATTGTCATGCAACCCTTTGAACTTTCTTCGCTTGAAAATAATATGCTGGTGGTGGAAATACTTGATGCATCAAGCCTGAGCGCCAAAACCGGCAAAACAGTAAACCTGGGAAAGTAATACCGTCACTTATTTGAATATCAATAAAAAAAGCATACCAGGTGATCCTTCAACCATCCGGTATGCTTGCATTTCTATCCAATTCCTTCAAATTATTCCACCATTTCAACCACCCGGGTTGGCGCCATCTGCGCGTTTCGCATAGCAATGCTTCTCACTGTTTTGGCGGCAAAATCAGCAAAAGCCTGCCTGCTGGCAATATCCTCGCTCACCATGGCCGGCACTCCCTGGTCGCCACCTTCGCGGATGCTTTGCACCAATGGAATCTGACCCAAAAACGGCATATCGTATTCTTCGGCTAAATTTTTGCCGCCATTCTTTCCAAAAATATAATACTTATTGTCGGGCAATTCAGCCGGGGTGAACCAGCTCATATTTTCCACCAGGCCAATAATGGGCACTTTTATCTGGGCCTGGCCAAACATGGCAATTCCCTTTTTAGCATCGGCAAGCGCCACCGCCTGGGGGGTAGTTACCACCACAACACCGGTTACCGGCACGGTTTGCACCATCGTCAGGTGAATATCGCCTGTGCCCGGGGGCATATCAATCACCAGGTAATCCAGTTCGCCCCAATCCACATCTGTAATAAACTGACGGATAGCGCTGCTGGCCATCGGTCCGCGCCAAACCACCGCGCTTTTATCGTCCACCAGCAGCCCGATGCTCATCAGTTTTATGCCAAAACGCTCCAATGGAACAATCAACCCTTTGCCTTTTCCATCATCTTTCATCAGAGGCCGCTGACCACGCACCCCGAACATAATGGGCACGCTGGGCCCGTAAATATCGGCATCCATCAGCCCTACAGAGGCGCCACCTTCTGCCAGCGCAAGCGCCAGGTTTGCAGAAACAGTGCTTTTCCCTACGCCTCCCTTGCCGCTAACCACCGCAATAATGTTCTTTACGCCCGGCAATACATTCTCCCCGGCTTTGCGGCCTGTGGTGGTATTGGCGGTAAAATGCACATGTACATCAGCCTGTTTGTTCACCAAAAGCGTGATGGCGTTCACACAGGCACGTTGCATCATATCCTTCATGGGGCAGGCGGGTGTGGTGAGTACCACGGTAAAATCCACCCTTTCTCCGTCAATCTTAATATCCTTCACCATGTTTAAAGTAACCAAATCCTTCCCGAGATCGGGCTCCTGTACATTACTCAATGCCTTCAATATATCCTGTTCGGTCATGCTAAAAGTTTTTGTTAAACCAACATTTAAATGGCAAAATTAACCTTTGAAAGCCTTTCTTTGTTGTTTCATCAAGTTACCAAATGAGGTATTTTTGGGTTTTCAATATTTGTTCATGAAGTATTTGTACACGCTTGTCCTGTTTTCTTTTTTCCACTTTGGCGCAAAAGCCCAGGGTGAGGAAAACTATAAGGATTCTGTCGTACAGCTTTATGGCATTGTGATGACGGCTGATAGCCTGGTAGGACTTGAAGGAGTAAGTATTGTGGTAAAGGGTAAGGGGCGCGGTACTATCACCAACAGCCAGGGGGTTTTCAGCATTGCCGTTTTAAAGGGAGATGAAATTGAGTTCTCCTATATCGGTTACGAATCAAGCAAGGCCGTTGTTCCCAGGAGCCTCAAAGGAAATGAGTTTGAAGTGATTAAGCTTATGGTGACGGATTTCAATTACCTGCCTGCTACCATTATCCGCGCCAGGCCAAGCCGTCCGCAGTTTGAACGCGATTTTGTGAATATGGTGGTTCCGGCCGATGAATATGAGCTTGCGCGCCAAAACCTGGAAGAGGGTAAAAGAATGGCGCTTATGCGCACCCTGCCATCCGATGGCCGCGAAGCCGTAAACTACAGCCTCCGCAACCAGGCCAACAAAGCCACATATTCAGGTCAAATTCCGCCAATGAATATCCTGAACCCCTTCGCGTGGCAGCAATTCATTCAGTCGTGGAAAAGGGGGGATTTTAAGAAGAAGTGATCTTTTTAGTTGATAAGTTGACGAGTTAACTGGTTAACTCGTCAACCAGTTAACTCGTCAGCTTATCAACCTATCAACTTTTCCCGACCTTTGATATTTCTAACTACTACGATCATATGCATGCTATTAAAAACGTTTCCGTTATAGGGGCGGGCACCATGGGAAATGGTATCGCCCATGTATTTGCCCAACATGGTTTTACTGTAAACCTGGTTGATGTAAGCGAAAAACAACTGGCCAAAGCCATTGAAACCATTGGCAAAAACCTCGACCGGCAGATTTCCAAAGGCTCGCTGGATGCTGCTGCCAAAGAGGCCACGCTGCATAACCTTACCACCTTTACAAGCATTGCAGCCGGCATTGGCAACGCACAGCTTGTAGTGGAAGCTGCCACCGAAAATGTGGAGCTGAAACTGAAAATCTTTACCGAACTTGGGGAAGTAGCCCCTGAAGGCTGTATCCTGGCAACCAATACCTCCTCCATTTCGATTACTAAAATTGCTGCTGTAACAGGCCGCGCCAATCAGGTGATTGGCATGCATTTCATGAACCCGGTTCCGGTGATGAAACTGGTGGAAATCATAAATGGATATGCCACTTCCCATGAGGTTACTGAAGCCATAGTGGCTTTAAGCAAGCAACTTGGTAAAGTGCCCTGCGTGGTGAATGATTACCCCGGGTTTGTTGCCAACCGCATCCTGATGCCCATGATCAATGAAGCTATTTATGCTTTGTACGAAGGCGTGGCCGGGGTGGAAGAAATTGATACGGTGATGAAACTTGGTATGGCCCATCCGATGGGGCCGCTCCAACTGGCTGATTTTATCGGGTTGGATGTATGCCTGAGCATTTTAAGGGTTTTGCACGATGGTTTTGGCAACCCAAAATACGCGCCCTGTCCGCTGCTGGTGAATATGGTTACCGCGGGTAAACTTGGAGTAAAAAGCGGTGAAGGTTTTTACAAACATACGCCCGGAAGCAAAGACCTGGTAGTAGCCTATCAGCGGTAGCAATGGTCGGCAGAGCCGACAAGAAAAGCAGGTTTCGTTATTCGAAACGTGACGTTTCGAATTCTTATTAAGTCGGTTTTACCGACTATTCTTCGGCAGAGCCGAAATAATAAGATTCCGAAACTACAAGTTTCGGAAAGCCACACGTGTTATTCGAAGCGTCCCGCTTCGAATTCTTATTTCGTCGGTTTTACCGACTATCGGACCGTGGGCAGAGCCGACCTAATGAGATTCTGAAACTACAAGTTTCGGAAAGCTCTGCCAAACAAAAACCCCTGCCGTTTTTTACAAACAACAGGGGTTTAAATAAAATTAATCATACATATTTAATTCGCCGAAGGCTCTTCTTCACCCCCAACTACATCCACACCGGCTACTTCTTCGGAATGTGCAATGGTAAAAGTCACCTTTCCGTTTTCCTTATCCAGCAGGGCGGTTAAAACATCGCCGTTCTTAATGTTCATCCCGAGGATTTCCTCCGCCAGCGGGTCTTCGAGGTATTTCTGAATAGCCCTGTGCAATGGCCTTGCGCCAAACTGGCTGTCGTATCCTTTATCGGCAAGAAACTCTTTCACTTCTTCGGTCAATTCAAGGCTGAAGCCGAGGTTATTCAGGCGCTTCATTACACCTTTCATGAGGATATCAATGATGCTGAAAATATGTTCCCTGCTAAGACTGTTGAACACAATTACATCGTCGATCCTGTTCAGGAATTCGGGGCTGAACGTACGCTTCAGCGCCTTTTCAATCACCGCTTTATTATTCTCATCGGCATGCTGCATCCGGCTTGCGGTGGCAAAACCCACGCCATCACCAAAATCTTTCAACTGGCGCGCGCCGATGTTTGAGGTCATAATGATGAGTGTGTTCTTGAAATCAATTTTTCTGCCCAAACCATCCGTCAACTGTCCATCGTCAAGTACCTGCAGCAGGATGTTGTAAATATCGGGGTGGGCTTTTTCAATTTCATCGAGCAGGATAACCGAGTACGGTTTACGGCGAACCTTTTCGGTAAGCTGGCCACCTTCTTCATATCCCACATAGCCCGGAGGCGCTCCAATCAGGCGGCTTACGGTAAATTTTTCCATGTATTCGCTCATATCAATGCGAATGAGCGAATCCTCGCTGTCGAACATGTAACGGGCAAGCGAACGCGCCAATTCCGTTTTACCTACCCCGGTAGGTCCTAGGAAAATAAAGGTGCCGATTGGTTTTTTGGGATCTTTCAACCCTACCCGGTTCCGCTGAATGGATTTCACAACCTTCGTTATGGCTTCCTGCTGCCCTACCACCATGCCCTGCATATCGTCGGCCATGCGGCGGAGTTTTTCTGTTTCCGCCTGCACCATCCGCTTTACCGGTATGCCGGTCATCATGCTCACTACTTCGGCAATATGCTCTTCGTCAATAGGGTAACGCTTGTGCTTGCTTTCTTCTTCCCATCCACGTTTGGCACTGTCCAGCTCTTCCCCAAGACGCTTTTCAGTATCCCGCAAAGCCGCTGCCTCTTCAAAACGCTGGCTTTTCACCACTTTATTCTTTTCGGACTTGATGGCTTCTATTTTCTTCTCCAGTTCCAGTATGTTTTCAGGAACATTGATATTTTTCAAATGCACCCTTGCGCCTACTTCATCCAGCACATCAATAGCCTTATCAGGAAGCAGCCTGTCAGTCATGTAACGATCGCTCAGTTTCACACAGGCATCAATAGCCTCCTGCGAATAGGATACATGGTGGTAATCTTCGTATTTGCTCTTTATGTTATTTAAAATCTGGATGGTTTCGTCAACCGATGGCTGTTCCACCATCACTTTCTGGAAACGACGGTCGAGCGCGCCATCTTTCTCAATATACATCCTGTATTCATCAAGCGTGCTGGCGCCAATGCACTGGAGTTCTCCTCGGGCAAGAGCCGGCTTGAATATATTGGATGCATCCAGCGATCCACTGGCCCCGCCGGCGCCAACTATGGTATGAATTTCATCAATGAATAAGATAACATCGCGGTTCTTTTCAAGCTCGTTCATGATGGCTTTCATGCGCTCTTCAAATTGACCGCGGTATTTGGTACCGGCCACCAGTGCGGCAAGGTCAAGGCTTATTACCCGCTTGTCAAACAATACCCGGCTTACTTTGCGCTGCACAATCCTTAATGCCAGGCCTTCTACAATGGCGGTTTTACCCACCCCGGGTTCACCAATCAAAATGGGGTTATTCTTTTTACGGCGCGATAATATTTGCGAAACGCGTTCAATTTCCTGTTCGCGGCCAACAATCGGGTCGAGTGTTCCGGCTTCGGCCAGTTTGGTTATATCGCGGCCAAAGTTGTCGAGTACCGGGGTTTTGCTCTTTTGCGCACCCTGCTGCCCACGCTGCCCGCTTGTTTTTTGTCCGCCGCCGTAATTACCCCTGCCACTGCTGCGTTCGTCTTCAAAATCGTCATCGTTATCATCGGTGTAGCTTGCCTGCTGATCCTTGATTTCGCTGCTGCGAACCATCCCGAGTTCATTGCGAAATGAGTCATAATCTACATCATACTGAAGTAAAATTTGCGTGGCGAGATTTTCCCTGTTTTTCAAAATGCTTAACATTAAATGTTCACTTTCTACCAAAGGGCTTTTAAGCGCTTTAGCCTCCAAAACGGTTACCCTGATTACCTTTTCAGCTTGCTTGGTTAGCGGCAGGCTATTGATATTGGCAATGTTCTTACCGGTTTTATCGCGAACGGCAAGCTCCACTTCCTTGCGTAAATCATACAGGTCAACATTGAAGTGCTTGAGGATGCGAATGGCGGTATTTTCGCCATCCCTGATCAGGCCAAGCAACAAATGTTCGGTCCCGATAAAATCGTTCCCCAACCTAAGGGCCTCCTCGCGGCTGTAGGAAATGATTTCTTTTACCTGTGCTGAAAAATTATTATCCATAGGGTAATATTAAGTCGTCTGTACAATATTAGAGATTAATTTCCGACTAACCATAGCTTACGTAATACACAAACTGTGAATAGCTTTCAAAAAATGTCTGCCGAAATATTAGTAATCTCGTTGCATAGAATCGTATCCTGCATTCTTTGCATAAAGTTATGCATAAATGCAAAATGAAGTTTCAACGCTGAATTATGGAGTTCAAAATCAATACCAAAGAAAAATTCAAGGAAATACACCTGGATAGCCCGGATCTTACTGCTAATATGACAGGTGAGTTGGTTGAAATGTTGAATAATGGCATAAAAACCGAGCCGCGCAATGTTATACTTAGCCTGAAAGAATGTAAAACGATGGATAATGTGTTTGGCGAAGCGCTTACCGGGCTGCAAAGCAGGTATTATGAGGAAGGCGTAAGTTTTGTTGTATGTGAAATAAACCCGGCGCTTGAAGAATCGCTGGATGAAGCCGGCATTCTTGAAACCATGAATACAGCCCCTACCCTAAGCGAGGCGTGGGATATTGTACAGATGGAAGAAATTGAACGCGAGCTGTTAAGTGATTGGGAATAAGGGTATTAAGGGCTATATGAAGCAGCAACAAAGGATACATCTTTGTCCTTGAACTGGTAAACCTCTAAAGCATACAATTTGTTCGGCCTTACTATTTTAGGTAATAATTCTGCTGTTCCTGCATTCGACAGGCACCCGACTTCGCAGGCGCTTACATACGAAGACCAGGTTTTCCTGATAGATTGCGGGGAAGGAACCCAGATTCAACTGGCGCGCTACAAGGTCAGGCGGAGTAAAATAAATCACATTTTCATCAGCCATTTGCATGGCGACCATTATTTTGGTCTCATAGGCCTGCTTACCTCCATGGGGCTTATGGGGCGAGATCATGAACTCCATTTATACGGCCCGCCTGTATTGGAAGATATCATCAACCTGCAACTGGCTGCAGCAGGCACGAAACTGAAATTCCCCTTTCATTTTGTACCCATAACCAAAGCCGGAATATTATTTGAGGGTACCAAAATACAGGTTAGCTGCTTTCCCGTTTTGCACCGCATCGCTTGTTTTGGTTTTATTTTCAAGGAAAAAAAATTACCCAGGAAATTGATTCCTGCAAAAGCATTTCAGGCAGGTATTCCTCCCACTTTTTTTCATAACCTGCAATTGGGGCTCGATTTTGAAGCGGCTGACGGTACAGTAATAAAGAATAGCGAAGTAACCATAACCAATACTCCGGGCAGGGTTTATGCTTATTCGGCAGATACCATTTATGATGAAGGGATTTGCGAACATATTGGAGGAGCTTCATTATTGTACCATGAAGCCACATACCTGCACGAAATGGAAGCCCGTGCTGCGGAGCGGTTTCATGCTACCGCCCGGCAGGCAGCTCAAATAGCTGAAAAAGCATGCGTAAAGAAACTGATTATCGGCCATTTCAGCAGCCAATACGATAACCTTCAGCCTTTTTTACGGGAAGTTTCCCAACATTTCGAAAATTCGGAACTTGCACTCGAGGGGGTGACTTACTTAATTTGATTCCCCCTCCCCTGTTTAGACTTGTACAAAAGCGCTTACCTTTTCCATCCACTGTGCGCTAAGCGGAACCAATGGCAACCGAAGATTATTCTCAATCAACCCTAATTCAGCCAAAAAGGCTTTCACTCCAGCCGGATTGTTTTCGGCAAAAAGCAGGTCGAATCCCTCAAGCAGCTTGTGCTGAAATTGATTGGCTTTGGTAAAATCTCCTTCAAGCGCATGATGCACCAGGCGGCAAAAGTCGGAGGGAAAGCTGTTTGCTGCCACGCTAATAACTCCATCAAACCCGCAGGCAATCAGCGGAAGGGTAATATGGTCATCGCCGCTGATCAGTAAAAAGCCTTCGGGCCTATTCCTGCAAAGCTGAAGGCATTGCACCATATTGCCACTGGCTTCTTTGGTGCCAATAATGTTTTTAAAATCTTTGGCAAGCCTTAAAGTGGTGGCAGCGGTAATATTGCTTGAAGTGCGGCCCGGCACGTTATATAAAATAATGTCCTTATCTGTAGCGCTTGCAATGGCAGCGTAATGCTGGTAAATACCCTCCTGCGAAGGTTTATTATAATACGGGCTCACACTTAAAATGGCTGCCGCTTTTTCAAGTGGCCAGGCTTTAAGGCACTCAATCACTTCGGCAGTATCATTGCCGCCAATTCCTACTACTACAGGTACCCTTCCACCCACCTTATTATAAGTGCGTTCAAGCACTTCCAATTTTTCTGCTTTGGAAAGGGTTGCCGCTTCCCCGGTAGTACCAAGGGTTACCAGATAGTTCACCCTGCCATTAATTACATAATCAATAAGGCGGTCAAGCGCCTCATAATCAACCGAAAAATCGGATTTAAATGGAGTGACTATTGCAACCCCAACTCCCGATAATTTTGCCATTCTCTGCTAACTTTTTTGTAAATAAATAACCTCTAAAAAGGTCTTGAATTTTTAATTTTCGGGTATCTCGTCGTAGAAACCCATGTTACCAAACTTTATAATGCGTTGCCGGATACGTTCTTCCGGCGCTACCTGTTTAAGTTCTTCGATTATAGGGATAAGGGTAGATTTAAGTAATTGAGCAGCCTCATCATAATCCCAATGCGCACCACCAAGTGGTTCAGGCACTACGCCGTCCACAAGCCCAAATTCCAGCATATGGTCGCTGGTAAGTTTAAGTTGTTCCGCTGCCACTTCTTTTTTATCCCAGCTACGCCAAAGGATGGAACTGCAACTTTCGGGGCTGATCACCGTGTACCAGGTATTTTCGAGCATCAAAACCCGGTCACCAACGCCAATACCCATGGCCCCACCGCTTGCGCCTTCACCAATAACCACGCAAATGGTAGGCACCCTTAACCGGATCATCTCATAAATGTTCCGTGCAATGGCTTCCCCCTGCCCGCGTTCCTCGGCTTCAATTCCGGGAAAAGCCCCGGGTGTATCGAGCAATGTAATAACGGGAATATTAAATTTTTCGGCCAAACGCATCAGCCTCAATGCTTTCCGGTAGCCTTCGGGGTTCGCCATACCAAAATTCCGCTCCTGCCTCATTTTGGTATTCATGCCTTTTTGCTGCCCGATGATCATAACCGTATGATCGTCGAGTTTGGCCAAGCCGCCCACCATAGCTTTATCATCGCGTACATTCCTGTCGCCATGAAGCTCTACGAAATCGGTGCACATTTTATGGATATACCTGAGCGTATAAGGGCGGTCGGGATGGCGGCTGAGCTGCACTTTTTGCCAACTGGTCAGGTGCTCTTTAATATCCCGGCGCTTTTCAATAATGTTGTCTTCAAGCTGCGATATAATGGAATTATAATCAACCTTGGTATTCTTTTCAGCAGACTTTTTGGCTACTTCTATCTGTTCGTATAATTCCTTTATAGGTGTTTCAAAATCCAGAAACTGCCTGTTTGGATAGGATGGCATGCCTGTTGTTTTTTGGTAACTAAAATCATCAATCCCCCAGTATGGGATTGCAAATGTAACGCATTACAGGTATGCAGTTAACAGGCTAAGATTCAAAAAAAATTTACTACCTGCGAAGCCAGGGTTCCGGGTTGATGGTTGAGGTCTCCGTATCCATCTGAAGCGTTACTTCGCCAACGCCGTCATCATTCACACCTGCCTTTCCAAGCACCTGCCCTGCGGTTATCATTTGCCCCTTGCTTACGCTGGCGCTGCCCAGGTTGCCATAGGTTGTAAAATACTTACCGTGCCTTACCATTACAAGCTGTTTACCTCCCACGTTAAATACCGACCTTACTTCTCCATCGAAAATGGCTTTAACAGGGGCGCCAACAGTTGTCTCAATGGATAAGCCATCACTTGGAACAGTAAGTGTTTTAGTTTTCCCCGGTATTTTGTTTATACCATAATGAAGCGTAATTACCCCCTTCTCCACCGGCCAGGGAAGGCGTCCTTTATTCTCCTCAAATTTTTGAGAAACAATAATCCCTTCAGGGGTAGTTTCAAGCACACTGGGAGCCCGCTTTGCAGGGGCTGTTCTTGAAGGTTCTGTAGTGGTTGGGTTAGTAGTTGCGGGGCTCCCTTCGGCTATGTCCTTGGCAGCATCCGCTTTTCTTTTGGCCTCGGCTTCCCTTTCCTTTCTCAATGCTTCATCCTTCTCCCGCTTAATTACCGCTGCAATGGCAGCCTGTATCTGTTTGCGTTCCCTTTCCTTATTGGCAAAAATTTTGCTGAGCTCTTTTTCTTTTCCTGCCAGTTCCTTTACCACCTCATCCTTTTCTCTTTTCTCCTTTTCCAATTCTGCCATTTGCTTTGCCTGCTCCGAAACCGCTACCTGCTTTTCGGTCCGCTTGCCTTTTAAGGACTCAATCTTGGAAAACAACAGCTTGTTTGCATTACTAATATCATCGGCCTTTTTAGTACGGTAATTCCGGTAGGTTTTCAGGTAAGTCATGCGTTTGATGGCATCGGCAAACCCGGTGGAAGAAAAAAGAAAATTCAAAAAATCGTAATTGCTCCTGTTTTTATAAGCATACACAATGCTTTGGGCATATTGGTCCTTTAATACATTTAATTCTTTTTTAAGCGTATCAATATCACGGTAGGTACGCAGCATTTCACGTTCAACCATCCAAACCTCGGTTTTGATATTGGTAATAACCTGGTTACGCATATCAATTTTTCGTTCCACCTGCTTTAGCGCACCCAGCGATTGTTTTTTGCTGGCCTTTGTTTCATCAAGCGATTGTTTCACCACATTAATTTCATTCAACAATGCCTGGGTACGTTTTTGCAATTCTTCCTTTGATTGCTGCTGTGCAAATGCCATAGCGGAAAAAGAAAAACATAACAGGAAGATGGTAACGAGCCTTTTTGTGATAAGCATATCTCTGCTGTGTTAGGTTAATTTGAGCATTAAACGAAGTTATGCTCGGTTTATTTTTCTTTATAATTTTTAGGAATAGCAAAAGGGAAAGTTAACAATTCGTCAAAAGCAAACTGCTTATAATCGAGCTTTACATTTAAGCTGGTTTTTTCGGTAACCGTTATATCCCTCCTGGTACTGAACGATGTTCTTAGTGTGGGCAAATAATTTGAATATCCAATAAAGCAGGTTCGGTTACTGCTTACATTAATATCATCAATCTTACTGTAACCAATCGTATTGCGAATGGTATCGAGGTTGAGCAAATGCTTAAAATAATCCCCCACGCTAAGCGCTGTAATGGTTTGCGCATCAGCCTTATAGGATACAATGTTTTTTGAAAAATAAACCGGGTTGCCAACTATTATATCCTGCAGGGCTGCAAAATCGAGCGGCAGGTTGGTTATTTCCTGGAGATAAGCGGTACTCCGGCGGGTGATATTTTTTTCCAGCTTATCAAGCACCCAAACTGAATCGGGGCGAATGAGCACCCTAAACCCTTCAACCCCTAAGGCGCCGGTAAGGGATACCCACATCAGGCTATCCCTTTTTAAACGGATAAAAACTGTTGCATCCTTAGTTTTTCCATCAGGGTCAGTATAGTCAAGTTTTATTTTAGCAGAAAATGTATTAAAACGAATCTTCCGTTCTTCGATCTTGTCAAGAAATTGGCTTATAACGTACAATGAATCTACCATAGTGTCTTTAACAACCTTTACCTCTACCGTATCCTTTTTATTGATTGCCGTTTGAATTGTTTTGGTTGATTTACAGGATTCCAACAACCATAATCCTGCCAGCAAACCAAACGTAGCTATCCAAATTACCATCTTCATGTTACTATCTTTTTATTTACAATATTCCACTATGTCCAAATCCACCTGATGATCTTTGCGTTTCTTCAATGGCAGCTACCGGTTGCCAGGCAATGGTTTCAATGCGCTGAAAAACCATTTGCGCTATGCGGTCGCCAGGCTGAATAACCTGGGTTTCGTGGCCGAGGTTAACCAGTATTATTTTTACCTCGCCCCGGTAATCGCTGTCAATGGTACCGGGGGAATTAAGTACAGTCAACCCCAGTTTGATAGCCAAACCGCTGCGGGGACGAACCTGTGCCTCATAACCCACCGGTATCTGCAAAAATAACCCCGTAGGAACCAGCACCCTTTCCAAGGAACCAACTTCCACCCTCTCCGTTATATTGGCACGCAAATCCAATCCCGACGATCCTTCGGTAGCATACTCCGGCAGCGGAAATGCGGATTGAGTGACCACCGGTACTTTGGTCGGTGTTGCTTTTTGCTTTAGCAAAACCGTTGCCAGCGCTACAACCCCTTCCTCCCTTCCGGTAAAACCCAGCTTCTCCGTTGTGGTTGCCTTTATAGATACGCAATCTTCGGCAATACATAAAACCCGTGCAATAACCAACCGCATTTCGGGCACAAAGGGTTTTATTTTGGGTTTTTCAAGGCAAAGCATAGCGTCAACATTTTCAATACGGTATCCTTTGCCATCAACGAGGGTAAAACAGCGCTCCAGCAAAATTTTGCTGTCAATATTTTTAAACTCAGCCGAGGTATCCGGGAAATGCAGGCCAATGTCGCCCAGGGATAAGGCCCCAAGCATGGCATCGCAAATGGCATGCAATAAAACATCGGCATCACTATGGCCAAGCGCGCCTTTATAATGCGGAACTTTCACTCCTCCAAGCCATAAATCCCTTCCTTCAACCAACTGGTGAAAATCTATCCCGCTGCCTATTTTATACATATCTCCGCGCCGTAAAATGGTATGAAAAAAAGCGAAGGTAAAGACCTCCGCTTTTTTTCAATGTCTTTAAATTACCCACCCTGGTTAATTTCCCCTGAAAATCCGCCCTTATTTATTTTCCGGGAACAGGAAGGATACCCCAAAACGAAGCGTATTGCTCAAGGGATTGCGGTTGGTGCCGGAACCGCTGGGAATTAAGTAGCTGAAATCGAACACAAAACCCTGGTTGATCTTTAACCCAACCCCGGCGGTTGCATATTTACGGTTACCCTTGTTAGGGTGTTCGTAATAATAACCTGCCCTTACAAAAAACATATCCTGGTAGCTGTATTCTGTAGCCAGGCTAAAGTTAATCTCCTGCATTTCTTCCGAAAATCCGCCGGGTGCATCGCTGAAAGAGGATATCCAGCTTTCAACCACACCCTGGTTCCTGTAATTAAAAAGGTTATTGGCATCGGTTGCGCTATCGCCGGTAATTACAGGAGGGGTTGGCACCAAAAGCTTATTAAAATCAATGGCAAACATCAATTTGTGCTGATCTTCAAATGACAGGTTATATCCTACACCCACCCCAAGGTTGGCAGGGATGTATTCCTTCTCGGTTTCGATATTGGTATAAGAAACCTTACCACCCAGGTTGGTCAATGCCGCGCCAAATTTCAAGCCTTTGCCAGCATCATTGGTTCCGTCGTAGTAAAAGCTAAGGTCGCCTGCAAGCGTATTGCCCGCTTTGTAATCCACCCCGCTTTGGCTGGGAAGCCCGCGCGCCAGGTTACTATTAATATACCGCAGGGCAGCGCCAATACCCCATTTTTCGCTGAGTTTGCGGCTATACCCAAAATCCAGCCCCAATTCGGTGGGCTTACCTGTACTCAACGGGTTGCCGTAAAAGTCGGTAAACTGTATATCGCCAAGGTTAAAATACCTGAAACCGCCGGAGATGGCAGATTCTTCATCGAGCTTGTAGTACCCCGAAGCCCCCAACAAGTACACATCGTTTACACCAATATCCTTAAGCCAGGGTGTGTAATTAAGACCAACGGCGCCCTTGTTGGTTGCAAAAGCAGCTTTTGCCAGGTTCCAAAACATATTATTGGCATCGGGCGCGGTGGTCAATCCATTGTCGGCCAAACCGCCCGCGCGCGCATCCGGTCCTATTCTAAGAAAAGGAACGGCAGTGGTAACAACATTTATGGAAGGTTGCTGGGCTTTTGCCATCATGCCTGCCAAAAGAGAAACAGGCAGAAAAATAGCAATAAGGTTAAATCTCATGTGCTGACTAAATTTGATTTTTACAGATTACACACCTACAGAATAAATTATTGACATTCAGCAGGTTAGGAATTTAAGTAAACTTGAATCTATAGGCTTAAAAATTTGTAATCTGTACGTTTGTTCAGTTAGTTTGGGGTCAAATATATGGCGAAGCCCGCACTGTAAACGAAATTTTTACGTGATTATTCCACCGTCGGCAAGCTAACCTTAAAATATTCCTGGTGATTGCCTGTTGAGAAAAATCACAGGCCATAAAAATTCGTGATGTTATCTTGCCACTTTATGAAATGCTGGTGGTATTTTTTAAGGTCGCATAAATGGGTGGTGTTACTAATCTTTTTTTTTCTTTTTGCCCCCTACGCCCATGCCCAGTTGCTTGCCAAAATTTTTAAAAAAGATTCCATTGATAATAATTACTATGAAGCAAACGACACGCTTACCAATACCCGGTTATATGCTTCGCAAAAACTCACCTATCCTACTCTTAAAAGCGGCGATGGCAACCATGAGGTTCGCTACCGGTCGAATGGTAATACCAACCTGGGATTTGGGAATACTTATGGATGGCTAACCGTTAATATCGGGCTTAACTTCAAGTTTATAAATGACGATGACCATCTCAAAGGCAAAACGGATTTTATTGATATGCATACCCAAATTGTAGGACGTCCCTATGTAGTTGATTTTTACGGGCAGTTTTACAAGGGTGTTTACCTGATGCCCGAAACAGGGGATTTGCCAAAGGGAACTCCGTATCCGTTACGGCCTGATATTTATACCCAGCAAATTGGTTTTTCCAGTTATTTCATCCCTAACTGGCGCAAGTTTTCCTATGCAGCAGCCGTTACACAACGCGACTGGCAAAAAAAATCAGCAGGCTCCTTCCTGTTTGGCGGGGAGTTTTTTGCCGGTAAAATAAAAGGCGACAGCGCGCTTGTACCGAAAGAAAGAGCCCGGCAGTTTGAAAACCCTGGAATTAATAAGGTAAAATATTATGAAATTGGCTTTGGGGCCGGGTACGCTTATACCCTGGTCATTAAAAGGCATTGGTTTGTTTCGGCCTCGGCCGTTACCGGGATTGCAACCGGGTTTTTACAGCAATACGAGCGATACGATATAGAATCTTCCATGTATTTCCGGCCCAATTTTATGATCCGGCCCTCATTTGGGTATAACAGTAAAAAATTCAACGGTGCGGTATATTTATTTTCCAGCCAGGTAAATGCAGGAAATACAAAGGGATATTACCAGGTGAATACCTCGAACCTGCGGGTAACCATTGCTTACCGTTTTGCCCCTTCGCAGCGAATAAAAAAGAGATACCAGGCGCTGCTTAACCTGAACCCCTACTACCGCAAACAACAAAAAAGCAGTGAACAGGAGTAGTTGCCCATTCCATTAACTTTACCCGCTTGTTAGTTGATAATGATTAGGTTGCGGCATTATTTCAATTCAAAGATTATATTTTAAATGCTGATGATAAACAATATTCTGAAGATACCGATTGGCCGACTCGGATACGGTTTTATTAAAAAAGAATACCTGCCCGATGGCAAGGATGAATATTACCTGCGAAACCTGCAAAACCGCAGCGGCATCAATTACCGCCAGCTTTCAGCTTATGAAATTGAAGTGCTGGTGCGCAATGGCAACACCAGCGACAACTGGAATCATTTATTAGTCAGCAATGCCTTTACCCCCGAACTGGTAAAAAACTGCAAGTTCTTCGGGCTTGTGCGCATTGGCAAGCTGGAACCCTATTTTTTGGAATACAGCAAGCTCCGGGTGCCGGTGGGGCTATACAACAGCACCATTATCAGTTGCGATTTTGGCGATAATGTGGTGGTGGATAATGTTAACTACCTCAGCCATTATATTATTGGAAGCGAGGCCATTATCATAAATGTAAATGAGCTGATGACCACGCCTCATGCCAAATTCGGGAATGGCATTTTAAAAATAGACGAACCTGAAAACATCAGGATATGGATGGAGCTTTGCAATGAAAACAGCGGCAGGCAGGTGCTCCCTTTTAACGGCATGCTTCCCGGCGATGCCTGGCTTTGGAGCAAGCACCGGGATAATGATAAGCTGCTTGAAAAGTTTAAAGAGTTTACCGAGGCCCAGTTTGATACCAAATGGGGTTATTATGGCAAAATAGGCGACCGTACGGTCATAAAAAACTGTGCTATTATTAAAGATGTATGGATTGGAAGCGATGCCTACCTGAAAGGCGCCAATAAGCTGAAAAACCTGACCATAAACTCAAAACCCGGCGCCAAAACACAGATTGGAGAAGGTTGCGAAATGGTGAACGGCATCATAGGCTTTGGTTGCCGCGCTTTTTATGGGGTAAAAGCGGTTCGTTTTGTTATGAGCAGCAACTCGCAGCTTAAATACGGTGCGCGGCTGATAAACGCCTACCTCGGCGACAATGCCACCATCAGTTGTTGCGAAGTGTTGAACTCGCTCATTTTCCCCGCGCATGAGCAGCACCATAACAATAGTTTTCTTTGCGCATCGGTAGTAATGGGGCAAAGCAATATGGCGGCAGGCGCCACAATAGGCAGCAACCATAACAGCAGGGCTAATGATGGCGAGATAGTAGCCAAGCGCGGGTTTTGGCCGGGACTTTGCGTAAGCCTGAAACATAACAGCCGTTTTGCCAGCTTTACCATTATTGCCAAAGGCGATTATCCTGCCGAGCTCGATATTCCACTACCCTTTTCATTGGTAAGCCAGGATACAGCAAGCGACA
Organism: uncultured Chitinophagaceae bacterium; assembly: GCA_964444195.1. Taxonomy (GTDB): domain Bacteria; phylum Bacteroidota; class Bacteroidia; order Chitinophagales; family Chitinophagaceae; genus Phnomibacter. Next base: position 28,003 of record CAYUGH010000008.1, read on the forward strand.
ACCTGGTGCTGATGCCCGCGTATTGGTTTATGTACAATATGTATGCGCTTGCCCGCAATGCCTGGAAATATGCTGACCGCGACAAACGTCCCGATAAGATTCAACACCTCGAATTTGACTACCTGGCGCCCGACACGGCCAATGAAATCCTATATGCTATCAGTTTGCTTGAATTATTTGCCGGGCAATCGGTAGTCGGCCACGAGGGAAAAGCGGTTTCCGGTGAAACTGAACTGAGAAAACTGGGCCGGTCGTATCTGCTTGGAAAAGGCAGTGAGATTGACATTATAGCCACAGGGATTGAAAATTCAAACCGGAAAGTAGTGGTCCTGAAAGCCCGCGAGGCATACACAACCTATAAAAAAGTGTTGCATTTGTACTGTGTTGAGCAATTGCATGAATGGTGCCGCGTAAATAAAATAACCCATGCTGAACAATTAATATCAAGCCTTCCTGCCCGGATGCCCGCACAGGAATGGCAGAATATCGGCGGGCAATTAATTCCTGCGGAAGACGTAAAAAAGGCCATTAAAAATATGGCCACCGGAAAAATAGGCAGTTGGGATGAAGTGCATGAATGGTATAGGGCGGAAGCAGAGGCTTACCCGCTCAAAAAAGCTGCCCATGCTTTTTACGTTTTAAAAACGCTCGAAAAAACAAACCCTGCCCAATTAAGCAGCGATGATTGGAAAAGGATTTTACTGGGTGCGCTGCAAACCCGTAAGTGGCTTTCGGAAGGTGTGTACCAAAGCCGTAAAAAGGATTACGACAATGCATTCCGCAAAATGCTGTACGATTCTGTAGAAGAAATGAACACGGTGATGGGAAGCCTCGAAGAAAATGAGTTTATCATCCTTGAAAAGGAAGAAGCAAAGAAGTTTATACAACGGGTAAATGGAATAAAAAGGATACTTTCGAAATAGCTTGCAAAAAATACATTGATTATGAACGGGAACAGGATAAAGGTTGGAGTATTTGGGGTAGGCCATTTGGGCAAATTTCACCTGAATAACTGGAAGGAGATCGGTGAAGTTGAATTGGTTGGATTCTTTGATCCGAATGAGGAGAACGCAGCTTTTGCTGAAAAGGAATACGGCTTTCAGCGATACACAGACCAGGATGAATTAATGGATGCCTGCCAGGCTGTGGATATTGTGGCCCCTACCAACCTGCATTTTGAAATAGTAGAAAAGGCGCTCAGAAAATCGAAGCATGTTTTTGTAGAAAAGCCTTTGGCAGCCACGATGGAGGAAGCGCGGGAAATAGTAAAGCTTGCCAAAGAAGCCAATGTAAAGGTACAGGTGGGTCATGTGGAAAGATTTAACCCTGCATACCTCACCGCTATGGAATATGTGAAACAGCCCATGTTTGTGGAAGTGCACAGGCTGGCGCAGTTTAACCCCCGCGGCACCGAAGTAAGCGTGATTCTCGACCTGATGATCCATGACATTGATATTTTGCTTAGCCTGGTAAACTGCCCGGTTAAAAACATATACGCCAGCGGCGTAGCCGTAATGACCGATACCCCGGATATTGCCAACGTAAGAATTGAATTCAACAACGGGTGCGTGGCCAATCTCACCAGCAGCCGCATCAGCATGAAAAAAATGCGCAAGATCAGGGTGTTTCAGAAAGACGCCTATATCGGGATTGACCTGCTGGCCAAAAAAACCGAGATCATCAAGCAGAAAGAAGAAAGCGATACGCATGTTTTTTCTTTTGACCTCGACACGCCAAAGGGGAAAAAGACCATTGCCATTGCAAACCCTGATATCCGCGACAATAACGCTATACGGATGGAGCTTGAATCATTTATACAATCCATCCGCAACGATAAAAAAACTGCCGTGTCTGAAGTAGATGGGTTCCTGGCAATGGATGTAGCGCATCAAATCCTCGAAAAAATTTCCTCTACCGTAATACTCGGCCAATAGTTTTGTACATGGCTTCAACCCGACGCATCCCCATCAGCGCAGTAGTGGCAACCGACTATCTCGTGTCGCTGTTTGTGTGGGCTGTTTTTTTCTTTTGGCGGCAGTACCTGGTGTACGGGTCAACTTTTGCCGAAGAAGCCTGGGGCGAACCTGTTTTCTACGGCGGCATTTCAGGCATCCCGTTTTTTTGGTTAATACTGTACCTGCTGGCCGGGCATTATAGCGAAAGCCTCTATGAAAAATCGAGGCTGAATGAACTGACAAGAGTTGTATTGATTAATGTGCCGGGTGTTACAATCGTTTTCTTTTTACTGCTGCTCGACGATATAGAAACCACCATACAGGTTGATTATTATTATAAGGTTTTTGCAAGCCTGTATTTTTTGCAAACCATCTTAATCATTGCAGGAAGATGGCTCTGGCTCAACCAATCAAAAAAGCAGATTGAAGCAGGGCTGGCAGGCTTTAGGGTTATACTGGTAGGCAATAGTGTCAAAGCCGTAAAAGCGTTTCATGCCATCAAAAGCGATGCCCGCATTACCGGGTGGCAAGCCATTGGCTACCTGGCCAAAGCCAATGAAAACCGTAATGGTTTGGGAAAACTCTTAACCCGGTTGGGAGCCCCCTCAGAAGTTGACGAGGTTTTGGCAAAATACCCAGCCGACAAAATAGTGATAGCGCTTGAAAAAGAGGAACTGGCCGAAACCCAACTGCTTACAATGCTTGGAGAAAAAGATATTGACATTTATATGGTTCCGGGGTTGATTGATATCATCAGCGGTTCGGTAAGGGTTGGCGATGTGCTGAAAGGGCAGTTTATGCAAATACACACCAACCCGCTGGAAGGCTGGCAACAGAATACCAAACGGCTTATAGATATCCTTTCGGCTATATTGATCATTATACTGCTGAGCCCCTTGCTGCTGTTTGCGGCTATCAGGGTCAGGTTTTCCTCACCCGGCCCGGTAATTTTCAAGCAGGTGCGCATAGGTTACAAAGGCCGCCCGTTTACCATTTATAAATTCCGCAGCATGTACCTCGGCGCCGAAGCCAAGGGCCCGGCTTTAAGTTACGACGATGATCCCCGGATTACCAACTGGGGGCGTACCATGCGCAAATGGCGCATTGATGAGCTGCCCCAATGCTGGAATATCCTGAAGGGCGAAATGAGCCTGGTTGGGCCCAGGCCCGAAAGAGCTTTTTACATTGACCAGGTAAAAGCCATTAACCCTTATTACAACTTTTTGCTGAAAGTAAAACCCGGCATTACCAGTTGGGGCATGGTACAATTCGGGTATGCTTCCACTGTGGAGCAAATGGCAGAACGAATGGAATACGACCTGCTGTATGTGGAAAATGCCTCCCTCCTGCTTGATTTTAAGATTATGATGAATACTTTCAGGATAATATTATTGGGAAAAGGAAAATAGAGATTTAAGCCTTTACCTTGTTTTTTCTAGTGATTTTGATCCTGGCAAATACAACCCGGAAGAAATCCATTTACAAAATGTACAACCTTTTCATCCAATAACCATTCAAATCTTTAACCAAAAACCCTTTACTTAGCAGCATGATACTTGACATAGCTTCCTGGTGGCAGGCCCTTGAAAGTTTTGAGAAGATCTATTGGGTCATTGCCCTGCTTTTTTCCTCGCTGTTCGTTACCCAGCTTATTATTTCGTTTGCCGGGGGCGATGGAGATTCAATGGGCGATGCCGACCTTTCCATTGGCGATGATGATGGCATGGGATCGCAATACTTTACCTTTAAAAATGCGGTAGCTTTTTTTACCATTTTCGGTTGGGTAGGCGTGGCAGGAGTAGGGGCCGGATGGAGCCATCCTTTGATTATTACGGTAGGCGTACTGAGCGGATTGGCCATGGTTGCCTTGCTGGTTTTTATGCTTTCAAGAATCATGAAGCTCCAGCAAAGCGGTACCATGCAGATTCAAAACGCGGTCCAGCAATTAGGCCATACTTATTTGTATATACCTGGCAACCGCAAAGGAACAGGAAAGGTTCAGTTGAAAGTGCAGGGCTCTATACACGAACTCGAAGCGCTGACTGACGATTCGGAAGATATCCCGACCGGAAGACCCGTAAAGGTAACCGGCGTCATAGGAAACGATCTGTTGCTGGTAACCACCAGGCTTGATTAATTTTTTAAACCAACCCTTTTAAGCATCTAACCTGTTTCCATTTTTCATCCAAACAATCTAAAATAATTTCAGCACATGGACGTCTTTGTAATCATTATTATCGCGGCAATATTTTTTGCGGTCATTCTTTTTCTCTCCATGCTCAAGCGTTATAAACGCTGCCCTTCCGACCGGATACTGGTTGTATATGGTAAGGTGGGCAGCAATGCCGATGGAGTGCTGAGCGCAAGATGTATTCATGGCGGTGCGGCCTTTATCTGGCCCGTCATCCAGGACTATGCCTTTATTGACCTGACCCCCATCAGCATTGAAGTAAACCTTACCAATGCGCTGAGCAAGCAAAACATCCGCGTTGATGTACCTTCCCGTTTTACGGTGGGTATCAGCACCGAACCTGGCATAATGCAAAATGCCGCCGAACGCCTGTTGGGGCTGCAACGCCCCGCCATCCATGACCTGGCCAAAGACATTATACTCGGGCAGATGCGCCTGGTGGTGGCCATGATGGATATTGAAGAAATCAACAATAGCCGTGATAAGTTCCTGGCAAACATTGCAAGCAATGTAGAATCAGAGCTCAAGAAGATCGGCCTGAAAATGATCAACGTAAACGTAACCGACATAAAGGATGAAAGCGGCTACATTGAGGCGTTGGGTAAGGAAGCGGCCGCCAAAGCCATAAACGAAGCTAAAATAAGGGTGGCAGAACAGGAGCGTACCGGTGATATTGGTAAAACAGATGCTGAAAGGGAAAGAGATATCCGCGTGGCCGAAATGCTCCGCGACCGGGATACAGAAGTAGCCCTGGCTAACAAGGACAAAGAAGTAAAGATTGCAGCAGCCAACCGCGACGAAAATATTGGCAAGGCCGAGGCCGCAAGAGATACCCGGATAAAAATGGCCGATGCCAATGCTGTAGCAGTTTCAGGTGAAAACCAGGCCAAAATCCAGATAGCCGCATCGGATGCAGAACGCCGCGAAAGAGAAGCAGAGGCCCTGCGCCGTGCGGTGGCTTCCGAAAAAGTGCAGCAGGCAAAAGCGCTTGAAGAAGCATACCTCGCCGAAAAGAAAGCCGAAGAAGCCCGCGCCGAACGCGAAAGGGCTCAACAGAATGCCAATATTGTGGTGAGCGCCGAAATCCAGAAACAACGCGCCATTATTGACGCCGAGGCACAGGCCGAACAAACCCGCGTCAAGGCTAAGGGGGATGCCGATGCCATTTTTGCCAAACTGGAAGCCGAAGCCCGCGGCCAGTTTGAAATACTGACCAAACAGGCTGAGGGTCTTGACCGGATTGTGAAGGCTGCAGGCAATAGTCCGAAAGATGCTGTGTTGCTGCTGGTAACCGATAAATTACCTGAATTGGTTCGCCTGCAATCGGAAGCCATCAAGAACATTAAAATTGATAAAGTAACCGTTTGGGATAGTGGGCAAAACGCCGATGGGAAAGGCGGCACTGCCAATTTTTTAAGCGGGTTATACAAAAGCGTTCCCCCGCTGAAAGATATGTTTGATTTGGCAGGAATGGATCTGCCTACTTACCTTGGTAAGGATAAAGGGGCTGGTTCAACTGCGGTGGAAGTAATACCGGAACCCGAACCACCAGTATCATAACAAAAATATTTTTTCCCGGAATATTTACTTTACCAAAAAATATTCCGGGCATAACCAATTGCCCTTTGCAGGGCAATTGCTAACCTCAAAAAGGGGGCTGTAAGGATGCGTCATTAAAACCCATCCTTCTTATCTTCACCCCCAAAAACAAGCTTGTCCACCACTGACCTATCCTTTCTGAATGCACCACAGCGCGAAGCCGTTACCAGCGAACGCAAACGCCTCCTCGTGCTTGCGGGTGCAGGAAGCGGAAAAACCAAAACCCTTCTGCAAAAAATTATTTACCTCATAGAAGAAAAGGGTGTAAGCCCTTCTGAAATACTCGCCATTACCTTTACCAAAAACGCCGCCAACGAAATGCTCGACCGGCTGATAGTGACTGCAGATAGGCATGGCGAATATGAAAAAATACTAAACAGCAAGCAGTACGGAAGGGAATACAAAGACCGCGCCCGGATAGAACATCAACGGCAATACAAATGGATTGAGGGGCTGACTGTACGTACCTTTCACGGCTTTTGCTATGGCATGCTGCGCAACTACGGGGTCAATGAGTTCGACAATCAGTTTAAGATTATTGGCAATGAAAAGCAGAATGAAGATACGGACCTGGGCAAATTAGCAGCGCCTGAAACTGCTTTTGAAGTGTACCACAAACTGCTGATTGAACTTTGTGAAGACACTGATTTCCTGTTGCGTTTCAAGCGGTATATCCTTGATTATTTTGTCAATAAAATACATCTTGATAAAGAAAAGCGCTACGACACCCATAAAGACGGGAAATATTATGCCACCCTGAATGGAACAAGGGTACGCTCCAAAAGCGAGCAGTATATAGCCGACTGGCTTTACCGCCACAGCATACGGTTTGAATATGAGCCGCTGCTGAATGTGAAAGACTTTGAATTCAGGCCAGATTTTTACATACCCGACGCCAATATTTACCTCGAACATATAAGCGATAAAAGCCATCCTATCCGCAACAAAGAAGAACAGTTTGAAAAAGGCAACCTGCTGCTTGTAAAAACCTATGAAAGCATGACGCTTGATTCGGCGTTGTTTAACCATACGCTTGATAAAGTCATTAAAAACAGGCTGCCAGCCGCTTACCACAAAACCGTAACGCTTACCTACAAAGAAGAAATGAACGGCTACCACGAGCAGGTAAAGGATTTTATTGTAATGGTGATGCGGGTAACCGATATGATGAAGGTAGAAAACCTCGAACGAAAAACAATTGCTGCCCGTGCAGAAAAAGATCAGCACGAAAGGGTGCGCGATTTTTTTGCGCTTTGCCTGCCGCTTGTAGAAAAATATATATCATACTGCGTAAACAAATCCTACCTCGATTTTAATGACATGATCTCGCGTAGCATTTCCCTGCTGCAAAACCATGAAGATATTGCGCACAAATTCCGCAACCGGTATCGCTTTATACTTGTAGATGAGTTTCAGGATGTAAACAACCTACAGGTGGAACTGATAAAACTGCTGCTTACCAAAAGTACCCAACTGTTTTGCGTGGGCGACGACTGGCAAAGCATTTACGGATTTCGCGGTTCCAATGTGAGCTATATTATTGATTTCGAAAAACATTTTGCCCCTGCAAAAATCATTAAGCTAAACCTGAATTACAGGAGCACCCAGCACATTGTGGGCGCAAGCAACGAGGTTATCAAACACAACAGGTTTAAGGTAGAAAAGGATATTCATGCCAGCAAAAAATCTGAACATAAAATTGTGGTGTACTCGGGCAACAACGAGGAAGAAAACCTTCAGTTTTGTGTAGAAACCATCCGTGAATTTTTGAACGAAGGGTTGGGCAACGAGGATATTCTTTTCTTATACCGCCGGAGCAAAATGTTCACGCCGTATTTTTTCCGTTTTAAAAATGAAAACCTGCGGGTCAAGGCCAAAACCATTCATGCTGCCAAAGGGCTCGAAGCTAAAGTGGTATTCATTATCGGGCTAACCGACGGGTATGGCGGATTCCCCGATATCTGGCTCGAAGACCGCATTTTCCAGGTCATAAAAAAAGCCAACCATGATCTTTTGATGGAGGAAGAAAGAAGGCTGTTTTATGTAGCCCTTACCCGCGCAAAGGAAAAACTATTCCTGATTACCGAAAAAGGAAGGGAATCCTCATTTATAAAAGAAATACCCCAAACCTACACCGTACGCAGCACCATACCGGTAAAAGCACTGGTTGATGAAATCGCGCTATGCAGTACATGCTTCAGTCAATTGGAAAAGCTGTGGAAGGTTTGTCCGTATTGCGGTGCGAAGGTAGAGGTTGAGGGCTGAACGCGGACGCAAACCTCCTTCCCTATATCTAAAATTGCCATTTTTGCTTATTTAACAAAGAAGCAAATTAAAAACTATTGATTAAATTTACGTCTTTAAAATCAATTAATCGTGCAAATTTAAAATTATTTTTTAAATTTGCACGATTAATTGATTTACTATGAATACAAGGCTGCTCATAAAACTATTGGAGAAGGACCTCTTATCAGTTCCTGCGGTGGTTTTGTATGGACCCCGCCAGGTAGGGAAAACAACCATTGTTAAACAACTGGTTGAGGGTGATCCGGAAAGGTACCTCTACCTCGATATGGAACTTCCTTCAGACCGGGTAAAGCTGACGGAGCCGGAACTATTTTTAACACGTCTCGAAGATAAAACCGTAATCATTGATGAAGTTCAGTTTGTACCGGACCTGTTCCCGGTTTTACGTGCATTAATTGACAAAAAAAATATACCCGGAAGATTTATCCTCTTAGGTTCTGCCTCGCCTGAATTATTGCAGCAAAGCGCCGAATCGCTCGCAGGCCGGATTCGTTACCGGGAACTTTTTCCATTCATTTTATCCGAAATTGATAGAACAGAAAACGATAAGCTCTGGTTTCGCGGAGGATTTCCCCGGGCCTTCCTCGCCGCAGATGATGAAGATGCCATGCAATGGTATGCCGATTTTGTAAGAACCTACACCACCCGCGATCTGCCGTTGCTTGGCCTAAGCATGCCTGCTTTGCAAACAGAAAGATTGTTGCAAATGCTCGCCCATCAGCATGGCCAATTGCTCAACTATACAACCCTCTCAAAATCATTGGGAATATCTCAACCAACGGTTACTAATGCAATATACTACCTGGAAGAAGCCATGCTGGTAAAAACACTGAAACCATGGCACGGAAATCCCGGAAAGCGATTAGTGAAAACGCCAAAGTTGTATATCCGCGACAGTGGCATGCTTCACTATTTATTGGGAACAGGCAGTTTCAACCAATTAATGGGGCACCCACAGGTGGGCAATAGCTGGGAAGGATTTGTAATACAGCAGATATTGGGCCGTTTACCTGCCAGCCTCGTCCCATATTTTTACAGAACCGGCGCTGGCGCTGAGCTCGACCTTGTATTGGCAAGAGGAAATACCATAGCCCATGCCATCGAAATAAAACTAAGCAGCGCCCCGAAACTTAGCCGCGGTAATACCGAAAGCGTAATGGAACTTAAGCCCGAACACCGCGCAGTAATCATTGCGGCCGAAGGAGGATACCCGCTGAGGGATGGGTGGGAAGTATTCAGCCTGGATGGGTTTTTGCGCAGCCTACACTAATAATCAGCCTCCGGATTTCAGATTACCAGAAGTGTTAGGAACTTAATTCAAAAAGTTACCATCATAAATTATTTTCGATTATATCTCTTTGAAAAAAGGATATATAGCCCAACTGAAGTATATTGTTTGTTAATGGGTGAAAGGTCCTCATAATGGGTATCAAACGAAGTAAGACTATATTGCAACTGAAGTTTTACATCTTTATATCCTGCTCTAAGTGTAAAACAAGGTTCAAACAAAAGTTTTGAGCCTTGTTCCTTAAAAAATTGGTCAGCTTGATTTTTCATGGACGGCTCGGTCAGAAAATATGAATGACTGGTAAAGTTTACAAAAGACAATTTTGGTGTTACAATAAAATCAAAATATTTTGTCGTAACACCACCCGAGGGCTGTATAAACACTTTAAGATGTTTGGCGTTCATCTGGTTTGTTTTCTGGTTGTTTGCACTCTTTCCAAATCCCATGCCTCCAAATGCTTCCCAGGACAATTTTTTATCCTTGGAGGTTCCATACCTGCCCCCGACCGCGGGGTGTGCGCCGATGTGGTGGTGCGTGCATTACGTGCCTGCAAATTAACGGGAGATACAGCGGCTATAGACCTGCAACGATGGGTTCACGAAGACATGAAGAAAAATTTCCATCTCTATCCGAAGTGCTGGGGCCTCTCAAAGCCCGACCCAAACATTGACCACCGCCGCGTTCCCAACCTGATGACTTTTTTTGAAAGGCATGGAAAAAGCCTATCCACAAGTGAGGAACCCGGGGACTACCATCCGGGTGATATTGTTGCCTGGCAACTCAGCGATGGGCGTCCGCATATTGGTATTGTAGTAGCAGGGTATGGCAGCAATGGCTGGCCGTTGGTGGTCCACAATATTGGTCACGGGCAGCAAAAGGCAAATGTGTTATTTAGCTGGAAGGTAACTGGTCATTACCGGTACCTCCCCCAAGTGGAGCTGATCACGGATGCTGATGACCATTCATCAATACGGTAGCATTTTTACACGGCCTATATTATCTTTAGGCCCTTATCTACCTGTTCATGAAAAATCAACTGCTTCCTTTTATCACTGTTGTTATTGTTCCTGCTTTCCTTTTTGCCCAAAAAAATGCTTCCATCTCTTTTGAAAAATGGATTAGCCTTAAAAGAAATGACCACCGTGGTTAAAAATCCAACAGGTGATTTTTTTAATAACTGGAACCCCAATGGAACCGCCTTTGTGTACGGAAGCGAAGTGAATGATTCCATAACTGATTTCTATAAAAACAACCGGTTGTTTATTTACGACCTCAAAGCCAAAACAAGCCTCGAAATAGCACAAAATATTGATGAAACAAAATCGGTGGTTGACTGGAATAAATCGGGGCTCTTTATTTCAGCATTGGATAAAACCAAACGAAAATTATTCAGGGTGGATGTGCAAACCGGCCATTCAAGTCAGGAAACCATTGCGCTCGATTTGCCCGCAGGCATTTCATTCAGCGGCCCCACAGGGATAGACCTGGCCGACCCTGTGCCAGGCACTGTTTACCCGATTATGCAATGGGTGGAAAAAGGCGCGCTCGTGCTTAGGGTGAATTATCGTGGCAGTGCCGGGTATGGCGAAAAATTCCGCTCCCTCAATGTGGGCAACTAGGGTGTTGGCGATATGTGGGATGTAATGAGCTGGATAGATTACCTCGACGGCAAAGGAATGATAGACACTACCCGCATGGGTTGCATGGGCTGGAGCCAGGGTGGATATATTTCGGCATTTTTAACTACCAACACCAACCGGTTCAAGGCCATTTCGGTAGGCGCGGGCATTTCAAACTGGGTAACCTATTATGTAAATACCGATATTACCCCTTTTACCCGCCAATACCTGCAAGCTACTCCCTGGCAGGACATGGAGGTGTACCTGAAAACCTCCCCCATGACCAATATCAACAAGGCAAGCACCCCTACGCCTATTCAACACGGCGAGTTCGATAAACGGGTACCCATACCAAATGCGTACGAACTGTACCGCGGACTCCAGGACAGGGGCATCGCATCAAAACTGATTGTGTATAAGGGCTTCGGGCACGGAATTAATAAACCAAAGGAACGCCTGGCAGCCGTTTGGCACAACTGGCTCTGGTTTAATGATTACATTTTTGGCGAAAAAGCGGAAGCTATGCCTGTAGAGTGAAGGAATGAAGTGATTAGGGATTAGTAGGCTGCTATCCACAATAATGCAAATTATCCAACGATTTGATTCTGGACTAATTTTGCGTCCATGAGCAGCACTCTTTTGCCGACAACTATTATTTCAGAAGAAACCATTCTTTCGCTTGCTGGTTTAACCATGGACGAAGCGCAGGTAACCGTGCATGTGGTGTACAAGGCAACCTATTCAGGTAGTGCCATCCGGATTTGGCCTACCACTTACCTTGTTCCCCAGGAAGGCGGGAATAAAAGTAAACTACTGACTTTTGAAAACATTTCTCTGGCTCCTTTTTGGACCATTCTCAGGCGAAAAGGCGAGTTCAGGTTCACCCTGGTATTTTCACCGCTGCCCAAATCCTGCAAACTATTTCATCTTTGGGAAGATATTGATCAACCAGGAGGTTTCCTCATCCGCAACATCAAACGCAACCAAACCGATGTGTACGAAGTATTACTTGAACCCTAAACCATACTTTTGCAAAATTATTCTACACACTCAAACTTTATCCCCACTCCACTTTCTTATTTCTTATTATTTATTCAATGTCGCTTTAATAACTTTCAAATAACAAATAATCAATGCTTACGGGTTATCGGATTCTGACATACATATTGCTTCCTTTTGCTGCCATTCTTGGCCTGCTGACCCTTGTTACCCTTTTTGCGTCATTGGCCAATATAGCCGGGCTCTTACCCGCTTTTCTTTGCGGGGCAACTGTCATATACATTGTTGTAAGTTTCAATTTCTTGCATAAAAGCATCCTGGGTGGCCTGCCTTCAAAGCCCTCCCTGTACGACTGGATCAGGGTAAACGGCTTTGTGGCCTTGTTTATGGGTGCGCTTTTTATTTTTCAAAGCATTTATTTTAGAGATAAACCCGACCTTAACCAGCAATTGCAGGCGCAAATGGAAGCCATGAAAGCTGATATGCCCGATGCGGGACCTTTGCCTGACCTGAACAAAATTGTCAGGTGGGTGCTGAATTTCATGCTGTTAGCCGGTTCTTTACTCGTTCTCCATGTTATAACAACCTTTGCCTTTCTTAGAAAATTTGCCGGGTACTTCCGCAATTCTTAATTCCGGTAAACATTAGGGGAAAATCTTTATCTTAGAATCCTTGGTAGTCGCAGTTTTGCTGCATTTTTCGTATTTATTTTTTAAATATGTGAAATATTTGACTGTTTTTTCGCATTTTTGGAGCAATTGAAAGTCTATTGTTAACTTTTTGAAACCACTAACATGCCACTGGTTAATTCAATGACCGATTTTTCGGGTTGGGATGAGATGTTTACATTTGATGGGGTAAGGGAAAGGTATGCTAATGTTCTTTCAATCCTTGAGCAATTGCCTATCGAGGTGTTAAATCAAAAAGACAGGCAGGCAGCCGACTTTTTCATGAACCAGGGTATCACATTTACCGTGTATGCCGATAATGAAGGTATTGAGCGCATTTTCCCCTTTGATATTATTCCGCGTATTATAAGCCGTGTGGAGTGGCAGCACATCAGCGATGGGATCAGGCAGCGCCTGAAAGCGCTCAATCTTTTCCTGAAAGATATCTACGGACCGCAACATATTATACGCGATGGAAAAATTCCGGCTAAGCTGATAGCTACCTGCCCGCATTTTTTAAAGGAAGTAGTTGGGGTAAAAGTGCCGCATGATATTTACGTGCACATTGCAGGTATTGACCTGATTCGTGGGGCCGACGGGGTATTTTATGTGCTGGAAGATAACCTGCGCACGCCAAGCGGGGTAAGCTATATGCTTGAAAACCGCGAAGTGACCAAGCGTATTTTCCCCGAAATGCTTACTGCCAACCGGGTCCGGATGATAAACAGGTATGCGCTTGAGCTGAACAATATTCTTGCTTCGCTTTCCCCGCGCGACACCGATCAGCCAAACGTTGTTATCCTGACGCCGGGTGTATATAATTCGGCTTATTACGAGCATACCTTCCTGGCCCGCCAAATGGGCATTCCGCTGGTGGAGGGCCGCGACCTTGTGGTGGACAACCATAAAGTGTACATGAAAACCACTTCGGGCTTGCAGCAGGTGGATGTGGTGTACCGCCGTATTGATGATGATTATATTGACCCGCTGGTGTTTAAGCCTGAAAGTATCCTGGGTGTTCCGGGCATTATGAGCGCGTACCGGAAAGGAACGGTGGCATTAGTGAATGCGGTGGGCAATGGAGTGGCAGATGATAAAGCCGTATATGCATTTGTGCCCGATATGATCAAATATTACCTGAATGAGGAGCCTATTTTACCCAATGTGCCTACCTACAGGATGGAAAATTTGGATGAGCGTGAGCATGTGCTGGCCAACCTTGAAACCATGGTGGTAAAGCAAACCAACCAAAGCGGCGGATACGGCATGGTGATGGGAAATAAAGCCACCGAAGAAGAGCTTACAGGTGTTGCTGCGGCCATCAAAGAAAATCCAAGGAATTATATCGCACAGCCAATCATCCGCCTGAGTACGGTGCCTTGTTTGATCGATGGCAAACTGGTCCCCAGGCACGTGGATTTAAGGCCTTACGCGCTTTGCGGCCCTTCTGGCATTGAAATTGTACCGGGTGGTTTAACCAGGGTGGCGCTTCGCGAAGGTTCGCTGGTAGTAAATTCATCGCAAGGCGGTGGCAGTAAAGATACCTGGGTGATTGATTGATTGTGAATTTCAAACTTCAAACTGGCTTACATGACGACAATGCTAAGTAGAATTGCAGATAACCTTTTTTGGCTGCACCGGTATATGGAAAGGGCAGATGGATTGATTTTAACGTTGAGGAATACCTATATTTTATCTTTTGATATTGATCTGTATGGCACTTACGGATACCGCCCCATGCTCCAGGCTTATACCTCGGTAAAGGAAGAAGACATGGATAAGCTTGAAGCGGATATCCCGAAGCTTATCCAGTTTGCTATTTGCGATAGCGCAAACCACAATTCAATGAAAACATTGATTGGCAAGGCAAGGGAAAATGCCCGCGGATCGCAGGATAAAATTACCAAGGAATTGTGGGAGCAGGTTAATTTCATGTATCATTACCTGCATCATGCCGATATGCCATCCCGGTTGATTGAGCCATCTACCCACAACACCGTTGACTATTTACAGCAAATGTGCCTTTTGTACAATGGGGTGGTGGATAGCACCATGCCACGCGGTACCGGCTGGTGCTTTATGAATATTGGCAAATACATTGAACGTTGCCTGCAAACCATTAATCTTACCGACAGCTATTTTGCCCCCATCAACTACAATATTGATGGCCCCGAAGACCTTTTATACTGGAGAAGGTTATTGCTTTCGCTTTCCGGGTACGAACTATACCTGAAAACGAACCGCAGCACAGCCCATTCAAGGCAAATACTTTCGCTAACCATCACCAACGAGGCCTTTCCCCGCTCGGTTTTATATTCACTGAAGCGTATGGAAAAATACCTCGATGATATTATTGAGGAAAATCCCAATAAGGAGGTGATGGCGCTTCAAAAGCAATTCGGCAGGTTGAAAAGCCTGGTGGAATATACCGATGTTGCATTTGTCACCAGTGAAAACCTTTCAGGATTATTGCATTCCATCAGGATGCAGACCTGGGATTTTTCATCGTCATTAAGCAAGATTTTTTTCTCATACACCTGACCTCCTCTACTGAATTGCACCCACTAAGAAGAAAAATAACCAAACCAATTGTTACCCACTTGTAAAGTGTAACCACTTTTGCTTCAGGGGGTACATTTCATTTCATGCCAACATTCAGGATTCAACATATTACCCGGTACACATACGACCGGCCCGTAAAGGAAAATATCAGCCAGGTGCGTATTTTTCCACTGGAAGATGAAAACCAATCTCTTATAAGTTCGGAATTGCAAATAACCGGTGAGCCTCATATTGAAACCAGTATTGATTATTTTGGCAATAAGGTAGGTGAGTTTGGTTTGATGAAACCCCACCAGGAAATGACCATTGACAGCCGCTTTGTGGTGCATACCAACGATAGCTGGAAGCCGCCCGGAAGGTTGCCGTTTACTATCCGGGATATTGCCAATGCCATCCAAACCGATCTCAAGCTTATTTGGCTAAGCGAGCCTGAAAGGATTGCCAGCCAGGATATTATTGAGCAATTATTGTACGAAACCGATATTGCGCATAAGCCGGTGGTGGAAATAGCAGAAGCTTGTTGCGCCTACATCTTCAGGAATTTTACTTATACAAAAGGAATTACTTCTGTAGAAACCACTATTGATGAGATACTTGAACATAAAAGCGGGGTTTGCCAGGATTTTGCGCATGTATTGTTGCAGATGCTCCGGTCTATCGGGCTACCATCCCGGTATGTAAGCGGCTATGTTTGCCCCAACAAAAGCGGCATGCGGGGTGAAGGCGCCACACATGCCTGGGTGGAGTATTATTTGCCCGGTACCGGTTGGATAGGTCTTGACCCTACCAATAATGTTTTTGCAGGCCCTTTCCACGTAAGGCTGGCAACGGGTAAAGATTTTGCCGATTGCACTCCCGTAAAAGGGGCTTTTAAAGGTATTGCGCACCAGGTGCTTTCAGTATTTGTTTCTGTTGGGTATGAAGATGGCCATGTTTTTGAAGAAATGAGCGATGTGCAGCAACAGGCTTCCACAGTAGAAGGAACCGAGCCCTGGCAGGCTGACCTGATTGCCAAGCAGCAGCAACAGCAACAACAGCAATAATTTTCAGGTTGATTTTTTCCTTTGCTTTGTGCCATGGCAGTTTCTTCATTACTGGCTGAGCGCATGCGGCCCAGGTTATTGTCCGAAATGATCGGGCAGGAACATATTACCGCACCGGGTAGTTTGCTAAACCAGGCGGTAAAACAAGGCAAGCTCCCTTCCATCATACTTTGGGGCCCTCCCGGGGTAGGCAAAACAACCCTCGCGCTGGTTTTGGCTGCCGAGTCCGATATGCTTTTTTTTCAGTTAAGCGCTATAAGCTCAGGGGTAAAAGAAATACGCGAAGTAATTGATGCCGCCAAAAAACATGGCAATGCCCTGCTGTTTATTGATGAGATCCATCGGTTTAATAAAGGACAGCAGGATGCCTTGCTGGGTGCGGTAGAAAAGGGAATTGTAACCTTAGTGGGCGCCACTACCGAAAATCCTTCTTTTGAAGTGAACAGCGCCCTGCTAAGCCGGTGCCAGGTTTTTGTGCTCAAATCGCTGGATGAAGATAAACTTAAACAGATATTACAGCGTGCATTGGCAACCGATGAATGGCTGATGGACCAGCGGGTGAACCTTGCTGAAACCGAGGCCCTTGTTAGAATGAGCGGTGGCGATGCACGTAAAATTCTGAACCTGCTTGAAATGACGGTACAGTTTGGCAGGGGAAAAGTTAAAGAAGGCGAAACGCTGCAGCTAACCGATGCGATGGCGATGGAAGCTGCCCAAAGCAGGGTGGCTTTGTACGATAAAAAGGGCGAGCAGCATTACGATATTATTTCGGCATTTATCAAGAGCGTTCGTGGCAGCGACCCCAATGGAGCAGTGTATTGGCTGGCAAGGATGATTGAAGGCGGCGAAGATATTGAATTTATTGCGCGGCGATTGGTGATACTGGCAAGCGAGGATATTGGTAACGCCAATCCAACCGCGTTGGTCATGGCAAATGCATGTTTTGATGCAGTGAGGAAGATAGGCTATCCCGAAGGAAGGATCGTGTTAAGCCAATGCACCACCTACCTGGCTGCCAGCCCTAAAAGCAACGCTTCTATCATAGCCATTGAAGATGCAATGGCGCTGGTGAAGCTTCATGGCGATTTGCCCGTTCCGCTTCATATTCGCAATGCACCTACCGGGCTTATGAAAAAATTGGGCTATGGAAAAGATTACCGGTACAGCCATATAGGCGAAGGTAATTTTCTGGAACAGGAATACTTGCCCGACAAGATTGCAGGTACCAAACTATACGACCCCGGCCATAATGCAAGGGAAGATGAACTGCGGAAATTTTTAAAACAACGGTGGAGAGATAAATATGGCTACTAATAATGATATTATTTGGGTGTTCAAAAAATTTCATGACCTTACCGTTGATGAACTGTATGATATTTTAACCCTGCGAAGCCGTGTATTTGTAGTGGAGCAGCAATGCATTTTCCTCGACATGGATGGGATTGACAAACAGTC
Organism: uncultured Chitinophagaceae bacterium; assembly: GCA_964444195.1. Lineage (GTDB taxonomy): Bacteria > Bacteroidota > Bacteroidia > Chitinophagales > Chitinophagaceae > Phnomibacter. The sequence goes on from CAYUGH010000008.1 coordinate 45,689, forward strand.
CCATCACCTTGCCGGGTATATGAATGGTAATGTTGTGGCTTCTACCCGCATACTGGCCGATGGAATTGCCTATAAAGGTTACCCAAGTATTGGCAGGGTGGTTACTGCGCCTGAAGCAAGGGGTAAAGCCTATGGCTTCAGGTTGATGGAGGAATCTATTAAAAGGTTGGAAGAACTTTATGGCAAGATTCCTATTAAAATTGGTGCTCAGCTATACCTCAAAAAATTTTACGAGTCGCTGGGATTTGAGCAATCAGGCGACATGTACCTCGAAGATGGAATAGAGCATATTCCGATGATTCGCACATAAAACCAATTTCAGCACATTTCATTCCTATTCTTCCACTATTGATCCTTAACCACTTGCATTCCACGATTAGGTATTATATCTTGCTGCGAAATTTTTTTGTATGAGCACTCGCAGAACCTTTTTAAAGGAATCATTGGTAGTAGGAACCGGGTTACTTGCTTCCAGCGCTTTTGGCATTCCATTTTATAACGAAAATAAGGGCAGGGTAATTATTATGGGGGCCGGTTTTGCCGGCTTATCGGCAGCGTATGCGCTTCATAAAAGAAAAATTCCTTTCATTATCCTGGAAGCCCGTAACCGCATTGGTGGCCGTGTATTTTCATTTGAAGCCGACCCTGCCGAAAAACTGGTAATTGAATTAGGTGCAGAATGGGTTGGCGAATCGCATGAACGGTTAAGATCGTTGTGCGATGAGTTGAAACTGGACCTGGAAAATAACCGGTTTGAATCGCACTTAGTTTTTGGCGGAAAATATTATAAAAATAACGAATGGGGCTACACTGAACAATGGCATAAAACCTTTGAAAAATTAAAAGCCGGTTTCTCCAAACTTACTGATGCACAACAAAGAGAATTGGATAGTTACGATTGGTGGCGATGGCTTGTCAATAACGGATGTTCGGGACAAGACCTTGATTACAGGGAACTGTTGGACAGTACAGATTTTGGTGAAAGCATCAGGCATGTTTCAGCTTTTGCTGCATTGGCCGAATACGCAGAAAGCAGCCCGAAAAATGAAATGGATTATAAAATTAAAGGTGGTAACGGCCGCTTTGCTCATGCCATTGCCGGTAAAGTTGGAATGGAAAATATTAAACTCAGCCACAAGGTTATTAAAATTGAACAGGGAACCGAAGTGGTGGTTACCTGCGCTAACGGCGAGGTTTTTAAGGGCACCCGGTTAATTTGTACCGCGCCAACCTTTGCTGTTCAGCAAATAAACTGGCAACCGGCCTTGCCACAAGCTATGCAGAAAGCCATGCGGGAATTGCAATATGCACGAATCAACAAGCACCCGGTCCTATTCAAGGATAGGTTCTGGAAAGATGAAGCGTTTGACATGGTTACCGATCTTCCGGCGCATTATTTTTACCATGCTACTAAAAACCAACTTTCATCTAAAGGCATCCTGATCTCCTACACAATAGGTGACAAGGCGGCCGTAGTTGGCGCCAATGCCAAAGATGATGACTGGAACGCAAGGATGGTTGAAGATGGATTGAGACCTGCATTTGGTGACATCAAGAGTAAAATTGAGAAGCAGTGGAACTATTACTGGGGAAACGATGAATTTAGCCACGGGGCTTATGCCTTGTATGGTTCAGGACAATGGTTTACCATCAGGTCCACTTTGAACAAGCCATTTCTGCGCACCCTTTTTGCAGGTGAACACCTTGCCGAATGGCAGGGTTTTATGGAAGGCGCCATTGTAACCGGTGAAGAAGCCGCTTCCAGGATATGATTCAATACATTATTAGGCAGAAGAATTTGCACGGTAAAATAGTAATAGAGTTCCAATTGAATGCAACAGAGGTTTTTGATTAATCCCCTGCAATACTTTTCATTTCCTCCAACAATAGTTTATATATCTGTGCGGCATATTTCCCCGGTTTTCCATCCTCAATCAAATGTCCGTCAATATTAGCAACTGTCCAAATGCCCTTGGTGGTGCTCGATATCCAAACCTCCTTAGCGTTAAGCAGTTCCTGTAATTGTACAGGCCGTTCCTCCACTTTCACTAAACCAACCGCATGTTTTAAAATCCGTTTTCGGGTAATGCCTTTAAGCACTCCCGCATCGGGGGTTATTAAAACATCATCGCGGGTTATGGCAAATACATTACTTCTCGGGCATTCGCTTACTAAACCATCCTTCACATACAGTAATTCCTGGAATCCCTTTTGTTTCGCCACCGGCACCATCACCATTCCCATAATATAATCAATGGATTTTACGGTTGAAAATGACCGCTGAAACTCATGGGTCATCAATCCAATGCCTGTTGGGGCAAGCGTTGCAGGAAAGGGATCAAGTTGCTGTAAGGTTAGCAGGCTGTTTGGAGCGCCACCCGGTAAGTAGCCATCAAGGCTTGAACCCCCTGTAATGGTAATCCTCACGCCTGCCAGTGGATAAGGCATTTTTGTATGCAAAATATGCACCATGCGTAAGGCATCTTCCTTTAAAAAAGGTATATGAAGGTTCAATCCCGCAGCAGATTGCTGCAACCTTTCCCAGTGGTCATCAAAAAAAAGGGGCTGCCCATTTTTTACCAGGAAGAAATCAAAAAAACCATATCCCCGCAGGATGGCAAGGTCATTCACCGGCAGGGAGGCATCCATTTGCGGGAATAATAGCCCATTTACGAAAACGAAAGGAGAAAAATTTGGGGTCATGATGTCAATATAAGAAATTTATACAACTAACCAATCACATAAACGCCCTTTTAAACCGCTGTACATTTGCGGCAGGCTCAATGGGTGCTCCATCAAGGATATGGGCAGCCAACTGCTTTGCCAGCCAGGGCGCAAGCGATACTCCTTTGGTACCAAGCCCGCCCAGGATACCCACCCTTGACGAATGCGGGTGCAGCCCGGCAAAAGGCCTGCGCTCCACTGTAGCAGGACGAATTGCCGCGATATGATCTTCGATAGTGAAAGGAAGTTTCAGGGTAAGTTCCAAAAACTGCTCAGTCCGTTTGCGGAAAGTTTCGGTGGGCTGGTCGTCGGTAAACCGATTGTCGTAGGTGCTGCCCACCCACCATTTACCCCCATGCCAGGGAACCAGCGTGGAAATGCCGAATTTGTAAATCTGTCCATAGGGAAGCCCGGGGATATCCGCTATCAACGCCTCGCCCTTGTTAAAACTAAAGGGAAGCCCGCCCCAGTATTTGGATTGGGCGGTATGGATACCATCGCAGTAAAAAGCATAATCGGCCTGAATATCCTTATACTCCACCCCATCTGCATGAACCTTCAGCAGTGTTTCGTCAAAATGACCCTCCCGCAAACGGGCTTCATTATTCAGCCATTGCCGCCAACCTGCCTGCAGGGTTTGCAGATCAACCCAATAAGCGGGCAAAATATGCACCGCGCCAAACAGAAAGCGGAAATAATCCTCAAATTGCCCGGCATCTGCCAACGGATGCACAAAGGGGGAACCTTTTGAAATTTTTTGCTGATAGGCCTCCATCATCTGCCCGGATGGCGGAAATGCCAGGATGCCGCAATTGCGTATAACATCTGCCCCGATGATCTTTCCAATGTTAGTGTAATGTTCCTCCGCAAAAGGGAATAACTCATCCGCTAACCAGGTGGTAACTACCTGGCGACCGGTAACCGGGTTGATAACTCCGCTTGCCACGCGGGTAGATGTGTTGGTGCGTTGTTCATCCAGCACGGTTATTTCCGTGCCCATTTGGACAAACCAGTAGCTTAGCCATGTTCCGGAAATTCCCTGGCCGATGAGTAGGATTTTCATGAGGTATGGCTCCTACTTCTTCTTCCCATCCTTAGGGGCCCCCTGGTTCTCCTGCCACCTGTTCAGCATCTTAAAAATAAGCGTATCAAATTTAGGCTGCTGATCGGGGTTGAGCATTTGTATCATTCGCCTAAAGTGGTTGAAGTACTCAATTTCAATCTGCGCTTGCTTATCCCCTATCCTTTTGGCCGCTGCCAACACCGAATCATTGGGGAGCGCATCTACCCGGAGCAACTGCATCATGGCGTTTTTATTGGCACGCATTTCAGCCTGGGTAGGCGCAAGTATAGAATCGCGGTACCCCCTAAAGTCAAGGTATTTTTTTACCTGGGCCGAATCGAGGCTTAAGGCTTCCTGCACCATTTTAATCTGCTTTTCAGAACGCGAAAGTTCGGGTTCCTTTGGTTTTTCCTCCTTTTTGGTCAGCAGGTAAAGCATGATCCCATTGGTAATCAATAAAACCATTAAAAGCACTAAAAGGGTACGATTATTACTACGGGCCATTATCATTTTTCTTCATTTATTTCCACCAATTGGTAAGATTGGGTATTGGTAAATTCCGAAGCCAGTAATTGCTCAGAAGTTTTTTGCTGTGCCAATGCTTCGGCTGATTGCTTTTGATCCCATAGAACCACCGAAATATTGATTGCCAGGAAAATGGAAATAGTGGCTACTGCAAACACAGGTTTACCAAGCCAATAGGCCGCCTTTTCCCAGGTGGTGTTCTGTTTTTCAAGCCTTGCCGCAATGCGGGTGTACAAAAAGGGATTTGCCCTGGCTCTTTTTATCCCATCCAGGCTGTTCATCACTTCTTCAATCCAATCAGAAGCGTTGTTTCCTGTAAGGTTGTTATTCTTTTTCATGTCTCCGCAATTTATTATTGTCCTTAACCACTGCTATAGGACGTTTAAATTTATTGTTCTTTTCGGTATGTATTTTCCAATTTTTTCCTAAGATTCAATTTAGCCCTTTGCAGGAGCGATTCAACCGCCGGAACCGTGGTTCCCAAAATCTCACTCACCTCCTTATGGTTCAATCCTTCTACCCTGCTCAGCACAAAAGCTGCCTTTTGCTGTTCAGGAAGCGATGCCATGGCCTGAAAAAGTGAAAGGGAAAGTTGCTTTTTTTCGGAAATCACACCCGGATGGTGAAAATCGGGCGGATCCACAACCAGTTCGTCATTCATGCCGAACAGGCTCTGAACATAGGCAAATCGTTTCTTTCTTTTCCGGCTACGCAGGTAATCGAGGCTTTTGGTCACCGTTATCCGGTACAACCAGGTACTTAGCTTCGACTCTCCTTTGAACCCATCAATTGACTCCCAGGCCTTTATAAATACATCCTGCGCCACATCTTCGGCATCCATTTCGCCCTGCACCAGCCCCAGCGCCGTGTTATATACCATGTCCTGCCATGAGGTAACCATGAATTTAAAGGCTGCCTCACTGCCACTCTTCAATTGCTCTACAAGTTCCTGTTCGCCCAAATGGTTTTCTATTTTATGCTTTTACCGGCCGCGAAAGTCGGAATTTTCGCCCATACCTGAACGTTGAGTTGCTGCCGGCTTCCCAAAATTCCTTAGCGTATAGGTGAATGTAAGCATAAAATATTGTTGTAATACAACCGTTTGAACGTCCTCAATATACAGGGCATCTACGGTACGGCTTACACTCTGGTTCTGTTTCAGCAGGTCAAATACTGTAATTTTCAACTCGCCTCTTTGCTTTTCCAGGAACTTTTTACCGGCGCTTACATTCCAAAGCCAGAAGTTCTGGTTGAACCCATCTGCCAAACCCGTGTACACCTGGTTGCTCAAATCGTTCAGCACAAACCAGCCCTTTTTCGTAAGCAGGTTCAGTTTGGCAGCAACCGTATGTGAGTAGTACTTATTATTGAGATTGGGGTTAAAAGAATTAACCGCATTATTAAAATTGCCGTTATAGCTCAACGTATAGTCAATATACTCGCTGATATTGCTTGACAAGGCCAAACCGGCTGTGAAATTGTAATTATTGGTAAAGTTAGAAATATCATTTACCATGCCCGGGGTACGTACATACCCTACCCCGCCACTCAGGTTCAGGTTGCTTTTAATGGCTTTAATGGGCAAACCATAGTTGGCAAATGAACGAACGCTCCAATAGCCATCTAAGTTAACAGGCTTTGAAAACTGGGCCCCTTCGCGAAGCAAAATGCCGTTTTGAATGGTAGAATCCTTTGAAGCCACCCAGGTACCGTTTGTGATATAATCATTTACCTGCTGGGCAAAAACACCCGCAAATAAACTCTTACCCTTTGCTGCGTTGGTAGAGCCGAACCGTGCAAACAGGAAGTTGGTATAGCTCTGCCCCAAATCGGCATTACCACTGGTAAGAAACAATGGGTTGGAGATATTGATCACATTCTGCAGTTGGGTAACGGCCGGCGTATTTACCGAAGCCCGGTACCTCAACCTCAGGTTGGTTTGCTTGTTGAAATCCTTTCTCCAGTTGATATTTGGCAACCAACTGCTGAAAGATTTATTGATGGTTCCTTTGTATGGAAAGGTTTGCTTGCTTTCCAGGTCCGTTTGCTGATAGTTAACCCCAACTGAAAATTCACCTTTATCCCTTTTACCAACCCGGTAATTGACACCCGCATTTTGGATTTTGGTAGTATTGTTGAAAAGATTGCTTTGTGCCGTATCAAATTCGGTGTAATCGCCGGTGGCCTTATCAAACAAAAGGTTACGCTGATCGGCCTTACTATTGATAATTTGCGGATTATAATTTACCTGGAGACTACCGTTTTTACCGATGGGTTCGGTGTAGGTAATATTGGTTGACCAGGTGGAACCGTTTGAAACATTAGCGGTCTGTTGCCTCAAGGTATCGGTTATCAACCCGCCTAATTTGCGCGAGGTGGTTGCTGAATTCAGGATAGCATCCACATCGCGTTTGGTGATATTTGAATTCAGGTTCATGGATATGCTCCGTCCCCTTTTTGGGAAAGCATGACGATAGGTAAGTTCGTTACGGATATTATAGCCTTCGCTTTCACTTGTTCGGCCATTGAGCGTAGCGTTAATGAGTTCATCTTCAGAGGTTTTGTTTGCACCCTCCACCAGGCTGTTTCTGTTGTTTTTTTGATAACTTAAGCTCGGGTTATAAATCAGGGTATTACTTGAATCAATTTTATATTCAAAACGCGCGTTCAGCCTATGGTTAAAGTTTTCCGTGGTACTTTGGTTCTTTTCAGCATAAAACTGGCTGGTATCGCCCAAAAAAGTTTCACGGTTGGTTTCGGATAATGCTTTGGTGGTGCTGTTATTAAAGAAATAACTTCCCGTTACGGTCATTTTCTTTTTCAGCCAAAGGTCGCTGAAGTTGATACCAAAAGCATTGGTGGTAGCAATACCCGCCTGTTGCTGGGTAGAAAAGTTTCTTCCACCACCGCCACCAAAACCGCCGCCGCCACGAGGACCACCACCACGCTGGCCTCCCTGGTTAGCCTGTCCGTTCACGCCAAGCAGGTCTTCCGCTCCAAAATTTTGCTGGTTTACATTATTAAACAAACCCAGGATATTGATCCTGCGGTCTTTATTGAATATATTCACGTTACCACCGGCTGCATACCGGTCGTCGGTCCCGTAGCCGGCATATATCCTGCCGAACTGGCCATTACGCATATTGGCCTTGGTTACAATATTCAGGGCCTTTACCTCATTGCCGTCGCTAACCCCGGTCAATTGCGCCTGATCGCTCATCCGGTCAAACACCTGTATCTTATCCACGATTTCGGCAGGGAGGTTTCTTAAAGCGGCAGTAGCATCATTTCCAAAATATTCACGGCCATCAATGGTAACTTTTTGTACGGCCTCACCCTGCGCCATCACCTGCCCGTTTTCAACGGTTATACCCGGCGCCTTACGTACAAGGTCTTCCACGGTTGCATCAGGATTTACCTTTAAGGCTGCTGCGTTTATTTCAGTTGTATCTCCTTTCTGGCGGGCAGGCGGCACTTTACCTACAACAGTCACACCACCAAGGGTTTGTTGTTTTTTAAACATTAAAACTTCGCCCAAATCCACGTTGGCGCCAGATATTTTTACTGTCTTTCTCGACAAATCGTAACCGGTAAAGGAAAATTCCACAATATATTCCCCATCGCGAACCGGGAGGGAAAACACACCTTTTTCGTCGGCACTACTCAATCTTTTGCGGGAGGTATCGACCTTAGAGGCTATCGAAATGGTTGCTTTTCCCAAAACGGTGCTACTATCTCCATCTATAAGGGTTCCGTTAATGCGGTATGGGGCCTGGGCAAAACCCTGAAAGGCAAACCCTGACAAAACAAAAATGAAGACAAAAAGAGCGCGTAAACTTTGAATCATAACGGCTATGTGACGCCCGGAACAGCCCGAACCTTCGTAGTAGGTCTAAAAGCTGGTTAAGAAATTGTTATTGTTGAAATTTGGAGCCAAGCCGCAACGGAACAAATACATTTGCAATTCAATAAAAAGAGCCCATGAGCAAAGTAAAAATTGGCCTGGTACAAATGACTTGTACGGCAGATAAGGCCGAAAACCTGGCGAAAGCCATCGAAAAAACACGTGAAGCAGCCGCAAAAGGCGCTCAAATTGTGTGTTTGCAGGAACTTTTTACCAGCCTTTATTTTTGCGATGAAGAAAACTACGACCATTTTCAGCTTGCTGAACCCATACCCGGACCCAGCACAGAAGCCTTGCAAAAGGTTGCGGGCGAACTGAATGTGGTGATCATAGCCAGCCTTTTTGAGAAACGCGCACAAGGATTATATCACAATACTACCGCAGTAATTGATGCCGACGGAAGCTACCTGGGCAAATACCGCAAAATGCATATCCCCGATGATCCCGCTTATTACGAAAAGTTTTATTTCACCCCGGGCGACCTTGGTTATAAGGTCTGGAAAACCCGTTATGCCACTTTTGGTGTGCTCATTTGCTGGGATCAATGGTACCCCGAAGCTGCCCGCATTACCAGCCTGATGGGCGCCGAAATCCTTTTTTACCCCACCGCCATAGGTTGGGCCACCAGCCAGGACGCCACCACCAACGAGGAACAATACAATGCCTGGCAAACCATTCAGCGCAGCCATGCCGTAGCCAATGGCGTGCACGTGGTAAGTGTAAACCGGGTTGGGTTTGAGCAGGAAGGCCGCATGAAATTTTGGGGCGGCAGTTTTGTAAGCAATCCTTTTGGCAGCCTCATGTATAAAGCAAGCCACGACCAGGAGGAAACCACTATTGTGGAAATAGATACTACAAAAACCGACCAGTACCGCACCCATTGGCCTTTTTTAAGGGACAGGAGGATTGACAGCTATGATCCAATTACAAAACGATACATTGACACTGAACATTTATAAAATATGACTCCCAAACAACTTGGCTATTATTTTCCAGCCGAATTTGCCCCACACGAAGCCACCTGGCTTAGCTGGCCGCATAAGGAAGCAAGCTGGCCCGATAAGATACAGGCCATTTTTCCCTATTACGCCGAGTTTGTAAAATACCTTGCATGGAGTGAAAAAGTGCGTATTAATGTGGCCAATGAAGCCATGAAAGCCTTTGCGCTTGGTCATCTTGAGAAAGCGGGTGTTAACCTGGCGCAGGTGGAATTTTTCTTTCACCCCACCAACGATGCCTGGTGCCGCGACCATGGCCCGGCCTTTTTGCTCCATAAAACCGAAGCTAAAAAAGCCATTGTGGATTGGGGATATAACGCCTGGGGAAACAAATACCCTCCTTTTGACCTGGACGATGTAGTACCCACCCTGATAGGAAAACATTTTGGCCTCGAAGTTTTTCACCCGGGAATCGTAATGGAAGGTGGTTCGGTGGAGTTTAACGGCAAGGGCACTATTTTAACTAGTACCGCCTGTCTTCTTAATGAAAACCGCAACCCAAACCTAAACCGGGAACAGATTGAGCAATTCCTTTGCAATTACTACGGGCAGGAGCAGGTGCTTTGGGTGGATGAGGGTATAATAGGTGATGATACAGACGGGCATATAGATGACACCGTTCGTTTTGTAAATGAAGACACTGTAATTGCAGTGGTGGAAGATAACAGGAACGATGAAAACCATGCCTTGCTGCAACAGAACCTGGAACAACTGAAAGCCATGCGCTTGCATACCGGTAAACAATTGAATATCATTGAGTTACCAATGCCTGATTTTATTGAATGGGAAGAACAAAGGCTGCCTGCAAGCTATGCCAACTACTATATCAGCAACAAGTATGTGATCGTACCAACCTTCCGCTCAAAAAAAGATGATATTGCCCTGCAGATCATTCAATCGGCCCACCCGGAACGTAAAGTGGTGGGGATTGACAGTACCGAGATCATTTGGGGATTGGGAAGTTTTCATTGTTTGAGCCAGCAGGAACCTGCGGTGGTTTGATAAAATGGTTTTGTACATTTATACTTCAAAAGATTTTGCGATGGAAAACTTTGTTAGTGAACCTGCAGTTGCCTATGGCAATCGATATTCAGAGGAAGAATATCTGAACATGCAATGGGAAAACGGGAACCGCTATGAATATTTGGATGGTAAATTGGTTGCCATGGCTGGTGCAACCTTAAACCACAACAGATTGGTTGGAAATTTTAATATGGCATTAAAGGGTGCTAAGAAGGGAAATGGAAAAGATTGCGACTCATTTTTTCTTGATGCACTATTGGGTATTAAAAACCGGAAAACCTATTTTCTACCTGACCTCGTATTAACCTGTGACGAAAATGATCTCAAAGAAGACAGGATTATTTTTAATCCTACACTTATTACAGAGGTTTTAAGTGAAAGTACCGAATTATACGACAGAACTAAAAAGTGGGAAATTTACAGGCGAATTCCATCTCTACGATACTATATTATGGTAAGCCAGAAAGAATATCATATTGATATGTACCAGCGGTCGAATGAACAATCCTTATTCTATTTTCAGTCTTTTGATGGTGCAGATGCAATAATTTCGCTTAAGGACCTTGGGCTGGAAATTAGCCTGATAACCCTCTACAAAGGCATTCAATTTGTATCACCTGAATCTGTATAGAATATATAAAAGAAAATTTTCCCTTTTGCAACTAAGGGTTTCTTTTAATTAAAATCCTCCTACATTAGCTAATTGGAAAATTTTTTAATAAAAATTCAAGTATGAAAAAAATCGGGGTACTGTTTGGAAAGGAAAGAACCTTCCCTACCGCAGTTATAGAACGCATTAACAGCAAAGGAGTGGAAGGAATTATCGCTGAACCTGTTCGCATTGATAAGGTACAACAGGGCGAAGATTCGGGTTATGCAGTTATTATTGACCGCATTTCGCAGGATGTTCCTTTTTACCGTGCTTTCCTGAAAAATGCTGCCATAAGCGGCACTGCGGTAATCAATAATCCCTTTTGGTGGAGCGCTGATGAAAAGTTTTTCAACAATGCTTTGGCCACTAAAATAAATGTTCCGGTTCCCAAAACGGTTATCCTCCCTTCCTACGAATTGCCAACCGATACAAGCGGCGAAAGCTTTTCAAACCTGGCTTTCCCTATGGATTGGCAGGGCATTTTTGATTATGTTGGTTTTCCCGCTTATATGAAACCTTATGCAGGCGGTGGCTGGAAAAACGTGTACAAACTGGAAAACCTGGATGCATTTTACGAAAAGCACCCCGAAACCGAGCAACTGGTGATGCTTTTGCAGGAAGAAATAAAGTTTGATGAATATTACCGTTGTTACTGCATAGGCGGCAAGCATGTGCGCATTATGCCATACGAACCCCGCAACCCGCATCATTTGCGCTATGTAGCCGATTTTTCGCCAAGCCCCGAGCGTTATGCACTTATGGAAGACATAGTGATCCGCATTAATAAATACTTAGGCTACGATTTCAATACGGTTGAACTGGCACTGCGCGATGGAGTACCTTATGCTATTGATTTCTGCAACCCCGCGCCTGATGCCGACCGCCCAAGTGTAGGTGAAGAAAACTTTAATTGGGTAATTGAAACAGCAGCCAACTATGCCATTGAGCGTGCCCTTGCACAGGTTCCCGGACAGGACAACCTGACCTGGGGTGAGTATGTGCAGCGTAGCGCCGATAAAAAAAATCTGTATCCATAAAAGAACAAGTTGTTATTAAGCCCCACTAATCCGGCTTCGGTTTTCCGGGGCCGGATTTTTTAGGCAATTATTTTTAACCTATTTTGCTCCCTGCTCAGAAAAAACAAACTTATGGGAATCCACTACAACCACTTTACGCTCGGGATTGAGGAAGAATTCATGGTGATTGACCCGGTGACTAAGGAACTGAAAAGCCACGAACAGAAAATTGTTTCCGAAGGCCACAAAATACTAAAGGACAAGGTAAAAGCCGAAATGCACCAGGCAGTGGTAGAGGTTGGAACCGATATTTGCCGCGATGCCGAGGAAGCATATAAAGATGTATTTCAGCTCAGGCAAACCATTAAATCCATTTCCGGTTCGCTCGGGCTTTCAGTTGGTGCATCGGGAACCCACCCTTTCAGCCATTGGCAAAGCCAAATGATTACCGATCATGTGCGGTACAACGAACTGATTGACGAATTGCAGGAGGCCGCAAGAAGCAACCTTATTTTTGGTTTGCATGTGCACGTAGGCATGGAAAACCGCGACCTGGCCATGCATATTGCCAACAGCGCCCGCTACTTTTTACCGCATGTGTATGCATTAAGCACCAATTCCCCTTTTTGGGAAGGACGGAAAACAGGGTATAAATCATTCAGGAGCAAGGTGTTCGATAAGTTCCCCCGCACCGGGCTGCCCGAAAACTTTGACAATATTGAAAGCTATGACCGCTTTGTAAACATTCTGATAAAAACTGGATGTATTGATAATGCCAAAAAGATCTGGTGGGACCTTAGGGTGCATCCTTTCTTTAATACGGTTGAATTCAGGATTTGCGATGTGCCTATGACCGTAAAGGAAACCATAGCCATAGCTGCACTTTTCCAGGCAATATGTGCCAAATTGTACAAGCTGCGCAGTCAGAACCTCAATTTTATTATTTACCCCAAACCGCTTGTGATGGAAAATAAATTCCGCGCCAGCCGGTATGGCATTGATGGATTGATGATAGACTTTGGTAAAGAAATCGAAGTAAATACCCGCGCACTGATACTTGAATTACTTGATTTTGTGGACGATGTGGTGGACCATCTCGGAAGCCGTTTCGCCATCAATTGGGTGCATGAAATGCTGGCAACAGGAACAGGGGCCGACAGGCAACTTGCTGTTTATAAAGCCACCAATGAAGACCTGGTAAAAGTGACAGAGTATATTGAATCAAGTTTTTTGAGCTGATTATTTTTGTTGACCATAACAAAAAGCAAAAAGGGCTTCCACACCGGGAAGCCTTTTTTGTTTATAAGGATTACTAAGATTTTACTTTAACCATATGCATAAAGGAGGTTTTTCAAGTTTTAGATTTAATTCTAAATTCACTGTATAAATTTGAAGAATACCTTAATTTTAATTGTAAAAACCACAAATAATTATATTTACCTATACGCAGTAAGAAAACAAGGATAAAAATTTTATAACGGTTAAGTTGTCCAGGTTTTGGCATTCATTCCGAAGTTTGGACATTAATTACGGGTAGCAAAAAGGAGATTTCCTATTTTTGCCCATAACATTACATTAACAATGTTAAAAATCGCAATTCTCGACTTATATGAAGGCCATGCCAACCAGGGCATGCGTTGTATTAGGGAAATAATAACCGGATTTGGGGCAGTGGAAGGTATCCGCGTAACCTTTGATGAATTTGATGTAAGGCAAAAACTGGAAGTGCCTGGCCTCGATTATGACCTGTATATAAGTAGTGGCGGCCCCGGCAGTCCCCTTGAAACCGAAGGCAGCGAATGGGAGGCCCAATATTTTACCTGGTTCAGCAACCTTGAAAAATACAACGCCAACCCTTTAAACCACCGCAAAAGACCTGCATTCTTCATCTGCCACAGTTTTCAGCTTATTTGCAGGCATTATGGCGTAGCCACGGTAAACAAAAGAAAATCTACCTCATTTGGTGTTTTTCCCGTCCATCCTATCATTGAAATGGATACCGAACCGGTTTTTATAGGGTTGAAAGACCCGTTTTACGCGGTGGATAGCCGCGATTACCAGGTAATTGAGCCCAATCATAAGCGTTTGCGCGAAATGGGCGCCCGGATTTTATGCATCGAAAAGGACCGCCCGCATGTGCCGCTCGAAAGGGCCATCATGAGCATCCGCTTTAACCCCTGGATGGTGGGCACACAATTTCACCCCGAGGCAGATGCCATCGGTATGAGCATGTACCTTCAAACCGAAGAAAAAAAGCAAACCGTAATTGCCACACACGGCGAGGAGAAATGGAAAAGCATGATTGAACACCTGGAAGACCCCGACAAAATATTATTCACACAAAACCATGTGCTGCCCAATTTTTTGAAAGAAGCGCTCGGGATACTTCAACCGGCAATGGCATAATCAATTACTTTTGCTCCCGCTATTCAGGCGTTTGTGTATGCTTCGAAAAATTTGGTGGAAAATCCTCACGGTCCTATTATTATTATATGCCTTTATCGGAGGGCTGCTGATGCCTGTTCCGGCAAGACCTATTGTAAATGAAAGTATCAGGAACCTGTACTACCATGTTCCCATGTGGTTTGGCATGATGGCCATTATGACAACAAGCGTGGTAAACGCCATCCGGTACCTGAGGACCACCCGTTTAACCTATGACATTTATTCTTCAAAATACGGGGCTACCGGCATGGTACTTGGTCTTTTGGGGCTTATAACCGGCGCCACCTGGGCCAATTATACCTGGGGAGCGCCCTGGAGCAACGACATCAAGCAAATACTGGCTGCCATTGCCCTGCTGATTTATGCGGCTTATTTTATTCTCAGGTCGTCCATTGAAGATATCGATAAAAAAGCAAGGGTAAGCGCCGTGTACAACATTTTTGCTTACACCATGCTATTCCCTACCCTGTTTATTATTCCGCGCCTGTACGACAGCCTGCATCCCGGCGGCGAAGGCAACCCCGCCATGAGCCAGGATGATATAGACCCTGTAATGCGGATGGTATTTTGGCCCGCTGTATTAGGCTGGACACTCCTCGGCGTTTGGATCACCACCCTCTTTATCCGCTTACAAAAAATAAAAGACAAAAACATATTGCATGCGTAAATATATTTTCTTTTTCATGGTAACTATGATCTTTTCAGCGCTCAACCTGGTGTATGCGCAGGATAACAAACCGGTTCAGATGGCCGATGCTATGAGAAGCAATGGAAAAATATTTGTAGTGGTGGCAGTTATCGTCATACTGTTTGCCGGCCTCGTGCTTTACCTGGTATCTCTTGACAAAAAAATAACAAAGCTTGAGCGGGAAACCAACAATGGTTAGTCACAAATTGCGCTTTTCTTTGTACTCTTGCGACCGATTTCAACGATTGCTTTTACCAATAAATTAATTTATTATGTCTGCCGATGCTACTTACAGCTTTTTTGAAAGCGTAGGAAAGAGTTTTGACAAAGCCGCCCAATTTACCAAATGGGACAAGGGTGTTTTAAACCAGATTAAGGCCTGTAACTCCGTGTACCGGATGCGTTTCCCGGTAAAAATGGATGATGGCCGCATTGAAGTTATTGAAGCTTACCGTGCCCAGCACAGCCACCACAAAACACCCTGCAAAGGTGGTATTCGTTTTGCTGCCGAGGTGAACCAGGATGAAGTGATGGCGCTTGCCGCGCTGATGACCTATAAATGCGCACTGGTGCATGTGCCGTTTGGCGGTGGTAAGGGTGGTATTAAAATTGACCCCCGCAAGCACTCGGCCTATGAACTGGAGAAAATTACCCGCCGTTATACAAGCGAACTGGTAAAGAAAAACTTTATTGGCCCCGCCATTGATGTGCCAGCCCCCGATTATGGAACAGGTGAACGCGAAATGGCCTGGATAGCCGATACCTATGTTACCCTGAACCCCGGCGATATTGACGGAATGGGATGTGTAACAGGTAAACCCATTTCGCAAGGCGGGGTAAGAGGCCGTAAGGAAGCTACAGGACTCGGCGTATTTTTTGGGATCCGCGAAATATTCAACATCCAGGAAATGGTTGATAAAGTTGGCCTGACCCCCGGGCTTGAAGGTAAAACCGTTGTAGTTCAGGGTCTTGGAAACGTAGGTTACCATAGTGCCAAATTTTTCCGCGAATTGGGCAAAGCGAAAGTAATTGCCATTGCAGAATACGAAGGAGCCATTTATAATGCCGACGGGTTGAACGAAGAGGAAGTGTTCCAGCACCGTAAAGCCACCGGCAGCATCCTTAATTTTCCGGGTGCTACCAACCTGGAAAACAGTGGCAAAGCATTGGAACTCGAATGCGACATCCTGATACCTGCCGCGCTTGAAAATGTGATCAACGAATCGAACGCAGATCGCGTAAAAGCAAAGGTGATTGGCGAAGCAGCCAACGGGCCAACTACCCCCGAAGCCGATGAAATTCTGGGTAAAAAAGGCATAGTGATAGTGCCTGATATGTACCTGAATGCCGGAGGGGTAACAGTTTCGTACTTTGAATGGCTGAAAAACCTTAGTCATGTTCGTTATGGCAGGCTTGAAAAACGTTTTACTGAAAACATGAATGGTAAAATCCTGGCTCAAATGGAAGAACTTACCGGAAAAAAGGTATCGGATGAACAAAGGGAGCTCATCAGCATTGGACCCGGCGAATTAGACCTGGTACATAGCGGGCTGGAAGAAACGATGATAAATGCCACCCGCGAAATTGTGGATACCTGGCATGCAAATCCTGCTATTCCCGATTTACGTACGGCCGCTTATGTAGTTGCCATTGATAAGGTTGCAACCAGTTATGCTGAATTGGGTATTTTCCCATAAGCTGATTAGTTTAGTAAGTTGAGTGGTTTTTAACCATTCGTTCTCATAGATTTAAAAGGTTGGCATTCGTGCCAGCCTTTTATTTTTTTGCTACATTTAACCCGTCCTTATTTATCAACCCATAACATTTTATGCAGCTATCACCTGAGCAAATAAATGAGTTAAAGCGGGAAATTGAATTTCTTGCCGGCAAACAAAATGCGCTTTCTCAAAGGATCAACCTGCTTGCCGATACTGTTAGGCAATTTGAAATAGCAGCCTTCAAAGAGAAATCTTCCTTTACTATACAACCAGAAGCACCGGTATTAAAACCGGTTGAAGAACGGCGTATTATTGATGAACCCATCCCTGTAATAAAACCGATGGAACCGGTTAGGCAGCCCGATTATCCCCCCTTTTTAAAACCTGCAACACCCAATGCTTTTGAAAAGATCAGGGATGAAGCCAAAACCGATTTTGAAAAGTTTATCGGCGAAAACCTGATCAGCAAAATAGGTATCGTTATCCTGGTAATTGGTGTTGGCATTGGTACCAAATACGCCATTGATAATGATTTGCTCAGCCCGCTTGCCAGGATAATATTGGGATACCTGCTGGGCGCGGGTATCATGAGTTTCGGAATCCGGTTCAAAGCAAAATATGAAAACTTCAGCGCCATCCTCGTGAGCGGAGCCATGGCCATCTTTTACCTGATCACTTTTGCGGCATATAGTTTTTACCACCTTATTCCGCAGGCGGTGGCTTTTGGGATGATGGTGATTTTCACCGCATTTACCGTGTATGCATCGCTTGTGTACAACCGCCAATGGATAGCTTTACTGGCGCTGGTAGGCGGGTACGCGGTTCCCTTTCTGCTAAGCAATAATTCGGGCAGGGTTGAAATATTGTTTGGGTACATGCTTATCCTGAATGCAGGTATTCTCTCTGTTTCGGTTAAAAAATACTGGCAGGGACTTTATTTTTCCGCTTTTGGGCTAAGCTGGGTAATTATGCTTACCTGGCTGTTGAATGATTATGATGAAAGCCTGCACTTCAGGCTGGCGCTGATTTTCTCCACCCTATTCTTCCTGCTGTTCTATGCAGTCTTCCTGGTAAACAAGTTAGTTGAAAAGAAAGCTTTCAGTCCTGTTGACGTTATTTTCCTGCTGGTTAATTCCTTTATTTATTTTGGTATTGGTTTTGATTTAGTAAATGAATATGCACCGGCCGAACGTTTTGCCGGGTTATTTGCTCTCTTCAATGCTATTATACATTTTGGCGTGGCGCTTACCATTTACCGGATGAAACTTGCCGACCGGAACTTGTTTTTCCTCGTGTCGGGCCTGGTGCTGGTATTTATTACGATTGCGGTTCCGGTTCAGTTTGATGGTGGCTGGGTAACCCTAACCTGGGCTGCCGAAGCAGCGCTTTTGTTCTGGATAGGGCGCACAAAGCAGGTTGTTTTCTATGAGCGGCTAAGTTACCCTTTGATGGTGATTGCGCTCCTCAGCCAGGTACATGATTGGTCGGGGCTTGGATTACCCGGCAATGGTTATTTCACTGAAGCTGAAATCAAACCTATTCTGAATATCGGATTTGTATTGGCAGCCATGGTTAGCCTTGCATTTGGTTTCATGGCCTATACTTCAATGAAAAATCTATCAGTTGAACAACCCAATCCACTGATTTTTCGCCAAAGGGTGCAATATTTTTTCAGTAATATTTTTCCTGCAGCAGCCTTAATTATCCTGCTTTATTTTACGTTCCGCGAGGAACTTATTCATTTCTGGGAAATAAGATATAACACCCGGTTATTAACCGGTAATGAATATTACAGTTATAGCAGGCAGTCCCCAACGCGGCAATTACTGTATAGCTGGATATTAAACTATTCCATGCTGTTTGCCACAGCAACAGGTTTGGTAAATCTCCGTTGGATTAAATCCAATATTCTTTCGGGAGCTTTTATGGTGATGGGGTTGTTGATGATGATCTCGCTATTGCTGAATGGCTTACCGCAACTGGGTGACCTGCGCGATAGTGCGCTGCACCCTGATAAAACCATGCCTGACATAACATTGACCACGGCCATTACCCTAAGGTATATCACCATTTTTTGTGCCGCATTGTTGCTATTCACCAAATACCTTACTGTTAAAAGTAAATATGCCGCAAACAAACTATTCCATGTAGGTTTCGATATACTGCTGCACCTGGTGATCATCAATGTGATCAGCCATGAACTGGTTACCTGGCTTAAAATAAATGCATATCCTCAATTTGATAAACTCGGGCTGAGTATTTGCTGGGGCGTTTATTCGCTGCTGCTCATTGGGCTCGGCATTTACAAGCAAAAAAAACATGTAAGGATTGCAGCTATTGTATTGTTTGGCATTACGCTATTAAAACTATTCTTTTACGATCTTACTCATCTTACTTCCATTGCCAAAACTATCGTGTTTATTGCGCTGGGTATTTTACTCCTTGTCATTTCGTTCCTGTACAACAAATACAAAAACGTCATTACCGGAACACATGAGGATTAAATTGAAAATATGCATGGGTATGATGCTGTTGTTTCAGGTAGCCATAACCCATGGTCAACACTTCAGGTATAAAAGAACACTGGAAGCAGATAGCATTGGCTGGAACAAAATATACATCCCGCCGCAGCTTGAAGTGAAATGCAAGCCCGGGTTTGCCGACCTGAGAATATTGGCGTTGCAAAAAAATGGCGACACTGTTGAAGCTCCTTATGTTATTAAATACCCGGGCAACCAGGTGGTAGTGAATAATGTTGCGCTTAAAATACTAAACAGGTCAGCAGCCAATGGAAGCTATTATTACACATTCGAAAAAACAGGCAAGTACACCATTGAACAAATTGAACTATCATTTGAAAATAAAAATTTTGACTACCGGGTTATTTTGGAAGGAAGCCATAACCAGCAGGAATGGTTCACCCTATTGAAGAATTATCGGATTCTGTCCATTAAAAATAATGCAACTAACTACGCATTTACCAACCTGGTATTTCCTGAAACCTCTTATCCGTTTTACCGGTTGCAAATCCCAGCAAATGTAGACCCCGCGCTTATTTCAGCCGCCATTTACCAATACGGAAACCCAAAGGGAAAGATGGAGACCCTAAAGATTTTGTCGCAGCAAACGGAGGTGAATAAACCGCTTAAGCAAACAATTTTCACGGTTAAGCTCCATGAAACCCTTCCTGTTTCATTCATCCAGGTTCATACAACCAAACAGGGCGATTTCTTCCGAAGCACAAGCATGTATCAATTGAGCAAGGATCATAATCCTTCAGCAGAAGCAAAAAGCAACTTTATTCCCTGGGGAAATTTCACGCTCAGCTCACTGGGTTCAAACAGTTTTTATCTGCCGAAAATTAATACCGATGAATTAAAGCTGGTGGTTGAAAACCTCGATAACGAACCGCTACGAATTGATAGTGTTACCCTTCAAACAACGCTACCCGAATTATGGGTGAGGTTACCTAAATCAGAATCATATGTAATCACATACGGTGATGAACAAGCCCAAATGCCCCAGTATGATGCGGAGCAAGTTTTAGCACAAACAAACCCTGTTCCCTTTATATCCGCTACGCTTGGAGAGGAGCAAAGTATTTCGGGCGAAAAAGCTGTTGCAGATAATAAGCGCTGGTTTGAAAAGGATATTTACCTCTATGGTATCATGATAGCTATCATTGGACTACTTGGCTATTTTTCCATTACCATGATGCGGAAAAAGCAATGATAACATTGAATTATAAATCCGTGATCGGCGTGTATTTCGGCACCAGCATTTTCATAACACTCCAGGCAACCAGGTAAGCCACTGCACAAATAGCAAACATGATGGTATAACCTGTTTCAATATGCCCTAGCGCCTGGTACTTATCAAATAAGTAACCGCCGGTTTTGTTCAGGATAACCCCTCCTATTCCGCCTGCCATACCACCTATACCCACAACCGTTCCAATGGCTTTTTGCGGAAACATATCCGAAACCGTGGTAAAAATATTGGCACTCCATGCCTGGTGGGCCGATGTACCAATACCAATCAGCAATACGGGTACCCAATAACTAATATGTCCATATGGCTGCGCCAACAATACTACCAATGGAATAACCGCTATCACCAGCATAGCCATCATACGGGCTGGGTACACTTTATGCCCCTTCTTAATAAAATACATGGGAAACCACCCACCGCCAATACTGCCAATCATAGTAATGCTGTATAAAACCATAATGGGCACATTAATATCCGTTTTGGTCATGCCATACTGTGCCTTAAGAAAAGCAGGTAGCCAAAACAGGAAAAACCACCAAACACCATCGGTCATAAACTTGCCAAAGGCAAAGGCCCAGGTTTGCTTGTAGCCCAGCAGCTTCACCCAGGATACCTTTTCGGCTTTAGCGGAAGCAGCAGCCGCAATGGCCCCCGCGTCTTCCTCTTCGCCGCCCTGTATATAGGCCAATTCAGCCGCACCAAGTCTTTTTTGCCTCGCAGGCGTTTCGTAGAGCCATGCCCAAAGAACAAGCCAAACAAAGCCTACGGCCCCAACCACCACAAAGGCAGCCTGCCAATGCCAATGATCAAGCAAAAAATACACTACCGGTGCAGCAATAACCGCCCCGATGTTAGCACCCGAATTAAATATCCCCGTAGCCAATGAGCGTTCCTTTTTAGGGAAATACTCCGCGGTGGCCTTGATGGCACTTGGAAAATTACCTGCTTCACCAAAGGCCAGAATAGCCCTTGATACCATAAAACCCAACACGGAAACCGATACAAAAGAAATACCGATAGCGCCAAACATGCTACCGAATACCTCACCAATCGGAATGGCGAGGGCATGCAACATGGCGCCAACCGACCATATAATTATGGCCCAGATAAATCCTTTCCTGGTGCCGAGTTTATCAATAATGCGCCCGGCAAACAGCATGGAGATGGCATACACAAACTGAAAAACCGAGGTAATATTGGCATAGTCGGTATTAGTCCAGCCATATTCAGCTTCCAGCGTGGGCTGCAACAGGCTTAGCACCTGCCTGTCGAGATAATTTATAGTAGTGGCAAAAAAAAGCAACCCGCATATGGTCCAGCGGTACTTTCCAATCGTTTCTTTCATTGTGGCAAGTTTTCTTTAAAGCAAGTTTGTAAAAAAGGGTTAGCTGCACGCCAACCCTCATCGTTTAGAAATTCAGTGTAGCCAGTTCAAGGCTACCTGGTTCCGGGTTAATCAATCATATAAATCGGTAATGGGCTTATACTTGGGTACCAGGGTTTTCATTACAAACCATGCGATCAGGTAGGCTACCGCGCAAATGCAGAAAATAATAAAATAGCCTGCTTTTTCACCCTCAAACCCCATAAACTTCATGTTTGTATTTTTGGCATGGTCAAATAATACGCCTGAGCTTTTGTTGATGATAAATGAACCGATACCACCGGCCATTCCGCCAATACCTGTAATAGTTGCAATAGCTTTTTTAGGAAACATATCGCCTACGGTAGAAAAAATATTGGCCGACCATGCCTGGTGGGCCGCACCTGCAATCCCGATAATGATGACCGGGATCCAAAAAGTTGTTTCACCCAGCGGTTGCGCCAACATGGCTAATAGCGGAAAAAAGGCAAAAATGAGCATGGCTTTCATCCGGCCCGCATAGGGATTCATTTTTAGCTTATCTACAAAATACGTGGGCAACCAGCCTCCAATAATGGAGAGCAGGGTGATCATATACAGCACAAACAGGGGAAGTGCGCTTTGGGTGGCGTCCATTTTATACACCGCGCTCAGGTAAGCAGGCGCCCAAAAAAGGAAAAACCACCAAACCCCATCGGTCATGAATTTACCAAAAGCAAAGGCCCAGGTTTGTTTGTATTTCAGGCAGGTTGCAAAAGACAGCTTTTGGTGCTTTAAACTTGCCTCGTGTTGGGCGGCAGTAAGCGGAGCATCTGCCGCAGTATCCTGTTGAATATAGGCAAGCTCGGCAGCGCTTACTTTCGGGTGTTTCTCAGGCTTTTGATACACAAATATCCAAAGCCCCATCCACAAAAAGCCCAACGCTCCAATCACGATGAACGCCATTTCCCAACCCCAGGCTTTTGCAATAAAAGGTACCGTGACGGGGGCGGCAAGCGCTCCAATGGTAGCGCCCGCATTAAAAATGCTGGTTGCCAGCGCCCGGTCTTTTTTAGGGAAATATTCAGCCGTAGCTTTAATAGCCGCAGGAAAATTACCCGCTTCACCCACTGCCAAAACAAACCGGGCAAATATGAACAAGCTCACGCTAACAGAAATAATGGATCCAACATCCTGAACGGTTGCCAATGCTTCTTTGGCGCCTTCAAATCCCACCAACCAATGACCGGTTAAAATTCCGGAAGTGGCAATTCCGCAGAATGCGTGAATACAAGCTCCAAGCGACCAAATACCAATGGCCCATAAAAACCCCTTCTTCGTATCCATCCAGTCAATAAAGCGACCCGCAAAAAGCATGCTCACTGCATAAAAGATAGAAAAGAGGGCTGTAATATTTCCATAGTCAGTGTTGGTCCAATGAAACTCGGGAACCAAAAAATCTTTCCAGGTAAGCGACAAAACCTGCCTGTCGAGATAGTTAATGGTGGTAGCAAAAAAAAGCAAAGAGCAAATTGTCCAACGGTATTTTCCTACGGTTTCTTTCATGGCAATCGTTTTGAAGCTATTTTCCAGTTAAGCTCCTTCTGTAAATAAAGTGAAAATTAACCTTTGATCTCCCGGATCAGTCTGAGCGCTTCAATCGTATTTTGCTTCAACGTATCGAAATCGCGGTTTTCCATAATTTCTTTGGTGATCAGCTTGCTGCCCATACCTACCGCAACCACGCCCGATTTAAACCATGCTTTCAGGTTTGCGGCTTCAAGTTCCACACCGCCGGTGGGCATAAATTTCAGGTTAGGGAAAAGCTCTTTGATGGCGCCTACAAAACCAGGGCCCAATACGTTTCCGGGGAAAAGCTTTACCACTTTGCATCCTGCCTTTTCGGCTTCATGAATTTCGGAGGGGGTCATGCAACCCGGCACCCATAAAATTTTATTCAGGTAAGCTACATCGCACACGCTTGCATCAAATACGGGGCTGATCAAAAAGTCGGCGCCGGCTTCCACAAATGCGTTGGCCATTTCGGGGGTTTTGATGGTACCGATCCCGAGGTACATACCGGGCAATTCGGCATCGCACAGCTTACGCATGGCCTTAAAATTATTCAATGCAGCTTCCCCACGGTTGGTATATTCTACAAACCTGATGCCGGCCTCATATAATACTTTTAATATCCCAAGACTTAAGGACTCATCCTTATTAAAAAATAAGGGTAACACACCCTGCTTTTCTATACCCGCTGCAATAAGCTCCTGTTTAGACATTTCTACAATCGTTTTATTTAAAATGATGGGCGAAAGGTACGGTAAATCAAATCTTTCAACGTCCTGATTTGTAGGGCAAAAATGGCACTATTTACGCAAACGATTTCGGAAATTAAATCAAATCTAAATTGAAAAATTACGGGTTGGGATGAGTACTTTTGAGCACTTTTTTAATTCTTATCTTTTAAAATCAGATTGTTATGCCAGCTAAGGTAGTTACATTAGGAGAAATTATGATGCGTTTATCAACCCCGGGGTTTGAGCGCTTTGTACAGGCCGACAGCTTTGATGTTACCTACGGTGGTGGAGAAGCCAATGTAGCGGTAGCGTTGAGCAATTACGGCCTCAATGGTGTTTTTGTAACCAAGGTTCCCAACAACGCGCTTGGCCAGTCAGCCATCAATCATATCCGCAGGTATGGTGTTGATACCCGGTTTATTGCCCGGGGCGGCGATCGTTTAGGCATCTATTTCCTCGAAACCGGCGCCAGCATGCGTGCTTCACAGGTTATTTACGACCGCGCAGGGGCCAGCATTGCCGATGTGGATATTGCCGAGTTTGATTTTGATAAGATATTGGACGGAGCTACCTGGTTTCACACAACAGGTATCACCCCTGCGCTGAGCGATAAGGCTGCCGCGCTTACCGAAGCCGCGCTGAAAGCCGCCAAAGCAAAAGGCATTACCACCAGTATTGACCTTAACTACCGCAAAAAACTTTGGAGTAAGGAAAAGGCTCGTGAAGTAATGACCCGCCTGTGCCAATATGTTGACGTTTGTATCGGCAACGAAGAAGATGCTGAAACAACGCTTGGTTTTAAAGCCGAAGGAACCGATGTAACCAAAGGTGAGCTGAACCTTGACGGGTATAAAAGCGTATTTGCCCAAATGAAAGAAAAATTTGGCTTTAAATACATTGCCAGCACCCTTAGGGAAAGCCATAGCGCAAGCGATAATGGCTGGAGCGCATTAGTGTACGACGGAAACGAGTTTTACCATACCCGCGAATACGAAGTACGCATTGTTGACCGTGTAGGCAGTGGCGACAGCTTTGCCAGCGGCTTTATTTTCGGGCTGGTAAGCGGTATGAGCCTGGCCGATGCTGCAGAGTTTGGTGTAGCTGCTTCTGCGCTCAAGCATACCATTCCCGGCGACCTGAACCATGCTACGCTTGGGGAGGTAAAAGACCTGATGAAAGGTGATGCCAGCGGAAGGGTTCAGCGATAAATTTTAAAAATTAAATTCCAAATATTCAAATTCCAAATTTCAAAAAGTGATTTCCACCTTTGAGATTTGGAATTTGGAATTTTAAACTTGCCAGCATGATTATTGACACTATTGAAAACGCACATAAATATTTTAGTGTGCATCCATTGTTTGCCCCAGCATTCGCTTACATAAACAGCCAGGACCTTGACAATGTGGAACCGGGCAAATATGAGATTGACGGCGATAACCTGAAAGCCATTTACAGCAATAAAGATGGCATGACCGCTGAAGAAAGCACTGCCAAGTTTGAATGCCATAACGCCCATATTGATATCCAGGTGTGCATTAACGGCAAAGAGACTTTGGGCTGGAAGCCCCGCCAGAACTGCACCTTACCCAAAGGAGAGTACAACCCCGAGAAAGATGTGTTGTTTTATGCAGATGCTCCTGAAATGTTTTTTCAGCTTGCCAACAGGCAGTTTGTTATCCTGTTTCCGGAAGATGTGCATGCCCCAATGATTGGCGAAGGCCCTATAAGGAAGCTGGTAATTAAAGTAAAAATTTAGGGCTGGTAATTGCAAGGTTTAATGCAGGTAAACTGCAAAGACTTCGAATAAAACGGTTGCAGCTTCAATGGTTTGAAACTGGACCCGTTTTATTTAGCCTGTGTATCAATGGTAAAAATATCCTGCCCGGTTGAGTCCCCTGCTTCCTGAAGCTTTCCAAAAGCAGCGGCAGTAGCATAATTGATGAGTTGTTCGCCAGGGTGCTTATTGAATAACCCATAAATGATACCCGCCATAAAGCAATCCCCACTACCCGACCGGTCCACCACATTTTGAGCCGTAAACTCTTTAGAGGCAAATAGCTGCCCATCCTTGTACAAAGTGGTATAGTAAAGTATATGGTTCGCTTCCTGGTCGAAACGGAATGTATTGGCCACCACTTTGCACCTTGGAAATTTGCTGATGATGGCTTTTGATGTTTGCTCCGAATGATCGAGGTAAGCCTGCTTGCTGTTTTTATCATGGATATGTTCATCCACATCAATACCAAGCAAGGTATCGGCGCTCCAAAGGTTACCCATCACCACATCACAATATTCAACCAACGGTGTCATAATGCTCACCGGTGATTGGCCATATTTCCACAACCTTGAGCGGTAATTCAAATCAACCGAAATTTTAATGCCTCTTTTGGAAGCTTCTTTCACTGCTTCGAGGCAGGTATCGGCCACATTTTGGTTTAATGCCGGGCTGATGGCTGAAAAGTTAAACCAATCCACATCCTGCAGCACTTTATCCCAATCAATCATGCCGGGCTTGAGGGTAGAAAAAGATGAACCCTCGCGGTCGTACACCATGTTGCCTTTAAGATCGGCGCCCCGTTCAAGGTAGTACAACCCAATCCGGTTTCCGGCAAACACAATGGAGGAGGTAAAAATGCCTTTGTATTCGAGGTAACTGATCACATGGCGGCTCATAAAATTATCAGGCAGCACCGTGCAATACTTTACCGGCAAATCCCATGCCGCCAGCGCTGTAGCCACATTTGCTTCGGCCCCACCCATGTATAGCATCATGGGTTGCTTGGCTGCCTGTTCGGCGGTAGGCGCAGGCGAAATACGCAACATCAATTCACCAAAACAAAGTATTTTTTTCCGCATGGATTCAATTTTCCCCGGCCACAAGATTAACGAAATAAACGCATATTTCCGGGGAAAGCAGCGCTGTTTTTCTATGCAAACGTAGCCATTCAACGCTGAGATTTATCAAAGCGTGGCAATGCATCCAGTTCGGTTACCATCGCGTTGATTACCTGCCAGCATCGGATGTGTTGCCCATTTGAAAGCAGCAAAAAGCCTGCCCCAAGCACACTCTGATAGGCAAGCAATTGCCCTACCGCAGCGTCTATAATGGATTCACCCGGCGCCTTGCATTCAATAAGCATCCAGGGGCTGCCATTCTTTCCAAACACAACGGCATCAAACCTTCGTTTTAATTCTCCCACCTGTATGCCACGCTCCACAGAAACCAATGCAGCAGGGTAATCAAGCTGCTGCACCAGGTATGCCAGCAGGTTTTGCCTTACCCATTCTTCAGGCGTTATTACAACCCATTTTTTGCGAAAAGGGTCAAAAATCTCATCTCCTTTGGAGCCTTCGCGAATGCGGAATTGAAGTTGATTGACAGAGATAGAAATCATGAACGGGTAAAAATAATTACTTTAGCGGGATAAGCCTGCCACAGGCAACAATACAGCGCGGATCATGAAAACAAAAGAAGAAATAATAGCTAACTGGCTCCCGAGGTACACCGGAAACGAACTCGACCAATTTGGCGAATACATATTGCTCACCAACTTTGGCAACTATGTAAAATTATTTGCCGAATGGCATAAGGTTCCCATTATAGGCCTGGATGCGCCCATGCAATGCGCCACAGCCGAAAATATAAGCATCATCAATTTTGGTATGGGAAGCCCCGGCGCAGCCACCATTATGGACCTGCTGGCAGCCATTCAACCCAAAGCGGTGTTGTTTCTTGGGAAATGTGGGGGGCTAAAAAAGCGCAATAAATTGGGCGATCTTATTTTGCCCATTGCAGCCATCCGCGGCGAAGGCACCTCCAACGATTATTTTCCCTCCGAAGTGCCTGCGTTGCCCGCCTTTGCGCTTCAAAAGGCCATCAGCACTTCCATTCGCGAAGCCGCCTGCGACTATTGGACAGGCACCGTGTACACTACCAACCGCCGGGTTTGGGAACATGATGAACCTTTTAAAGAATACCTGCGGAAGGTTCGCGCCTATGCCATCGACATGGAAACAGCCACCATTTTTACCGTTGGGTTTTACAATAAAATACCCACGGGGGCATTGTTGCTCGTAAGCGATCAACCTATGGTTCCGGACGGGGTAAAAACAGCCGCATCCGATAAAAAAATCACCAAAAAATTTGTTGAGAGGCACCTGAAGATCGGTATTGATTCATTGAAACAACTGATCGACAACGGGCAGACCGTGAGGCATTTGAAGTTTTAAACCAGGTCCCATTCATGCCCGCAGCTTCCCTCATTGCAACACTTAACATGCTCCCCCACCCCGAGGGAGGATATTATGTAGAAACCTTTCGCCATCCCCAAACGCTTACCCTGCCCGATGAACGCGTAAGAAACCTGGGCACCACCATTTATTTTTTGCTGCAAAACGATGACCGTTCCCATTTTCACCGGCTCAGTTCCGATGAAACCTGGTTTTTTCATGCGGGGGAAACTATTGAACTGCTGATGCTGGTAAAAGGGAAGCTGGAAACTTACAAAATCGGCTCATTAGTAACCGAAGGCGAATTTCCACAGTTCCTGGTACCGGCCAACACCTGGTTTGCGGCACATATCCCCGGTAAAAAAGGATATGCCCTGGTGAGTTGTACGGTAACCCCGGGTTTTGATTTTGAGGACTTTGAATTGGCTTCGGCAAAAATATTAGAATCTGAGGGATTTGATCTTGCGGAGATTCCTGCCGGGTTTATGCTCCCTTAAAAATAATCATTCTTTTGACGAAAAAATGAGCACTGAGCCAATTGATAAAGGTATTAGCAAAGCACCCATCACAAAAAATGGAGCCCAGTTGTTGCCCGCAGTAATATAGGGCACCAGAAACATGGTAATAATGGTTCCAAAAACGGCGGCAGCGCCTCCAAGACCCGCTAAAGAACCAACCGTTTTGCCCGAATGATAATCGCTTGGTAATGTTTGAATATTTACAATTGAAAACTGAAATCCTGCCAATACAATACTCATAACCAACACTGCGGACAAAGGTGTAGATGCAAAAGCTGCAATTATCATGGCCGGTAATGTAATACACGCGCCGGTAAGAATGCTTGTTTTTCTGGCTGAAGCTGCCAATCTTCCTTTGCGCATTAAGTAACCGGAAAACCAGCCCCCGACTATTGCCCCAATGGCCGCACCCACATAAGGCACCCAGGCCGAAAAGGCAACCTGTTTAATATCAAGGTTAAATTTATTGGCCAGGTAAATGGGCAGCCAGGCCACAAACATCCACCAAACGGGATCCAGGAAAAACCGGCCCAGTATTACCGCATAACTTTTTTTATCGTTCAGTAACTCACTCCAGGTTTTCGCCTTTTCGGTACTGGTTGTAATGGCAGGCTGCCCTTCCAAAATATACTTTTTCTCTTTATCTGTTATCCAGGGATGCTCTTTAGGTGGCTTTTTATTCAGGATCAACCAGGGGATAATCCAAATAATACCAAACGACCCGATAATGACAAATGTTATTTGCCACCCAAACTCAAGAAATAGCATGGAAATAATGATAGGGGCAAGTATATTGCCAATAGAACCTCCTGCACCAAATAACCCCTGTGCCAGGGCCCTTTCCTTTACCGGGAACCATTCTGCATTTGACTTTACCGTGCCGGGCCAAGGGCCTGCTTCTCCAATACCCAGCAGCACCCTGAAAAAACTTAATGATGCCACCCCTTTTGCCAGGGAAGTAAGCATATCTGCAGTTCCCCATACCAGGGCGCTCATTACAAATCCCTTTCTTGTTCCAATTTTATCATACACTTTACCCGATACAACCTGGCTAAAACCATAGGCAATCATAAAAAACATGTAGATATACGAATACAGTTTCTTTAATTTATCATCTATAACAGATTGCTCATCATTCAGATCAACCAAACCTAATTCATAGGCAATACCACCCTTTTTAATGTATTGAATTTGATTACCGGGCTGTATTGTAATTTCCTTTTCGTCAATAGTGTTTACTGTACTGTCTTTATTAAACAATACATATTTCCCCCCAGCCTCCTGGTAAACTGCATAAGGTAATGAATTACCAGTTGCCTCCTTTGTGGCAAGCTGGTAATTCATTTTAATATTGGCCACCCACATATAATTCAAAGTGCCCCTATCAAGGTAATTAATAATAGTAATGAGCACTACCAATCCCAATACCCACCAGCGAAGACCATTAATTTTCATAATCAACTATTTAAGCCTTGCTGTGTTCAAACAATGAGGCCAATGAAATATTAAACAAGTAAAGCGGCTTATTACTCTTTAATAAAAGACCGCCTGATGACAGTTTTGCCCATGATTTCTATAAAATAAATGCCGCTTCTCAAATTAGAAATATCTACACTTATTGAATTAGCTGTTGACCTTTTTTGCAATAACTGCTGCCCTGCTGCATTAAAAATCCTCAGGTTAGCCTGCTCGTTCAAACCTGCAATAATCAGGGTTTTTGAAGCTGGATTGGGGTACACAATAACCTCAATACTTTTGGCTTTATTCACCATAATTATATTGCTATACAGCATTTGCCCATCAATCTTATTAAGTTTTATGCGATAGTAACTTTTAGCAAGCAAATTGTTGGCATCAAGCAAACTATACATTTTTAAGGTTTTACCCTGGATAGCCCCTATCTCATCAAATACAATACCATCTGAACTCCTTTCAACCGCATATCTGATTCCATTTTCATCGTCCAGCATCTCCCAGGCTATTTCTACACCCTGGGGTTTTACGGTAGCCGAAACATCCTTAAATCCAATAGGCAAAATGTATCCTAATTCGCCCACACTAAAGGGAGAAAATTCACTATAAGTAGCCATTGCCAGGTTGGTGGAATTATCGCCGCTTCCAATTACCTGCTCCCAGGCGCCGCCATTGTACCTACCAACTCCAATAGAGCTATTGGGGAAATTCATAAACTCACTTCCTTCAAGGCTATTTGGCCAACTAAGTGTAACTTCTGCATTTCCAGTTCCATTAATCCTGTTAATGGTCCAAACACCATTTACTACCCTTGCTTTTTGGCTGGCAGATAATGGAGTGCCGGCAGGGGTTCCATCTGCTGTAATGCCTTCAAAAACACTTGCTGCAAAATCGCTGCTACTAAGTGGTGTTAAGGTAACGGGCATGTAGTTGGTAACAGAACCAACCGGAAATAACATTGCTCCTGAAATTCCATCCGCACGTAACACACCTGCATTGGCGCCTGATACCTGGCTAACAATATATTTCGCATTACTAAATGGAGCGCCCAAAATGGCATTACCCGATGTAATCCTTACCGTATCGGTACTCCTGATGGTGAGTAAACCGCTGCCTAATGAAAGCGTACCATTTACCGTTTGATTGGTTTTATTGGTTGATACATTAGCGTTAATGGTTACATTTCCCGCAGCATTGTTAGTAGCGGCCGAAAAAGGGGTTACAGTAGCCCCATTAAAAATATAGTTTGTGCCCGGGCTAAAGGTTCGGCTACCTGAATTTATAATAGTTCCGTCTGTGCCCCCGGCATTGGCGGTTTCAAACGTAGGCGCAAAATTTTCGATGGTAATATTGGCCGTATTTCCGGCATAACTTGCCGTAGCAGGATTAGACATATTAAATGACGAAGCCCCACTGTTGGTTGAAATAATATAGGTGTCAGGTGCAATACCATTACCGGTAACTTTTGCCCCAATGGCTACATTGCCTGCGGCATAGTTTGCCAATGTTACCGTATTATTACCTTCGGTTAAAGTAGCCATTGAATTGGCTGTTGCAGCCGTACGAAATTGAAAATTACCTGTTCCGCTCACGGTATGAGTTTGTGTATTTAATTTACCGGTAACGCTGGATGTAGATGAACCACTGATGGCAATATTAGTATAAAGTGTAACACCGGCATCGGTTCCTATACTAAGGGTTCCAAAGTTGTTGAATATGCCACTACCGGTTACTCTTTGTGGTACAGTACCTATTAAAACCAGGTTGGAAGAAGTAAAACCGGCGGCAGCGCCAAAGATGCCATTGTTAATGATATCGCCCTTTATAGGTAAGGTGCCGGTAGTTCTATAGTTAAAGGCTGCTCCATTCTCAATGGTCAGGGTATCAAGGCCGAATGTATTATCGGTAAGCGTAATGGTTACACCTGTTTTTACTTTTACATTGGCGAGGTATTTACTTCCAAATAGTCCCGAAGGCTGCACGGCATACATTTCAAGCGTACTACCCTTATTCCATTTAATAGGAAAAAAGCCGGAGGTATTAGCCTGAACACTATTTCCACCAAGAAATTTGCAAACCGAGCCGCTTTGGAACACTACCCCATTTACAGCGGCTGCAGGAGAGTTGGAACTGCTTCCGAAGGGGTAGGAACTTGCCTGGGTCAAATTGGAGTTACATACACTGCCGGCTTCAAAAAATACACTCATTGGATTTACTGCGGTTAATCTTGCAGTACCCGAACCATTATCCAAAATACTTAGGGCGCCTGAAATGGAAGCCGTAGCCGATGAATTGCCAGGATCGCTTACTATCAGGTTTAAACCTGAACCTGCCAATGTAGTAATGGTAAGGCTGCTATTGGCGCTAATGGTAAAATCATGGGTAGGGTTTCCATCGCCCATAATAATGCAGGACGAGGTTCCACCGCCATTTCTATTCAAAATAACATTCGCTGCATTTTGAATATACAAACTACCAATGGTAAATGAACCCGTAATCGCCGGGGTTACAGTACCTGTTAACGGTATTGTTCCACCAATATTCGATCCATCAAAAATTAGTACATCACCGGTATTTGCAGGGGTTCGGTCTGACCCACTTCCATTTAGATTGGTATTCCAACTTGAAGCGCTGTTCCATTCACCACCCGAACCTCCTACCCAATAATAGGTAGCCTGGCTAAAAGATACTATGGATAATAACAGTAAGCCAATAGTGAAAGAAAAGATTTTTTTGAAGTAAATTTTTTTCATAGGTGAAGCTTTAATTTGTATTAAATGAATTCTAAAATCTAATTTTTATAAAACCCGGATGAATAAACCACATCGTTGTTTGAAACTTTCAGGAAATACATTCCCTTTTTAAGTTGATCAAGTTTCATACTAATTGCATTACTCAAATAATCAGGGGTTCCCCTGCAATGAATAATGGCCTGCCCCAAAACATCCATAACAACCGCTATATAAGTAACATCAGCCGGATGCAATTTTAATTGCAAACGGCTAAGTACAGGGTTAGGATAAATGCATAACCCACCTGTAACAGCCTGTACAAATTGAATAATTGAAATATTGGAATAAGTGAAATGCCCGGCTACATCAACCTGTTTTACCCGGTAATAATTATGACCCGATATAGGTTTCTCATCAATGAAGGCATATTGTTGAAGCAAATTTGTATTGCCTACACCCTTAACCCTTCCAATATCCTCAAATAACAGGCCATTGCCCGACCGCTCCACCAAAAAATCCTGGTTGTTTTGCTCAGACCTTGTTTCCCAACTTATTCTTACTGTGTTATTTTCCAAGACAGCTTTAAACCCAAAAAGATTTACAGCAAGCGCTTTTTCGCCTTCTTCAATGCTAAAGCTATTAAACCTGATGGCATCATCCCTTAAGTCCTGTGCATTCAGCAGGCTGCGGTATATACCCCATTTGGGCCTGATAAAATCATTATCCGGCCTTATGGTTTTGATGTTGCTATTTGAATAGTTAATAAGGGTAGCATTATCTCTAAGCCTTTTAATCTGCATGGAATAGGCGCCACTATCCCCAACCTTTACAACTTCAGTCGCTTCAACCCATTCTCCCTCAAAAAGGTCAAGGGTTACAATTACCAACTTGGTTGCATTGTCGTGTATCAGTTCAAGCTTATTTGGGCTTCCTTTCCGGGCGGTAAGGGTAAAAAGCGGATCACCATCATCGCCGTTTACAGGTTTTATCTGGTGGATATGGGTAAAGTTGGAAGAAGGCTTAAACCCAACCGGAATTTTGAAAAGCCATTTATAGGTAATGGTTTCGCCTAATGTTCCTATAAGTTTAGCAGGCGATTTGTCATAAGTTTTAATTTCAACCCGCTGCCTGTCAAAATTTATGCAACGGTCATTATCCTGTGTCACATGGCTGTAAAACTCAAATACATAAGCATTCAAATCTGCATCCCATACTTCAGCAATATGCCTGCCAAAAGCGCCATGCACACATTCAGGATTTTCAACAACATCAAAACCTGGCGCCAAAACACTATTGATTAATTCATAGGTATTGCCCGGGCCATCGGCAGATAAAACAACCGGTTGCCCATGTGCAAATCCCCATCCATAAAGAGTAATGGATAAATTAATTAAAGAACGATATAAAGTAACCAGACGCATCCTATTTTATATTAAACGCAGGGATGGATTTTAGAAAATTGATTATTGCTTTATTCAGCATTGAATTCTGGTCCTTATCAAATTTACCGTGGAGTCCACCCGGTATGGTCACAAATTCTGTTTGAATACCTGCCGCAAGCAATTTTTTATGCAATTCAACAGATTGCTGATAGGGAACCGTAGGATCTGCATCGCCATGCACAATAAAAACGGGCGGGCTGCTTTTGGAAACATAGTAAACAGGTGAAACAGATTTAATGAATGCTTCATTTTTTGCCTGACTACCTAACCAGTTGGTGGCAGATTTACTGGTAATATTCGGGCCAAATGCCCAGTCGCCTACATCCGTAATACCATACTTGTCAATAATGGCAGCAACCTTTATTTCTTTCTCTGTTTTACAATTGGTATCAAATATGCCATTGTTACCCAACAACCCCGCCATCAATGCCAAATGGCCGCCAGCGCTTCCCCCCATCAAAACAATGCGGTTTATATCAATATTCAATTCTTTGGCATGTAGTATAATATAAACCAGCGCACAACGCGCATCTTCAATGGCAGCAGGCGCTGTAGCCTGCCCTGTAAGCCTGTACTCTATATTAGCTACTGCAAAACCTTCCTTAAAAAAAGTACTAAAGCCCGTTTGCGATTCCTTTACCCCATGATTCCAGCCTCCACCATGTATATTGATCACCATTGGTGATGGTTTGCCCGATTTAGGAGGCAGGTATAAGTCCATTTTACCTTCCCAAGCATTTACGGTTGTGTACACCACATCCAAGTTAGCCGAAAAACCTTCAGGGTAAGCAACAGGTTTATACTCCACTGCACTTTCCTGTGCAAAAGAAACCAGGCAAAATATTTTGGCGAAAATGAAAACTAAATAGAAATATTTCATAGTCAACAATTAATACCCGGGGTTTTGGGCTATCATCAATTTTGTATTGGTATCTATTTCATGCTGGGGAATTGGCAATAACATCCTTTCAGGTGTTACATATGCCTGGAGTTGTGCCAGGGTCGGCGTAGGTGGAAGGTATTGTGAGTAATGCGCTTTGTACTCATACGCAAAATGATCCTTCAAGGTTTGCTCGGCCTTTATTGTGGTCATCGTGTTGTTATATCTCAACAAATCGAAAAAACGATGATTTTCAAAAGCAAGTTCCAGTTTTCGCTCATTGGATAATGCAGTTTCAAAACCGGCAACAGTTGTTATCGAAGTACCAAAGGCTGGCAAACCGGCACGCAACCTTATCTGATCAATGTACCCAATACTTTCTGGTGAGAATCCCTTCGCCTCAGCCATCATCAATAATACATCTGCATAGCGAATTACAGGCCAATCACTTTCTCCATCGTTTGTCAACACTACAGGCGACAAAAATTTAGGAACATACACCCTTTCGGAAGCCCCTGTACCATATTTAGCAATATTGCTAGCCCTTCTTTTATCGGCAATCACAAAAGCTGTATCCGTTTGCGTAGTAGGTGTATTGAGCCCTAATCCTGAACCATTAATGACAGCGGAGCCGCTATTTAACGGACCAAAATCATTGCCAAAACCTGATCCGAGTCCAAAACCACCCGCTTTGAACCTGATGGTAAAAAGCAATTCACTATTTACTTCATTGGTTATAGAAAAAATATTTGAATACACCAATTGAAGGGCATACCCACTGTTGGTTATAACATCCTGCAACTGAACAATGGCATCAGCCTTACGATTTAAGGTAAGGTAAACTTTCCCCAGCAAAGCCTTTGCCGACCAGGCGTTTGCCTTTCCTTTATTAATATTGGCAATCTGGGCAAATTTCAGGCTGCTCATGTATCCACTTGCAGTTTGCAAATCTGCAATGACCAGCTTATAAATATCAGCAATACTTGAGCGATTGATTTCCTTTGATTCATCAGCAGAAATGGGAGTGTGTATTAAAAAAACACCACCATATAAACGCACCAAATTAAAGTAATGGTAGGCCCTGATGAATAAGGCTTCGCCTGCTAATTGCTTTCTGTCGGCATCTGAAATTGGCAGATTGAAACTCTCCAAACTGATAGCGCCAGTTGCAGGATCATATTTAACACCCAGATTTTTCAACACAATATTTGCATTCCGGATATTAAAGTATGAATCAACCCAATAGGTATAAATACTTTGCTGGGTAGTGGCAGGAATAAACATATCCAGGTCACTTAAATCCCGGTTATTTGAACTGGTACTTGCAGGCACTCCTTGCCTGGAAATATCAGACCTCAATTCAGTAAGCTGCCATTCATTATCAATTGTTTTTTGCAATCCATTATAACAACCATTTAACCCGGCGCTTACTTCAGCATAGTTTGAATAATAAGTTCCTGTATTCAGGTTTGACTGAGGATATAAATCAATTACTTTTTTGCAGGAGCCGAAACCAATGGAAAGCCCCGTTAAGATATATATTATATTTTTCATACTAATGCAATTATTTTTTATTGAAAATTCAAATCAATACCGAAGGAAAATGCTCTTTGAAAAGGAAAAGTGCCCCTTTGGTAACCATCAATCAAACTGGTGGCATATGGGCCGGATGTCATCCTTCCTTCAGGATTAATGCCCCTGTAATTAGCTGCTGCATGAAAGAATACATTTTGGGCAGATGCGTAAAGCCTAAGCGAGCTCAATTTCATTTTCTTAGCCCAGGTTGAAGGCAAAGTATATCCAACTAAAAGCTCTCTAAGGGCGAAATAGGAAGCATCTTCCACCACATAATCGGTCAGCATCCAGTTGAAACCAAAAGTGGAATATGGGGTTTTACCATCCCCCGGATTGGCAGGACTTAAATATCGGTTTGCATTATAATTCTTATTATACCGCTTGGTTTCATTGTAGTTGGCATCACCATTAATCAGGCTGCCGCCCTGAACACCCTGGAACAGGAAATTCAAATCAAACCCTTTATAGGTAAAGCTATTATTGATACCCCATGTAAAGTCGGGATAAGGATTCCCAATAACTGTTCTGTCATCTGCATCAATGGTCATATCACCATTCAAATCAACTAATTTTAAACCACCCGGAACAAAAACATTACTCAAACTGCTTTTTAATCCTTTAGCTCTTTCCTCATCTATTTGGGCCTGCGAAAGCCAAACGCCATCTGTTTTATATCCAAAATAAGTTACCAGCGGGTCACCTAATTTATTCCTATACAATTCGGTACGCTCACCCTGGTTTAAAAGGAAAGCTTCTGTTCCTAACTGAACCAGCTCATTTTGCGTATGCGCAAAATTCGCTGTGGTCGTCCAACTGAAGTCCTTATTCTTAATGTTATAACTGGTAACCTCAAATTCAAATCCATTATTTTTCAGTTGGCCAATGTTATTCCACGATAATGGAACGCCTGTAAACCCAAGGGTTGGCTGCTGAAGCAATAACTTATCGGTTTTGGCCTGGTAAACATCAATGGAAAAAGCCAGCCTGTTTTTTAGCAAGGAGAAATCTACCCCAAAATTGTAAGTGAATGTTGTTTCCCAGGTAATATTCTCGTTAGAAAGAATAGTATTGGAAGGCCTTTGCCCTAACCCAACTGTACCGGTACCAGCGCCTGTTGGGTAATTGGCTGCATACAGCAAATCAACAAAGGCAAAATCAACAATACGGTTATTACCTACTGCACCATAACTGGCACGCAATTTCAGATTGCTCATCCAATTTACATTCTCCAAAAAGGATTCCTTACTAGCCACCCATCCAACAGAAACCGAAGGAAAATAACCCCATTTATTTTCAGGGGCAAAATAAGAACTTCCATCAGCCCTAAAGCTACCGGTAACCAAATATTTATCTTTATAAGCATAGGAAAGTCTTCCCAGGTAAGAAAGCAATCCTATTTGATTTTTGTTATTAAATGTATTGGCCTGATCAATTGTTAGGGCTGTATTTAGGGTGCGTATATTATCACTTGGGTAATCCAATCCAACTGACTGCTCGTTAGTTATCTGAGTTTTTTGTACCGTAAACCCAGCTAAAGCATTAAATGAATGATCCTTCAGTTGCTTAGAATAGGTTAACGTGTTTTCGTTTAACAGATCTACAAAAAGCCTGTTATTATATTGCCCTCTATTTACATCGCCGGCCCTATTTGAGTTACGTTGGGCAAAATCCAGCGTATTCGTATAACTTACATAGGCACTACCCAATACTTTCAAATCTAATCCGGGAACAATGGAATAGGTTAAATCACCACCGGTAAGCGCCCTATACTCATCTGAATTGATTGTCCTTGTCTCCATTGCTGATTTAGGAGTATTGTTTGCCGTATTAAATGGTGTAACAACTGAGGTATTCACCCAATTACTACCATCCGGCATGGTGCCGCTATATACCCGTCCGTTAAAATATCTTGCCTGTGCAAAATCACCTGCCTTAACATCAGCATAGGCCGGATCCTCACGAACAAAGGCAGCCAGAGATTCATCCAAATGAACCGGCAAATAGGAGCCAAACCTGACAAAATCAATAAAACCTACAGAGGGACGTTCCCTTTTAACATAGCTCGGGTTAATATTAAAGCTCATTTTAACTTTATTGCTTAGGGTAGCATCAATCCTACTTTTTATATTGAATCTTTCATATTCACTGTGATACATCATTCCCTGGTCATTCTGATAGCCACCCGATATATAATACCTTACCCCTTTGTTACCCCCTGAAACATTCATTTGCACATTACTGATAGTAGCACTCCTAATCGCTTCCTTCTGCCAGTCGGTAGATTCGCCCCCTCTCATATCATTTTCAATAATATAAGCGCCACGCTCGGCAGTTGAAGCAATCTGGCCAGGGGTAAGCGGCGGCACGCTGGGATCTGTAGCAATAATGGCTGCTTCATTAAACAACATTTCGGTATATTCCGTAGTGGTCATCATAGGATACAATTGGTATGCATCCTTGATGCCGGCAGATATTTTTACATTAAATTTGGGCTTATCGGCCTTACCACTTTTGGTAGTAATTAAAATTACACCGCTTGCACCCCTTGATCCATAAATGGCGGCAGAGGCAGCATCTTTCAATACTTCTACGGAGGATACATCACTCATATTAACAAAAGACAATCCATCCGGTATAGGATGACCATCAACCACCACCAATGGGCTGGCGCCAGCATTAATAGAACTTAAGCCCCTTACCTGAACTTTGGGTTCGGCACCGGCTTCAGGCGAAATATTCTGAATCTGAACTCCGGCTATTTTTCCCTGTAATGCCTGGTCAAGGCGGGAAACAGCCAATTCATTCAGCCTTGGATTTTGGTATTTTGAAACAGCGCCGGTGACACTGGATTTTTTTTGGGTACCATAGCCCACTACCACCACTTCCGATTCTTCAATTTTTGCCGCTTCAAGCTGAATATCATAGGATGCACGGCCATCCAACGGTATCAACTGAGTTGAAAACCCGGTGTAGGAAAAAATTAGATCCTTAATTTTAGAATCAACTTTCAGGGTAAACCTGCCATCCTCGCCGGTGGAGGTACCAATTTTTGTATTACTCGTAGTTATCGAAACACCTACAAGCGGTTCCCCGGAGGCTTTACTTATTACCCTTCCTGAAACAGTAGTTTGTTGTGCCCATGAAAATGCACTAAGCATCAACAGAGGGAGCATCATGAGCAAGCATCGATTTTTTTTCATAACAGTTAATTTGGTTGGCTAAAAAATCATTAATACAAAAGATGTAATATTAATCTGGGAAATTTATCCCCTTCAATTGTTTGAATATTTTCAATACAGGATTTACATTTATATTTTGAATATCCTTTTGTAAGAATATCGTATCCCTCCTCGAAATTGAAATCTTTAATTTGCTCACCTTTCCATTCTTGCTT
This sequence comes from uncultured Chitinophagaceae bacterium, assembly GCA_964444195.1. Taxonomy (GTDB): domain Bacteria; phylum Bacteroidota; class Bacteroidia; order Chitinophagales; family Chitinophagaceae; genus Phnomibacter. The sequence goes on from CAYUGH010000008.1 coordinate 86,105, forward strand.
TTTGGTTAAGTACGGAAAAAGAAAATCATAGCCCATCCTCAAAGATTTACCTGAAGGAGTTTTATAATTCCAAAAATCAAATTTTAATGCCTCTGCCATTTGGGCTATCCCCATAAAAGCATCGGTTACAAACACCGAGTAATGCAAAGAGGTTGTTCTTTCCATTTCCAAAGGGAAAGACCCATTTGCATCCATTTGCTTATCCAACCGTGTTTTTGCACTTTCCAACACTTTTAATGCACCTGCTTCATTTTTGGAAAAAAGATTAATTTCCAAACGAAGTGCGTCATACCATGCGCCATGGTTATTTGGTGCATCTAATTCATCTATTCCAACTTTACTGGTTTCCATCCAGGTTAAAAATTGAAAGAACCAATCCACTAATCCCTTTTGATCCTTTTCTGTCCAATACTTACTTCCCTTTAATAACCCCACTCCATCCATTACCTTAATAAAATTCCTTGCATCTATAAGACCCGCACCCCTACCTGTATTCACGCCCTTAATAGCTTGCGCAAAATTCATATTTGGATTCATCCTGGTTTCGGCATTTAAAAACCAAACCTGTGTAAGCTTTGCTGCATGGGCTGCATATTTTTCGTCTCCGCCAAAATAATAGGCGAGCGACAAATTGAGAATATGCTTACATAAAGAAGGTAAATATTCCTTATCCTTATAATCCTTCACTTCCGGGTTGGTTTGTCCATCCTTTCTAATATAAGGAAGGCCATCGGGTTTTGATGGATCAGGCCAATGGTATGGGGCCAGGCTCATATAATCATGCTTGTCGCCACTGGGAGGTACGTGCAACTTTTCCATTACACTTACCGGGCCAAAGTTCATTGCCTTGTCGGCTTCCTTTACCAGGGCTTTATAAGGATTCATAATAAATGGATCCTTGGCCTGAACCTTCGAAAGATTTTTTGAAAGGGCTGCATAATCCAAAAAATAAACCGCAGGCGATATTTTCTTTTGGGCAAGCAATTCATTAGTGCATACCAGCAGCATGAATACAGATATTAAAAAAGCCTTAGCCATTGATTTTATTGGTTTATATGTTGCCCTATTTCTAATTAAAAACTATACTAATAGTTGTGCCATTTATCATAAAAAATCTTCGCGCATTGGGCTGAATACATCAATCAACACTCCCGCTTCTTTACAAACTGCACCATGCGGTAAATGTGGCGGAATATAAAAAGCGTCTCCTGCTTTCAGTACCTTTTTCTCCCCATCAATTTCTACTTCAAATACCCCGCTTTCCACATGGGTTATTTGCGAATGAAAATGCTGGTGCAAGGAACCCACGCCTCCCTTTTCAAACTGCACTTTTACAACCATCAGGTGCTCGTCATAAGCCATTATTTTTCGTTTCATACCAATGGCTACCTGCTCCCACTCAATCTCCTCGTTGTCAATAAAAACTTTCAAATCCGCTTTTGTGATCATGTCAATTCTTTTTGTGTTATTAATTAGGTGTCACCATGGTTACTCCATTATACCAAATAGCATAAGCCCCCTTCCATTCAATGGATTTGATGGGCAATTTTAATTGATGACTGCTACCGGCCTTAAAATCAACATTGCACTGTGCAATTAGTAATTCCTTTCCGTCCACCATCATAATGGATGCCACAGAATAATCCCTATCATTATACAGGAGCCGAATTTGCTTTACACCCGGATATGCATTATTTGAAAACTCATTAACCGGGTCATAGTTTCCGTGAACCTCCACTACATTTACAAAAACATGATCCTTACCATTTTGCCTGATAACCATTGAAGGATCGCGACGCAGGTTGAACTGCGGATCGTTGGCGCCGGTAAGGGTAAAAAACACCTGGGCAGTATCCCTTATCAGCGATGAAATTGTGTAGAAAGTATTGGCATTTTGAAAGGTGAATTGTGCCAATGTATCTGCCACCCTTGCTTCTGCCTCTTTCCACAAAAACTGGTAACCATTTTTTGCTCCAAGCGTTTCTAGTTTTTTTGTATTTGCCTGGTAAAGAAATGAAGCCTGAATAAACTGTCCCTGGTATTGAAATGGCAAATCGTACTGGTGCATGTCGGGTGAATTCGCATGAAATACATCAACCAGCAATTTCATTCCACCCGGTAATTTCAGCATGTACAAATTACGATTCATCTGTACATTTTTATAGGCGTTATGCTCCTTAGCCGATACCACAAGTGCATCCGGATTCTTCAGATCAGAAAAGTTCTTTTGCGAGGGAAATTCCTGACCAAGTTCCCATTTACCATTAAAATGGCTTGTTTCATCCACAACAATGGTATTATGGGCAATGGTTTGAGAGGCATACTTTGAATTTTCCGGTAAATACCTTCCACCATATTTTTGCTCAACTCCTACAAAACGTGCAGAACCATAATCCTGTAAAATTTCATTGCCCTTATCAAACAAATTGATATTTAGCCGGTCGAAATGCCCATGCCCCATGCCCTGTGATGCATATTTGAAAATCAAACTGGATAAATCCGCACCTACCCCATTCCTTAAAATACTTATTCCGCCTTCATCGCCTTTAACGCCGTCGGTACTTTCAATTGTTTTGTAGGGAAAAAACCGGGGAATACTTTTGTTTTTAGCCAGGGCAGTTGCAATGGATACTCCACCCTGGTTTAACATGACCCGGTTTTGCTTTTTTGCAACCACCAACAACCCATCATTACTGCCATACACTTTCCAATAAATATTAATGGCAGTTACAATTTCGTTGGTTGTATATTCTTTATCCTTAATGGCATCGTTTATTGGAAAGAAAACCCCGTTGCTATTGGTTTGCTGCAGGCAGGTTAATAAAGCCTTTTGCAAGATTTTATCCCGGTGTTCAAATATTTTTAGTGAAGGGTTTGCATTATTAAGTGCATTGGCAAACAGCATATAAGGTAAAATAGCATAACGCAAATAGTAAGGCCCCTCGGTATAATATCCATCCGGCGAAAAAAGGCTATCCATTTGAGCAATAAAACCAGTTTTGCCATCTTTATTTCTCCCGTACAGGGCAATATCAATATAGTCTTTATTGTTACTTGCTATTCCAATAATACCAACCCCGGCACTGGCCCATACATTGTGATTATGCAACCTATCAAACCAATCACTTAGATCATTGGTAAAAAAATCAACTTCAGGTTTAAAAGCGCCTTGCTCAATTTTGCTTTTTTCCGCTGCGCTAAGTGTGCTAACTACCAGGTCGTAGGCCATGCCTGTATAAACCATCCAATTTGCATCATTTAAGGCCTGCCAGAAAATTCTACCGGGAGAAGAACTCGTAGCCTCCGGGTGATTTTTTAAAGTAGGGTTTAAAACTGCATATTTTAGCAGCATATCCTTTACAAGGGCTGCATATTTTATCTCTCCTGTTAAGTTATAAAGGATACCGCTGTTAAACATAAGAGTATAATTAGCCTTATGTTTATCATGCGTATAGCCACCTGCGGGATCTTTTGGAAATGGAACATCAATATCCTTTCCAATAAAAGCATCAACATCTTTTTTGATGGCATTAAAAGATTGAAGCAGTACAGGTAAAGTTTGAATATTCTTTTTCACCTCACCGGCTTCAGGCTTTGTAAAAAAGGCAAGGGGATGCTGTTGTGCTTTAAGCAGCGTAAAAGTCCATAGAAAACACACTAAATAAAACAGGCGCAGCATCTCCAAAATTTTTAAATCAACTTATGCGAAATAGGTCCCCCCATTTATTTCTACACTCTCTCCATTTATAAATGACGAAGCGTTACTGGCTAAGTATAATACCAAGTCACCCACTTCATCAGCCCTGCCTTCTCTTCTAAGGGGCGTTGCAGCAGCTACATTTGACCTTACCTCAGCTTTGGTAAATGTGTCGTGAAAAGTAGTATTGATCATACCGGGCGAAACGCAATTTACCCGGATACCTTTGGGACCAAGCTCTTTAGCAAGTCCGCGGGTAAGGGTAAGAACACCGCCCTTGGCTGCAGAATAAGCAAGGGCTCCAAATCCACCACCATCCCTGGCAGCCTGCGAGGCAAAATTCACTATGGCGCCCCCCTCCGTCATGTGGGGAAGAACTGCCCTGGTGGCGAGATAAACAGATTTCAGGTTAACATCCATTACCGCATCCCAAAACGCCTCATCAAGATCAGGTAACAATTTTCTGCCCATTAAGTAACTGTTAAGAAATAAGTAGTACATTTGTGCTAAACAAATTATTATGTT
>CAYUGH010000009.1:0-82238 GCA_964444195.1 uncultured Chitinophagaceae bacterium
GAAACACACTATTTATCGGCTTCTCCGCCTATTTAGCTGCAATGTGGGCTAATTCTTCAGGAGGGGTTGCACAAAGTTTTGCTTCTGTCCCTGCAACCTGATTGAATACCTGCCTGCAGCAAGGGAGGGCTTCAATTGTAAGATCAGTGAAGCTGATCCTCCATTGTGTTTTAGTACCTGAGATTGGATGGTCCTGCCGCTCATATCAAGAACCTGTAAATAATATTCACCTTTTTCAATTGAATTCAACTGAATGGTAACATCATTCGCCTGGGTTACTTCGGTCGGGAATATTCTGAATCCGGGTTTGCTTGCTCCAATGGTAACTTTTACTACTCTTGTCAGCAAGTTCTTACCGTCATTATCAACCGCCCTTACCCTGTAAAAATGATCACCGGTAGCAGGCTGGGTATGGGTCCAACTGTAATTTGCCGGGCTCAGGTTTTGGGCCTCAACCCGAACTGATTTTCCAAAGTCGCGGCCGTTAATGCTATGCTCTACCTCGTACCGGTTCATATTTTTTTCAGTGGCAACTCCCCAGTTTACCTGCACATCCCCCCGGTTTTCGGCTGCATTCATAAAAGTGAAGTTCACCGGCAACACGCTGGTTTGTTTAAATACAATTTCAAACCTCGAAGGACTTAAAGAACCTGCTTCTGCGGTTCCTTCGAAATCATACCATGAGTTGCTGATGGTGCTGATTGGGATAAGTGTTCCGAGGAAATTATCCTTCAGGAAGGCTTCACGTCCATCTTTGTAAAGGTGTTCAACCACAAACTGAAGCCTAAAACCACGTTGCGACAAACCAATAATTTCCAGCGGGAAGGTACTTTCTGTTTCCGGATCAGCCGAACCCTCAACTGCAAGCAATTCGGTCCCATGCTTAATAGAAATAGATTGGCCTCCTGTAAAACTGTACACTTTCCTTATATCCGATTCGTCTGAAAGGTTTGTACTAAGATTTTTACTGAGGATAATGGCTACACCATCTAATGTCGTTACCGAGCCATTGGTTGATCTGTTGAGCAAATTGGCATACAGGCTACCATGTGCGGGTCCGCTTATTTCATCAAATGGTAAAATGGAAACATCGGTTGCTGCAACCTTCATATTTTCAGCAAACGTAAGTGTGCCACCGTCAGTTGTCCCCTCAACCATTATGCCCTGGCTGCTTGAAATGTATTGGGGATTTGTAGTTAACGGATCATCATTTGGAGGCAAAGCGCCTGTGATGGTTGCGCTCCAGGTATTGGGGCTTCCTTCAGGATCGGGCCTGTAAACCGTTCTCCACGCACCCTGGCCAGATGTGCCCGGGAGGTTGCTATCCCACATATAAAAATGGGGTTCAATTACGGTTGAATTGGCTGAAAGTAAACTTTGGAAGTTAATGGGGGCCGGGTAAACATTACCCACTACAGTAAGGCTTTGGGTAGCTTTTGGCAAAATGGGTACACTTACTGAAAACTTATTTATTTGACCAGTAGGCCTAAGCGTGGTAGAGTTATACCAATTTTCCAATACTTGGCGGTCGCCGCGGGTGTAAAGCATCAAGGCAGGGTATTGCTGTGCAAACGCGGCCGAAATGGGCTGATTGATCAGGCTTCCACCGCCAAATCCGTTATTAATACTATCATTACTTACCCAACCTATGCCTCTTTCGGGGCCGAAACCACCGCTACTGGCTTTTGGCCAATAGGGCCTGATACTGGCAGGTGTAGTTTGAAGCGCACCTGCTTTTACAGAATGTGTTGGGTCTGTCCAAAAGATTGAACCAGCCGGAATAATCAGTTCGGGCCACCAATCATATCCCTGGCCGTTGGCGGTAGAAGCATTTGCATGCCTGTGCCCGGTAATGATTGTTCCATCGCCTGCCACATAATCAACTGGCGTGGGAAATGGCAAGTTATTGGGTTTTGGGGTTGGCGGGTTACCAAGCGGAAGCCCTGCATTTGAATTGGTACTGTTACCAACCCTGGCACGGCTACCACCTGCCCATGCATCCCTAATCGTTGCCGTTTGGCTGGTTACTCCAAAAGCAAGGAGGTTCCAGCGTCGTTTACTCCCGGGAATAAAGCGTTCAATTGTAATATTGTCGTCATCAAAAGTTTTTGAATTAGCTAACATGGACCCAATAGCACCGGTGCCATCAATAGTGCTCTGCACAATTACAGGCCTGTGGTTAAAGTAGGCGTTTCCATCTGTTCCCCCTTCAAACATCAGGGTTTTATCGGGGGCGATGGTAAGCTTTGAAGCGGCGCCACTTAAGGTAAGCGGGCAATCATTTATTGTAAAGTCAGTATTCATTACTACATCATAATTAATGAGTACCGAGCTGCCCTTTATTGGGGGAGTAAGCGCAGGTGTTACCCAGGGATCAGAAGGTGTTGCACGGTTTCTCCAAATGGCTGTATCGCTCCAGAGGCCGGATGTTGTGGCCTCATACTCCGGACAGGTATCGGGAAATGTTCCATCTGGCCCCGCGCAAGGATGTGTGGTTACCAATAAAGTACTACAGGAAGAAAGGTTGCGGCAAGCGAATGTAACCGTGGTATCCACCATATTATCATTAATATTTTGAAACACCCATTGGCGGTTTGAAGATACATTGGTATTATTTTGCCCGGCGCCGGGTTTGGGTGTAGGCCTGCCATCGCCATTCGTTGTGGTGCCTTGTACAAATGTTATATCAAGGTTGGGGCCAAACGGTTTGGAGTTAAAATCAAACCTGTTATCACTGTCAAACTCAATAAATCCTTTTTTTCCAGAGCCAGCCGCGGGTCCCCTAACCGGCCCGTCGCCTTGCCATTGCTGTACAATTAACAGACCTTCATTGTAAAAAGTACCTGAATTCTGGTTTAAACTCGAAATAGTGGCTATGCCATAGTTTTCAAACAAAGAAGTGCTGACGCCAACATCAATCTGCCCACCGGTTGATGTAAAGGTCCCGGTATTAATTACCTTTCCACCACCCAGATTAAAACCACTTTGACTTGTTAATTCACCGCAATTAATAAACAAACTCTTACTGTTATTACTAAAATTTCCGATGAGATTTAAAACACCCTGGTTTCTGAATACTACCTGAGAGGTTGATGCATTCATGTTTTGGAGAATGTTAAGTGTTCCAAGGTTATCAAATAAAGAATACCCGTCGTTGCCAAAATTTAGCACGTCAATCGTCATTCTACCACCGGCTTCAATTTTAATAGCATCGTTTACACCATTTAGGGTAATATTTGAAGAAGAAAAAACACCATTCGCATGCACTTTTATGCCAATTCTGGAAGCTATATTAGGGTTGCTGAACCTAAGCGTGCCATATACCTCGAATGAAATTGAATCCAAGGCATTCAGGTTAACATTATTTTGAATAATGAGCGTTACGTCCTCTGCAACACAAATCTTTCCTCCCGTGCCCGTGTTGGTGCCATCCGATATTAGATCATTATAAATTTGGTCACTGGTAATACAATAAGTCCGATTGTTTATGATCGATAAGTTAATGTCGGAGCCGGAGGGCGGATTGGTAACATCACAGGTAGTGCATTGTGCCTGCATTTGGTTATTGCCTAAAAATAAGGCTGCAACCATTAATGAGAAGAAGAAACGAACCTGGAAGTGTGAATTTGATTTCATAATATGTGTTTGTTTATAATTGGATTTATTGCACCCGTAACACTTTGTTTTGGTTGATTTCTTAGTATTTATGTACAGCCTGGATATTGAGGTTTTGTTTTCATTTTAATGAAACATAAATCGAATATCCATTCAGGCTTTTATAGGGGGCTGAAAACGCAAATCTAATCAATGCACTTAACTCTTCAAAATGGGTATCCTGGTTTAGCCTAAAAAGTTCAGACCCGGCGATCATAGTTTTGCAGTGGAATACTATGCCTGCAGGAAAACAAAACCTTCAATTTGAAATATTATTTCGGCAATTAAACCTGACGGTTGGCGGATTATTTCCGATTCAGGGTTAGTTGGGAAGAAAAAAAAACACCCAGTCCAATTAACAATGAAGCAATAGCTAATTGAGTAGAAAATCCTTCGCCCAGCAACAATAGGCCAAGGATGGATGCGAAAATGGGTTGGGTGTAAATGTACATTCCGGTAATGGCTGCGCCAAGGTATTTTATGCCAAATACATTCAGCAGGTAGGCCAAAAAAGTAGTGCCGAATACTACCAGCGAAAGAGCAAGCCAGGCGGTGGAATTGAAGGCCGAGAAATCGGTATGCAAAAAATCATTCCATCCAAACGGAAGGATCATAAAGGCGCCGAGAGTAAACACCCAGCGAACCACATGAATTGGATGATAGCGCACCATGAGTGGTTTTACAAATACAAAATACAGCGAATAGCTGATGGCATTGATGATGATAAGAATATCGCCGAGCACCATGTTTTCGGCGTTTTGTACGCCATGTTGTTTGCCGGCAACAATGGTGGCGGCGCCGCCAATGCCCAGTGCAAGCCCGATCCCTTTTACCGGTGTAAATTTTTCTTTTAGCAGCCATCCTGCAGCGACGGTAATAAAAATGGGAGAAACCAGCGACAGGATGGAGGCATGAATGGAAGTGGTAAGCGAAACACCTTTGATAAACATAAGCTGGTTGACTGCAACACCGGTTACGGCGCAAAGGATAAACCTTGGAATATCTTCCCTTCTAATACCGGCTTTTGAAGGTTTGAAGGCAAATAGCAACCAAAAAAGCGGTGCGCTAACCCCAATGCGGATAAGGTTCAGGGAGAAGGCCGGCATAAAATTCGAGGTCAGCAATTTGACGGCGCTGAAGCTTATGCCATAAATGATGTTTGCCCCCAAAACAGCCAGGTGGGCTTTTGATTGCTTTTCCATGCAGTTGTGCAAAAGTAACGCGTAAGTTTTGCATCGGTTGACCGATTGGACCGGCAGATAGTATTTTAATATTTATGCCTATTTTGCCCGAAATAACAATGCTCCTGTCTTGCTTAGCCTATTTTGGAAATTTTACCTGCGCCGTAATCATTGGCAAATAATCGGGGTTTATCCTTACAGGTTGCCCAAATTGGTAGTGGCCGTTGCGCCCCATACCAGCGCCTGGGATTTTATTGTTGGGCTTGCTGTGAGGAGCCGGCTAAAATTGCAGCATGTAAATTTCCTGGGGAAGCAGGAGTTGTTCAGGCCGCCCTTTGGTTTTATTTTCCGGTGGCTTGGCGGCATCCCTGTGGACCGTTTCAGTAATCGGAATATGGTGGAACAGGTAGTTGATCTATTTAATGAAAACGAAAAATTTTCCATCGTTTTGTCGCCTGAAGGAACCCGCAAAAAGGTTGACCGCCTCAGGTCGGGGTTTTACCATATTGCCAATAGGCGCACCCGGAGGCGCTTGTGCATGATATTGTTTAAAGCTTCCTTTTCATTGACCCCATCGGCAAACTCACGATAGCCCCTGTTTATTGAAACCTTGTCCCATTCGCCCATTGCAAGATACTAAGTGTAAACTTTTTTCAGGGCGATACAGATTTTATTTCTTCCAAAAGATCCATGATGGCAACCTTTCGTGAAAGCATGCAAAGGATATGCACATGGTCGAGAATAATTTATGCAATATTCATTTGCCCTGAATCTTATCCAAAAACCATTTCCATGAGATACCATAGCTATTTCCTTTTGTTTTTGTTGTTTGCAGGTATAGTGGCCTGTCACCAGGGATCAGAAAATGTTGCAGCTTCAGCGGCAGGCGTGAATCAAACTGCAGATTTTGAAAAAAAGGACAAAGCTCCCGCTCCTCCGCCTCCGGGTAATGATGGCGTTGCTATCGAACGCAAACTGATTAAGGAGGGCACGCTTGAATATAAGGTGGATAACCTGCGTACTGCAAGAGCTCAGCTTTTAAAGGCCATCACAAAATGGAACGGGTATATTGGAAATGAATCTGAGTATAATGTATCCGATCGAAACAGCACAACGATCATTATCCGCGTACCTGCCGCCCATTTTGATTCGTTGCTCGCCGCTGCTACCCTCGGCATTGCGCATTTCGACCGGAAGGATATCCTGGTAAAAGATGTAACCGAAGAATATGTAGATGTGGAAGCCAGGCTTAATACCAAAAAAGATATTGAAAAGCGATACCTCGAACTACTGAATAAGGCCAATACCGTATCTGAAATACTTGAAGTTGAAAAGGAGCTCGGTGTATTGCGTACAGATATTGAGTCGATTGAAGGGAGACTGAATGTGCTGAAAAACCAGGTTTTCTACTCTACCCTTACTATAACCATGTATGAAGCTGTTTCGGCACCAACCTATTTTTGGGATAAGATTGCCACAGGGTTTGTAAATGGATGGGATTACCTTCTTTCGTTTATCATTGGACTTGTAAACTTGTGGCCATTCCTGCTGATTGGCGCCGGCGCTTATTGGGGGATTCGCCGCTGGAAATCGGCCCGTAAAATTCAAAGGAATGTTGCCTGAGGTGGAGGAAGAACGGCAGGTTTTGTTGGATTCAGGCAGAAACACATTTTCAGGAAGATTTTATATGCCTTTACTTTTCAGTATTTCAAAAATCCGCTTTATGTATTCTTCAATCAATTCACCTTCTTTCACCGGAACACTTCCAAATGCCGAAGCGAATCCGTTTATCAGCGCCGTGTATCGTTTAAAAGTATCACGAAGTAATTGTTCATCCCCGGTTTCCCAATATTGGCCCTCGTCAATTACGTTTAATTCTTCAAGGTATTTTTTACTGATATGTTTTAATACATGAATAACCGCCATGTGAGCTTCGGGCCCTGCATATTGGGTTTTGGTAAAAACCAAATAAGCGTCTTCGGGAACCTCGCTTACCGGTTGTTCAAAATCACGAAGGCTGACCGGGCTGCAAAGTCTTCTGTTCGACAAAAAGGTTAGAAAAACCGGCTCACAATTTTCAGGTGAAAAACAGATCCCATAAAGATTGCCGTCAACCTTTCCATCTGTCAGTTCTACCTCCGGAAAGTCGGTATCGAGAATATGATATTTCCAGTTCAGGATTTCGGAAATATCCTTCACTTCATCAATCAGGTCGGTAATGGATGCATTCTTTTTTAAACTACCGGTATAATGAAAACTTAAACCCATAACGCTTGTTTTACCATTTTACTTTTTCCTTTTCACTTTCAATACCCGTCCGGCTGATGGCGCTTACCTGTATTTCTTCCAGCCCGAATACATCCTTGCCTATTGTTTCCGTAAGTTGTACAGGAATGGATTGCTCTGCACCTGTCAGAATATGATAATGCCATCGTTTTCCGTAGCGCATATACACTACCCACAGCGACACATCTTTTGCCCTTGCTTCTTTCCAGGTAACAAGTACCAGTGAGTCGCTTAATATGGCTTTGGTATTGGGTGCACCCGGAGCTTTATCGCCCAGCCATGCGCTGGCCGGAACCAATGCCTGTTGTTTGTACGGCCCGGCAATAAGACTTTTCATTAGCCCCTGGTTCCTTACCAATTGCCCGATGCTCCAATGAATAACCCCCATGCTGTTTGGCAATATGCCACGGGCAATCATAATTTGGTTGGTTACCTCGCGTATGTTGGCGGCACCTGTATCGCGGCCAATGCTGATGCCCGGCCAAAGGTGGCGCTTCATGGTATTTTCGCTTGCCCACCAGCCCAGCAATACCGGGTAGCTTTGGGCCAGCCGGTTAATGGGCCAGTACAATTGCGGGGCGAAATAATCTATCCAGCCTTTATTGAGCCAAAGTTTGGCATCGGCGTATAATTGATCGTATTGGTCAAACCCTTCAATTTGCGCAGGATACCCCGGACGCCAGATGCCAAAGGGACTTAGCCCGAATTTCACATGAGATTTTTCAGCTTTAATACCGAGGTAAAGCCGCTCAATAAATTTATTAACGGCATCGCGGCGCCAATCGCCCCGGCTCATTTTACCGCCGCTTTTTACATAGGCATCCCAGGTATCATTATCCGGAAAGTCTTCGCCCAGGTTATAAGAAGGGTAGGGGTAAAAGTAGTCATCGAAATGAAGTCCGTCAATATCGTATCGTTTTACAAGGTCCATGGCAACCGCATACGAATGGTCCTGTGTGCCCTGTGCCGCCGGGTCAAGCCACCAATATCCTTCTTTCAGGTATTTGGCAAGTCCGGGTTTGGTTTTTACAATGGATTTGTCGCTTACCGGGCCGCCATCTTTATGGTGTGCGCGGTAAGGGTTAAGCCATACATGGAGCTCAATGCCGCGTTCGTGGGCGGCATTTATCCAAAAGGTAAGCGGGTCGTAAAAGGGTTCGGGGGCTTTGCCCTGTGTGCCTGTGAGGTAGTAACTCCAGGGTTCCAGTTCGCTTTGGTATAAGGCATCGCATTGGGGGCGGGCCTGAAAAATCACTGCATTAAAATTGTTTTGCTGCAAAAAATCAAGCAGGCTTATGGCTTCGGCCTGTTGCTGATCGGAAGGAAGCCCCGGTTTGCTTGGCCAGTTGATATTGGCAACGGTGGCTACCCAGGCGGCCCTGAATTCCCGAAGCGCCGGGGGCGGTGCCCCTTCTTTTTCCTGGCCAAAAGAAATCAGAAAAAATACCGATACCAGGGCGTTTAACAGCATTGAACGGAACAGGAATATTTTCATGCGAATTCTTTGAATGAAGACCAGCGGGGGAAAGATATATCAATTACAAAAAAATCAGGCTTCTTTTTCTTCCTTTCTGTGTACCACCAAAATCCAATCGTTCTCCAGCGGAAGGTAGCCGAAATCGTAACAAAAAAAGTAAACATTTCCCTTTTTGTTGGTGTAAGTATGCGTGATGTATTTAAAGGAGAAACCCTTTGAAATCAATTTGTCTTTGGTTGTTTTACCCATTTCTTCCCCGGGAGTAATGGTTTCTTCCAGCAGTCTCCTGTTTTTGGCTAATTGGTTATTTATATTCCTTAGCAGGTTGTATGATGGAGCCTTCAATGAATTGTTATAGGCATTGCGGCAATAATCGTCGCAGAACTTTTTATCTGTCCGGCCACGGATCGGTTTTTCGCAGTAAAGGCAATTGCGGCTTGATGCTTGGGGCATATTCGGCGATTTTCCGGCTCAAGTTATCCAAAAATACTATTTGAATCCAATCCATCTTGCGGATTGGGTAAAGGTTTACTTTTATGGCGTAAAAAACAACTTATTCATGCTTAAGCTACCCCGGGTTTTTATACCGCTATTTACTTTCTGTATCCTTTTTACCGGTTGCATTGATATTATTGAAAACCTGGTACTCAATAAGGACGGTTCAGGAAAATATTCGATCACTATTGATATGGGCGATATGATGAAGGATCCGATGATGAGCGGGATGATGTCGGCGGATGAAAACAACCCGTTTAAGAATATGGATTCGGTGGTTTATTTTAAAGACCTGCCCGATTCGGTCATCAAGGACAACCCGGACCTGTGGAAAAGAGTGAGCATGCACATTTTCGCCAATGAAAAGGATAAAGCATTCTACACTACCATCAGGTTTGATTTTAAAAATGTGGGTGAAATTGAATACGTGTCGAAAAATATTGACAAGGTATTGGAGACCACCAAAAAAAATCCGTTGACTGCTGAAATGGGCGGTGGATCATCTCCCACCGGGATGCTTACGGGCATTACGAGTTACATGCTTTCAGGCGGTGAATTAACCAGGACCTCGGCGCAGGTAAAACAGGGAGATGAGGAAACCCAGGACCTTTCGATGATGAAAACCTTTTTAGGCGGCGCTTCTCATAAGATCAATTTCGAGCTCCCCGGCAAGGTTCGGAAGGTTACCATTCCAAATGCCAGGATTGATGGAAAGAAAGTCACCGTGGAAGCTTCGTTTATAGATTTGTTGGAGAAGAAAGTTTCGCTGGATGGGATGATAAAATACAAATAGTTGAATTTCAGTTTATTAATGAAGGGCATCGCATTCGGCGGTGCTTTTTTTGTGCAATTTATAGCCGTGTGCAAACGCTTGCAAATGATTACATACGGAAGTAAACGGATAATAACCGACTAACCTTTTATGGCCCGGTCATCTTTGTACCAGCATTACCGGTAGCCAATTAATCACGAAACATTTTACACAAACATTTTAAAACAGAACCGTTATGAACACGCTTAAAAACAGGGTACAACTGATTGGAAACCTCGGGCAAGCCCCCGTGGTAAAAAATCTCGAGAATGGCAGAAAAGTAGCCCGCATGAACATTGCCATCAACGAAACCTACAAAAATGGAAAGGGTGAAAACATGAACGACACCTATTGGCATACCATTGTTGCCTGGGGTAAAACCGCTGAAATTGCCGAAAAATTCCTGGTTAAGGGAAGCGAAGTAGCCATTGACGGAAAACTGGTAAGCAGGGTTTATACTGCCGGTGATGGTCAGAAAAGGTATATAACTGAAGTGATAGCTAATGAGTTGCTGCTGCTGACCAGGAAGGCTTCTTAGGAAATAAGGAATAAGAAATAAAAAATAAGGAATCAGGAAGGGGCTGACGCCCTGCGAATTTCAAATCCCGAATCCTAAAAGTCCACATTCCAAAGTGGGAGCTTATCCATTAAACTTAAATCTCAGTTTGATCCCGGGATTTGGAATTTCTCTTACCGGAATTTCAAATCATCAAATCTCAAATTATTCAATCTTAAAATTTTCAAATCATGAACAACATTCGTAACCGTGTACAACTTATTGGCCGCCTGGGTGGCGATCCCGAAGTAAAAAGCTTTGAAAACAACCGTAAAATGGCCCGGCTGAATATAGCCACCAATGATGTTTACCAAAATGCAAAGGGTGAAAAGGTAGAAACTACCGAATGGCATAATGTGGTGGCCTGGGGCAAACTCGCCGAAAGGGCTGAGGAATATTTTCTTAAAGGGCAGGAAGTGCTGGTAGAAGGCAAACTTACCCATCGCCAGTACACCGACAAGGAAGGAACCAAACGCTACATTACAGAGGTGGAGGCGGCTGATCTGATCCTGATGGGGGCAAAAAAAGTTTCGCCTGCAGAAGCATAGTATTTTTGCCTTCAAAATTGAAAGTCCGGTGAGGTGAATGATTCATTTCACCGGATTTTTTAAGAACATTGTGACTGATTTTATGCAAACTGCTGAGCCAAATACCATCTTCAACCTCGCTGCCGACCTGGTGAATTATACCGACAAACATGTTTTCCTGACCGGCAAGGCAGGTACCGGTAAAACAACCTTCCTTAAGTTCATCCGTGATAATACCCATAAAAATACTGCCATTGTAGCCCCAACCGGTGTGGCGGCCATCAATGCAGGCGGAACTACCCTGCATAGCCTGTTGCAATTACCTTTTGGGTTGTTTATTCCCGATGGCTACCGCCCCACCCATCTTGAAACCCGCGATGAAATCCATGACAAGTTTAGCCTTGTCCGTCGTTTGCGTATAAAGGGTAAAAAGAAAAAAGTGCTTGAAGCCCTTGAACTGTTGATTATAGACGAAATCAGTATGGTGAGGGTTGATTTGCTCGATATGGTTGATACGGTATTGAGGGCAGTGCGCAAACGGCCGCAGGTTCCGTTTGGTGGTGTACAGGTGTTGTACATAGGCGATATGTTCCAATTGCCTCCTGTGCTGAAGGATGGTGACCGCGAATTGTTGCTTAGTTATTATAAGAGCCCTTTCTTTTTTGATGCAAGGGTTATTCAACAGGCTCCTCCGCAATATGTAGAGCTTACCCATGTGTACCGCCAAAGCGATGAAACCTTTATCAGCCTGCTGAATGAAGTAAGAAATAACCGGCTGACGGAAGATGGCCTGGCCTTGCTGAAATCGAGGTATATGCCCGGCTTCAACCCGCCGAAGACGGACAACTATATTACGCTGGCCACCCATAATTTTATGGCCGACCAGATTAATGCCCGCGAATTGAATGCACTGTCAACCAGGGTTTTTGAGTTTGAAGCTTCTGTAAAAGAGGATTTTCCGGATACGGCATATCCGGTAGAGAAAGTGCTTCGGTTAAAACTTGGGGCACAGGTCATGTTTCTGAAAAATGATACGGAAACTCCCCGAAGATTTTTCAATGGTAAAATTGGCATCATTACCGATATTGATAAGGAAATTATCAGGGTGAAATGTGCCGGTGAGGATGAACCGATTTTAGTTCCGCAGGAAACCTGGAAAAACATCAGATACACATATGAACCTAATAGCCGCGCGGTGAAGGAGGAGGAACTCGGTAGCTTCACTCAATACCCCTTACGGCTTGCCTGGGCCATTACCATCCATAAAAGCCAGGGGCTCACTTTTGAAAAAGCCATTATTGATGCAGGACGTGCTTTTGAAGCCGGCCAGGTGTATGTAGCGCTTAGCCGGTGTACTTGCCTTGATGGCATGGTTTTGCTGAGCCCTGTAACCCAGGGCATTGTAATGACCCATGAACGTATTGCACAATTCGGCAGGAGGGACAGGCCCATGAACCACCTCGAAGAAGTTGCCCGTTCCTCCAAACGCGAGTACCTGAGGATGCAAATACTTCAGGCTTTTCAATATGTAAGCCTTGTACAGAATATCATTCAGTTACAGCAAATTTTCGGCGGGTTTAAAGATATGTTCAATGCCAGTGCAGGCGATTGGTTGCATACCTTTTACATACTTTCAGAGGAGCTTCATCAATCATCAAAAGCATGTATGCCACAACTTTCCATGCTGTTGGAAAAGGCTGGCGATTTTGAGGAAGATTTGGCGCTGCAAGGATTCCTCCAAGAAAACTCCCCTTTGCTTTTAAGCCTTTTGCAGGAAAAAGTATTGCCCCATTGGAGGCGGTTGCCGGGTATGCAAAGCGGTCATTCGCGCAAATCGGCAGATGCTTTTTTTGAAGTTTTAGAAGAGACAGGTGATTTGCTCAAACAGCGTGCGCTTCAGCTTTCAAGGCTGAAGGATGGGTTTAATGTGGATGTTTTTTTTGGCAGGAAATCTGTTTTTCAACCGGTCCCCGCCACTCCGTTGGCCCCCTCCAATACCGATGCTGGCAGAAAACAATTAACTAACTATAAGAAGGCGCAGGATATACCTGGTATGGATGATCTTCCTGTAGAATTTAAGCTTGTTCAATTGCTTAAAGAGCTCACCGAATCTATTGCGGAAGAAGATGAAGTACCGGTCTATATGATTGCAAACAAATCAACTATTAAGGAACTGGCGACTTACCTGCCTATGCAACTGGTTGATCTGCAGCTAATCCGGGGTTTTGGAAGCATAAAAACCGAGCGCTTTGGCGCGAGGTATATTCAGCTCATTTCGGAGTATTGCCAGGCAAAAAACCTTTCTACACTGATACATGAAAAGAAGCAAATATTGGAAGCGGCAGCAAAGGAGAAAATAAATTCGCCACGGAAATCAACACCGGGCGCTACCACCCAATTCAGTGCCGAGCTTTGGAAACAGGGTAAATCTATAGAGGAAATTGCGCTTGAGCGCGGTTTTGCCAGGAGTACAATTGAAGGGCATCTTGCGCAGGCGCTTGAAACGGGTATGATAGATTGGGATGAGAGGCTTCTTCCGGAAGAAAGAAGGCAAAAAATTGAAGAGTCTATTGACCCAACCTGGGAGGAAATTACCCTGACCTCCATCAGGGAGCGGCTTGGCGAGGAGTTTGGCTATGGTGAAATCAAACTTGTCCTTGCTTTCAGGAAGCGGATGCAACAGCAGGTTTCCTGAAAACCGGGGGATAACAAACTATTGGCGACTGTTCATGCATCGACTCACCTACAAATTACCCCACCCACAAAAATAAATTTTCAGAGCGACATACTTTGGCGTTTCATCCTTCTACTTTTGATTCAAACATTAGAATGATGGAAAGTATGATAACAAATAATTTGACACTTAGCCAAACCGCTGCCACTTCATTTGAACTTGCCAATACTTCAGCAAAAATGTCTATTTCAGAAGTATTTGCAAAAAGGGGTGATTCATACTTAAACGAGTTTATGCTATTTATTGCTCATTTTAATTCAATCCCAAACTTTAATCATGAAATTGATATTGACTGCAGAAAAGCAAACATCTGGTTTTCGGAAAAATACAAATCAGAAATTAAAGACCTTTATTACAATAAGCGATATTTCAACAGGAGAGATACATCTGAGATTGAAGATATTTTTTATTTCCTCTATGATGATTTAATTGTAGACTTTGATACCAACTTTTCTATGGTTCGGTTTTTGTATCGCAAAACCGAGCTTTCAAGGGTTGAGGAGCTTATAAATGAAATTAAAAAATTCAAAAAAAGGAAACGAAGGCAAATACATAAGCCACAAATTTCATTGCTTGTAAATAGCAAGTCAGGCATTGAAACAAAATCTTTACAGATCACAAAGCCCAAATTAAGTATTGAAGAAAATTATAACGAAAACTTTAAGGAAATTCACCGACTGATTTTTAAACGACTTTCGCGTAAAAATGATAAAGGGTTAGTATTATTACATGGCAAACCAGGAACAGGAAAAACCTCATATATTCGTTACTTAATTGCTTCCCTGAAAAAGGATGCAATTTTTTTACCACCTAATATGGCAAGTGCCATTACAAACCCAAGTCTTATGTCAATTCTTATAAGCAACCCCAATTCGATACTTGTAATTGAAGATGCTGAAAATATTGTTGTTGACAGGGAGAGAGAGGGTAATTCTCCGGTTTCTGCATTATTGAATATTTCAGACGGCTTGCTTGCCGACTGCCTGAATATTCAAATAATTTGTTCGTTTAACACCGACATTTCTAAAATCGACAGCGCCTTAATGCGAAAGGGACGACTAATTGCGAAGTATGAGTTTAAAGAATTGGAGGTTGAGAAGGCTCAGCAATTATCAGATAAGCTTGGTTTCAGAACGATTATAAATACGCCAATGACCCTGGCTTCCATTTACAACCAGGACGAAGATGATTTTCAGCAACCGGCAAAGAGCAATCCGATAGGGTTTCAGGCGATAAACAAGAGCAGGTTAGGAGCGAACTGAATAAAAAGGAGATTCATGAAAACCTATACCGCAATAGATTTTGAAACCGCACACTACCAGCCCTGGAGCATCTGCCAGGTAGGGTTGGTTCGTGTAGAAAATCAGGTTATTACAGAGCAATTATCCATTTTTGTTCAACCGCCCGGCAATTATTATCGGAATAACTTTATTGACATACATGGAATTACCCCCGAGCAAACAGCGGATGCACCGACATTTGATATGATTTGGCATCAGATTGAGCCATTCATAAAACATCAGAATGTAGTGGCTCATAATGGTTTTGGTTTTGACTTTCGTTGCATGAAACAGACATTAGAGTATTATGGAATTTCAAATCCTGAATTTACAGGACATTGCACCTATCGGATTTTTGGTGATAATTTGGCTTCACTTTGTGGGGAATATAATATTTCTTTGAACCACCACGATGCTTTGAGTGATGCAAGGGCTTGTGCCCAACTTTTTAATTTGCATTTAAATAAAAATTTAAACATAAATGGAAGTAGATAAAACAGCAATAGAAAAACCCTTGATTTTCAATTTAAATGAAATTTCTAAGTGGCAATTGGACTACGACAACTCCAAGGTTGAATTACCTGCATTACAGAGAGGTTTCGTTTGGAAAGCAAATCAAATTGAATCTCTTTGGGATTCAATCTTAAGAGGATTTCCAATTGGTTCATTTCTCTTATCAAGGAGTGAGGACAAAAAGCTTTTTTTACTTGATGGGCAACAACGAGCAACGTCAATAGCAATTGGCTACTACAATCCTTGGGATAAAAAGCTTGATGAGAAAAATAATTTTTGGTCATTAAAGAATATTCCGATTGTTTGGATTGATTTAGCCCCCAGCGAGAATACAAGCACACAGAAATTTGTTATCAGAGTAATAACACAATCTCATCCTTGGGGCTATCAAAGAAGAGACAACAATTATATTTTAACTGTTTCAGACAGAAGAAATGCTTTAAAGATATTTCGTGAAAATCCTGATAATGAAAATGGCGGATATATTAAGTTTTCTCTTCTCAATGTTTTTCCTTATGACGCAGATTTACCTGTTCCATTGGCATTTTTAATAAAAGCCATTTCAGAACAAAGGGAAAACTGGAAAGCGTCTTTAATTGAATTGTGCAAAGAATATTTGCCTACAAACATTAAAACTAAGCACTTTGCAATTGATGCAAGAAATTATTTGGAACAACTAACGGAAACGCTTTACAGTTCAGAATTTAACGACAACATTTTTAATGCAATAATAAATTTGGAGCATGTAGTTATTCCTGCAATTGTGGTCAAACAAGAAATTTTGAAGGCAGAAGACGAACAAACAGGAGAAGACCCAACATTATTTGTAAGATTAAATTCATCAGGAACAAGGATTGCAGGAGAAGAACTCATCTACTCAATTTACAAGGCCTCTTTTCCCGAGGCAAAAAAATTAGTTGAAAATATAGGGGTAAATTTTGTCGCTCCCTCACTTGTTATTTCTTTAGTTTCAAGATTAGCAATGACAGAAATAAATGAGAGCAATTACCCCCACTCGATAAGTGTAATTGACTTTAGAAAAAGAATTAAAGACGAAAAATTCAAAAGCAAACTAAGAGAACTCATAGGAACGGCATCTAACAGTCCGGCAAGGTTACTCTTCAATAAAGCATTTGAAATATTACTTTCTGAAAATAACTTTGCAATACCGCCAGTATTGGTAAAAAGCATTGTGAAAGGTTCACCCGATTTATTCTTACTGCTTCTACAATGGATTAAACTGCATGAGGGAGAAACAAATAATGAAGTCGAAAAAAAGGCTTTGGCAGCATTAACTGCTTTAACATGGTTTGGTAGAGATAACACAAAATATGTTCGTGAATTATGGGGCAATATTTCTTCAAATGACTTTTGGAGTAAACAAATTTTGAGTATCCCATATCTCAACAGAAATGATTTTATCATGTGTCCCTTAATCCAGCCAACAACTTTGAGAGAGTATTTAGTTCAAAATGTTGTTGAAGAAAATGTGGATTGGGCTAATCTTTATCCAGATTCAGAAAGTGAAATAGTCAAAACTTACAAGATGATTCTTAACTCTGAGTCAGAACAAGAGAAAATTTCCAATGCTACAAAAAGCATGTGGGATAATTTTATGAATAAACTTTTTGAGTGTAAACCTCTTTTGCTATTTTCTCAAAGGAAATATATCAAGGAGAGCTTTGGTGAGTTTAACCAAATGGAAGCATTGGAAGACACGAATAGGCCTTGGGACTGGGACCATATTTATCCTGATAGTTGGGTTTATTACAAAAAAAATATTTCATGGCAAACGAGACACTGGAATAAAAGTATTGGAAATTTTAGAGCATTGTCACTCGAAGAAAACAGAAGTGAAAACAATAGTTTATCACCTCGTGATAGATTAATCAATGTTCGTGAACAAAGTTTTGTAAAGGAAAGCGATTGGGAATATTGGGAAAAAATCAAAGAAAGAATAAACGATGGCGATACCGAAATGATTAAAAATCATTTAAGTGCTATTGTTCATAGACTTTGTAACATTTATGAGGACTGGTATGAAACTCTTGACGTTGGACACCTATTTAATTTTGAATGCACAAATCTTAGTGAATAGAAATGTCAAAACGAGGCTACATATCCCGCTACCTGCTTATTCTCAAAAAGCTAAAAGTAAAACCTTACGCTACATACGAGCAGTTACAAGGTTATATTGAGAATCAGTTTGACTATCTGCACATGCAGGATGTAAGTTTGCAAATTGGGTTTTCCAAGCGAACCCTTCAACGGGATATAAAGGAAATTAGAAGCGTTTTTGGAATTGATATTGAATACTCAAAATCGAACAAAGGCTATTTTATTAGCCAAAGCGAAAATGAAAGCATGAATTTCCAAAGGATGATGGAGGCGTTTGATATGTTCAACTCTTTAAACCTTGCACAAGATTTAACGCCGTTTATCCATTTGGAGAAGCGGAGGCCGCAAGGAACGGAAAATTTATATGGATTGCTTCATGCAATTAAGAACAGGCTTCAAATAAAATTCATCTATCAGAAATTTTGGGAGGAAGAATCAAGCCAACGTTTGGTAGAGCCTTATGCCTTAAAGGAGTTTAAAAATCGTTGGTATATTCTGGCTAAGGACTGTAAAGATGGAAACATAAAAAGTTTTGCCCTGGACCGGTTGACTGAATTGGAAATATTGAAAAAGAAGTATGAGTTGCCTGTGGATTTTGATGTTAATGAGCATTACAGGTTCTGCTTTGGTATTATCAGTCCAAATGACGAAGAACCGCAAGACATTATCCTATCTTTTGACCCATTCCAGGGCAAGTATATCAAAACATTGCCTTTACACGAAACTCAACAGGTTTTAGTGGATAATGACGAAGAAATGAAAATCAAGCTAAAGCTTTGCCTGACACATGACTTATTGATGGAGCTACTTTCTTTTGGCGACAGCATGAAAGTAATTGAGCCTAAATCGTTGGCTGTTCAAATAAGACAAGCGCATGAAAAAGCATTTAAACAATACTGATAGTCATCATTGCATTATTCTTTGGCCCTATGCCGGCTCGCCAGGTATTTTTCGTAAACCACCTGGCTCATGGTTTTGCCATGAACCTTGCTTTCCACCCAACTGATTATATCGAGGTAGGCAAATGCCCTGGTTTCGAAACGGTTTTTCTCGAGGTGCTTAATGTTGGTTAAAAGTTTTTCCAGTTCAGGTTTTAATTGCCTTGCCGAAACCTTAAAGGAGGTTTTCAGGAACCTGAAAATTTCTTCTTCTACCACGGTCAGGTTTTTCATTTTGGCCATAAAGCGGTACACCGACTTGCTCAGGTATTCGGTCAGGTCGAAATTACCCATTTCGTAATGCGCCATCAGGTGAACCAGCCGGGCATAGGCCTGCAGGTCGTACCGGAGGTCAACCGGTTGATTGATGATCTTTTGCAGGTAATCAATCGAAGTGCTGTGGTCGCCGCTGCCAAAGTACAGCATGGCAATTTTGTAGTTGAATACCATGATCCGGTGCTGATCAACCTGCAACCCAAATTCTTCAAGCTTGGATTCCAGTTCGGGTATCAGTTTCAAACCGTCCTTAAAAGTGCCGGTCATCAGGTGCCAGTTTATTTTGGCGCTCATGATGTAAATGAAAGTATGGGTTCGAAAGTTGTCGTGGTGCTGGCATAAAGGGGTTTTCTCAAATTTCTCAAATGCTTCCATTACATGCCTGAATGCCTTGTAATTTCTAAGATCGAAATGAGCATTCAAAAGATTATGCATGCCCTTTATGTAGTGCGCTGTTTCAACCCTTATGCGGATCGGGTCATTATCGAATAAATCAACCCATTTTTGGCTGTACCGGTAGTACATTAAAAAGTCCTGCCGGATAAAGGCATACCAGGTATAGCTTTGATACAGGTAAAGCAATTCGTAAAAGCCTTTGGCCCGCCTGGCCTGTGGGGGCATGTTTACTTCAAACAGTTCAATTACCTCTTTCTCCTCCGTCCGGTTGCGCGCATGCCCGTTTTCAATGTAAAAAGCATACAATTTTACCGCAAGGTTGCTCAACAAAAACACCCTGTAAATATGCCCGCTTACCTCAATGGCTTCTTCGGCCAGCTTTTCGCTGCGTTCGCGCATGCTGCGGGTAATAAAAAGCGTTTCAATTTTCTTTTCAAGCGAAATAACCTGGCTTAAAAAATTGTATTTACCATAGGTAAAACCAAGTTCCTTCACTTTTTCCAAAAAACGGAGGCTTTGGTGAAAAAGCCCCTTGTTATACAGGATACGCGCATAATCCAACTGCTCGTTTAGCTGAAGTTCTATGCTTTCAGCGCTTTTCAAATCGCGGAGACTGGCTAATAATTCTTTGTACAGGTGGGTTTTCAGGTTTGCCAGTTGGGGTTTTTCTACATCTTTTAGTTTCTTCAGCAGAAGCTTTTCGTCGTATTCCTCAATTTTATCCAGCGCATCAAATAACCTGATGATTTTAAGGTCATCCCGTGAGGAATTTCTCTTGATATAGAGCTTAAAATTGCGTTTTTCTGCCTTTTCAAGCGAGTGAATTAGTTGAAATAGTATGTCGATATTCCGGTTGGCCATCATGGGCGATTTTGGGTGAAACTCAATGTTGATAAGGGGTTTAACATTTTTATCCCTGTTTTGTCATCATAAAATTACTGAAAACAAGTTTTCGGCACGGGTGATACCCGCCCTATTTTTGCTTCAGCAACGGTAAAAAATAGCAAGCAATCGCAAAAAGAGGCAAGCAACCGTTAAAAAGGAAGAATGAGTTAAAATCGTTCGACCTCCTTAAAAAAAGAGCATTCGAAGAATTTTCATATGGCAAGCAATCGTTAAGTTCCCCTGTTTCTACAGGGGAACTTCTTTTTTAGAGAAGCGGTGCGAAACTAAGGGGTTTTTACATTCAAAACCATCAAATAAAAAAAAGCCCTAAAAATTTCTCTGCTTTAAATCAGTTTTTCTACCCTGAAACTGGGTTAATTTTGAGGAATAATCTAATTCCGGTTGGCTCTCCAAATGAAATGCATCACGCTACTTATTATCCTTTTTGCCCATGCTGCCTTTTCACAATCCATTGATCGCCGCAAGTTTTTTGAGGGAGATTCTATAGCCACCCTTTTTATTTCCGTTAATCTTAAAAATATTGATCACCCCAGGCAAATTGAAGTGAAGCGTCCGGCCACCGCCAGGCTGGTGTTGCCCAACGACTCTTCTTTGGAAGGCCCCATTGAGCTTCATGCAAGGGGTAAATCGCGGTTGGCAATTTGCGACCCTCCGCCACTGTTGCTTTATTTTAAGACGAAGAAGGCAAGTCCGCTTTCCAAGCTCGGTAAGCTAAAATTGGTTTGGGCCTGCAATACAAGCGATTACAATGATCAGCTTATTTTAAAGGAATACCTGATTTACAAGATGTATAACCTTGTTACCCCTTACAGCTTCAGGGCAAGATTGTTGGATGTACAGGTGAGCGATAGTAATAGGGCCGGAAAGCCGATAAAGCGAAAGGGATTTTTACTTGAGAATATTGATGATCTTGCTGAAAGGGTTGGTTGCAGGGAGTTTCAGGATACTTCGCTAATGCCAATGTACACCCATCAGCAGCAATATGCATTGGTGGCTGTTTTCCAGTATATGATTGCCAATACGGATTGGTCTGTTTCAAATTACCAGAATATTAAGATGGTTATTCCAAATACTGCGGATAGGCACCCCCCGTATGTAGTTCCTTATGATTTCGATTATAGCGGGCTTGTAAATGCTGAATATGCCGTGCCGTTTGAAACGCTGCCCATTGAGAGTGTACGGACGCGCTATAATAAAGCCACAAGGCTTGAAGTTGAAGATATCCATTATGCCGCCGGGGTAATTTTAAATGCAAAGCCCGGTATTTTGTCGCTGGTGGAGAATATGAAGGAACTGAAGCAAGGGGCAAAAAAGGAAATGATCAATTACCTGAATGAGTTTTATAAGCTTATGAATGATGAAAAGCAGTTTGACAATATTTTTTTAAATAAATAATTGGATTGACCGATCCAATAAATACTGATTATTTGCGCCATGCAAACAGAAGTCTTCCTGGAAAAGCTCCTTTCAGATTGTTACAGCCATGATCTTGTGAATATTTATGATGCTGCTTCGGAATATTTTGGCAATGATTGGGTGGGTTTTGCTGATGTTCGCACACAGGCATATCACCTGGTAAAAGCAAAACTGGCAAAATATGCCGATGAGGAGCTTACCCTGCTTTCTATAACCAATTATGGACGCTATTGGATGACACAGGGCGGGTATCTTACTTATTTAAGGGATGAGCATGACGTGAAGGAAAAAAGAGCCCTCGAAAAGGAATTACACCAGGAGCGATTGCTGGAGGCCAGGCTAAAACTTACCCATTATAAATTGCTTGGTTTTTGGATAGCATTGGTGGTGTCGGCCATCGGGCTGGCGCTCTCCGTTTTCAATCTCTTTTTATTTATGTCCAAAAAGTAGCAGATTTTTGATTTAAGCCAGCGCATCCCACAATACTTCAACGGGGTGTAAAGCTTTTTTGCCGGTACCGTCTTTAATCTGGTGGCGGCAACTAGTACCCGGTGCTGCCACAATGGTATCATCCGCAGCATTGCGAACAGCAGGTAATAATACCAGTTCGCCAATCTTCATGCTGATGTCATAGTGTTCCTTTTCGTACCCGAAACTGCCTGCCATGCCACAGCAGCCGCTTGGTACAACCTCCACTTTGTAGTTTGCGGGTAACGTCAAAGCCAGTACCGTTGATTGCAAGGAGCCTACCGACTTTTGCTGGCAGTGGCCGTGTAATAAAATCTTCTTGTTTTCCGCTTTAAATTGTGCCTGCTGAATGTTTCCCTTGTTTATTTCCGCCACAAGGAATTCTTCAATGGTAAAACTATTGGCAGCCAGTTGTTTTGCTTTGGCCACGAGGGTTTCATCGCACAATTCGGGGTACTCATCCCTAAACGAAAGAATGGCCGACGGTTCGATGCCAACCAACGGTGCATCGGTTGAAATGACTGCACTTAAAACACTGATATTATAATCAATGATCTCTTTGGCTTTGCGCAGCAATCCTTTACTCAGCCAGGTACGCCCGCTTTCTTTATGATTGGCAAGTTTTACTTGATAGCCTAATTTTTCCAGTAATTCAACAGCTTTGATACCAATATGTGTGTCGTTGTAGTTAGTAAACTCATCGGTGAATAAGAATACCGTTTGAGGTTTGTTGTTTGAGGTTTGAGGACCAACTTTGATCCTGTCTTTTTCTTTTATTCGATTTTTAAACCAGGAGCGAAGCGTGCGTTTCTGCATGGTTGGCATCGTTCTTTCAACCGCAAAGCCACTCATCTTTTTCACCAGGCTGCTAATACCCGGCGCGGTCATAAAAAAGTTATATACCCGGGGAGCAATGGCCCCAAGCTTTGCTGATGTGGTGAAGTTGGCAATCATTCTGCTGCGCAGCGGTACCCCATTGGCATCGTAGTAATGCTGTAAAAATTCAGCTTTCAGTTTAGCTACATCCACATTGCTCGGGCATTCGCTTTTGCAACCCTTACAGCTCAGGCATAGGTCCATCACTTCCTTTATCTCTTCATGGTCGAAGCGGTTTAGCTTTTCGCTTCGGGTAAGAAACTCGCGCAGGATATTTGCACGGGCCCGGGTGGTATCCTTTTCATTCCGGGTGGCCATATAGCTTGGGCACATGGTGCCGCCACTAAGGTGGGTTTTACGACAATCGCCGCTGCCGTTGCATTGTTCGGCATGCTGCAATACATCCTGGTCCTTGTATCTAAAGAACGATTTAAAAGCAGGTGTTTTTTGATTTTCCTCGTATCGAAGAAAGCTATCCATTGGTGGGGTATCCACAATTTTACCGGGGTTAAAAATATTTTGCGGGTCCCAGGTGTGTTTGATTAGTTTGAGAAGCGCATAATTCTTTTCTCCAATCATCTGAGGAATAAATTCACCCCTAAGCCTGCCGTCACCATGTTCGCCACTCAGGCTGCCATCGTATTTTTTTACCAGGGTTGCAATTTCTTCGGCAATTACCCGAAACAGCCTACGCCCCTCTGAAGTTTTTAAATTCAGAATAGGACGGAGATGAATTTCACCACTACCTGCATGTGCATAATGGACGCTGTATAATCCGTGCTTTTCCAGAATCCGGTTAAAATCGCGGATGTAAGCGGGCAGATCATGTACATCTACAGCGGTATCTTCAATTACGGGAACTGCCTTTTCATCTCCCGGCAGGTTGCCCAGTAAACCGAGCCCGGCTTTACGCAGGGTCCATATCTTTTTGCAATCGGCTCCATACAACACCGGGAAATGATATCCAAGTCCGGCTTC
Organism: uncultured Chitinophagaceae bacterium; assembly: GCA_964444195.1. Lineage (GTDB taxonomy): Bacteria > Bacteroidota > Bacteroidia > Chitinophagales > Chitinophagaceae > Phnomibacter. Next base: position 23,887 of record CAYUGH010000009.1, read on the forward strand.
ACGCATATCAGCTTCTACCTTTTGCGTAATGATTTCAATTTCAGCCCTGGTCTCTTTAGTATATTCAACCACCAGGATAGCGCCGGGGTCGCCCAGCACGAAAAAGCGGTTTTTACGTTGCTCAATATTATCCTTGGTGCATTCAAGTATATAATGGTCAATCAGTTCGCTGGCAGATGGCCGGTACTTCAGCGCAACCAGGTTGGCGCGCAAAGCTTCATCAATGGTGTTGAAATGAACGCATAGCAAACCACTTTCCTTTGGGGGAAGTGGCGTTACATTCAATTTTATTTCAGTAAGCAAGGCCAGTGTGCCTTCACTTCCGGCAATCAGGCTGCAAAAGTTGAAATCGGGGCCTCCCGCAGTAAATGGTGCGGTCTCAACAAGCAGGTCAATCGCATAGCCGGTATTTCGCCGTTCAACCGATGGCTTGGGAAAATGTTTGCGTATTTCCTGTTGATTTTCATAGTTGCCCAGCATGCTGCGGACGGTACGATAAATGGCTGCTTCCAAACTATTTCCTTCGCACTTTGCATGAAAGTCATCCGCAGACAGTGCACCAAAACTAGTTTCACTACCATCACTCAGCAAGGCTTTTACTTCAAGTGTATGCTCGCGGGTGCTGCGATACACCACGCTATTGGCGCCACAACTATTGTTGCCTACCATCCCGCCAATCATGGCACGGTTGGCGGTGCTTGTTTCAGGGCCAAAATATAATCCATGGGGTTTCAGAAACAGGTTCAGCTCGTCGCGGATAACGCCCGGTTGCACCCTCACCCAACCTTCTTCTGTATTGAGCTCGAGTATTTTATTGAAATGACGGCCAACATCCACAATCAGTCCATTGCCAACTACCTGGCCCGCGAGTGATGTGCCGGCGGTGCGTGGAATAAGCCCGATTTTATGGGTATTGGCAAAATGAATAAGCGTCCTGAGGTCGTTTTCCGTTTGGGGAATGGCTACTGCAAGCGGCATTTCGCGGTAGGCCGAAGCATCGGTAGCATACAGGGTACGCATGGTGGTACCGGTATGCAGTTCCCCGGTTAAATTATGTTGAAGCTCTTTTAAAGCAGCGGAAATATTGGTGTTCACAGGAGCGAAAATACAAACACGCCGGGTTTCTGTTGAAACATGTTGCTGCTATTAGACAAATGCAGGGTATTTGCGTGAATGGCTTAAGAATAAACCCATGAACCTTTGCTCATGAGTTATCAATCAACCTGGGCCATTTCAAGTTCTGCCCTGCTTATGCCGTCCATTTCCACAGTCCTGCCCTTTGCATCGGATTGGCTGGGGGTAATGGTTTTGGTTTGCTTTCCTTTTTCGGTGTTGCTTTTGGTGGTTTGTGCCTGTGTGCGAAAAGTGAGCAATAAAAACAGAAATAGTGTGGCTATGCAAATAAGCCAGCCAAACATGCGGCGGTGTGGTACGGTTAGTGTCATAATAATGCGGTTTTTTAATTACGAATGATTTCGTAAAATTAATACGATTTCGTTCGTAGCCAAACCAATAACACATGATAAGAAAACTTTAACAATGGGCCAACCTGGAAGTAAATCCGGTTGGGGGAAAAATAAGCCGCAGTTTGACCGGGTAGAAGGCGCTGATTTACAAACCCAGGCATGGCTTATTTTCCATTTGACTAGTGCAGTTGCTTTTCAGGGTAACCGGTAACATTTTTCAGGATATATTTAATCGGTTTAACCGATATTGCCAATCCATATAAATGACCATAAAAATTTAGTATGATCCGTTTGAAATCAAACCACCTGGAAGCTTCTATACATCCACTTGGCGCCGAGCTTCAAAGTCTTAAAAGCTTGCAAACAGGGCTTGAGTATATGTGGGAAGGGGATGCTGCTTTTTGGGGAAAACATTCACCCGTTTTGTTCCCCATTGTGGGCAGCCTGAAGGGCGATACATACTTTTTTGAGGGGAAGGCTTACACATTGCCAAGACATGGTTTTGCGCGTGAACGGGTATTTGCCGTGGAGCAGTTAAGTGATAGTAAAGCGGTTTTTACGCTTGAGGCGGATGAGGATAGCCTGAAAATGTATCCTTTCCCATTCAGGCTCGAACTGATTTATGAATTAAGCGGCGATTCACTTTATTGTACCTATGCCGTTCATAATTTTACTCATAATCCCCTTTGGTTTTCAATAGGCGGGCATCCGGCGTTTAAAGTGCCGCTTGTTTCGGGGAGTATATATGAAGACCATTATATCCAGTTCAGAAAGGATGAAACCCTGCTTCGCTGGCACCTGCAGGGTGGGTTGATTTCGGAATTTAACAGCTTTGTTGAAGCTTTCGCAGGACAATTGCCTTTGCACCATTCGTTATTTTATGATGATGCCATTGTTTTTAAAAACCTGCAAACCACCAAAGTAACGCTTGGAAGTACCCGGCATGCACACGGCATTGATTTTTACTTTGATGGTTTTCCATACCTGGGTATTTGGGCGGCAAAAGATGCGCCTTTTGTATGTATTGAGCCCTGGTGCGGGCATGCAGATACGGTAGGGCATAATCAGCAATTTACTGAAAAGCCGGGGATTGAAAGCCTCGAAGCGGGGGGAAACTGGGAGAGAACCTGGAAGGTGGAGGTGTTTTGAGGAGGGTGCTGCCAAAGCAACCCCTACTTTTGCCCGCATGCAATGGCAACAACTGTACAGTGCGCAACGTACCGGGTCAGTACCGAAAACGGATGGCCCGGGTGAAACAGCCCGCACTTCATTTATAAGAGATTACGACCGTATCATTTTTTCATCTGCCTTTAGAAGGCTGCAGAATAAAACCCAGGTTTTTCCGCTTCCCGGTGCTGTTTTTGTACATAACCGGCTTACCCATAGTCTTGAAGTGGCATCCGTAGGGCGCTCGCTTGGAAAGGCTGTGGGCGATGAGCTTGCCCGGCAATATGGCGAGCCAATTGATGGGTTTACCGAGTTTTACAAATACGAACTGCCCAATGTAATTGCCGCAGCCTGCCTCGCCCACGATATTGGCAACCCGCCATTCGGGCATAGCGGCGAAGAAGCCATACGGGTTTTCTTCCGCAATCTTTCAGGCAATGATAAAACGCGTTTTGAAAACGAACTCACCTCCAATCAACAACGTGACTTGCTTGATTTTGAAGGAAACGCCAATGCCTTTCGTACGCTTACGCATGCTTTTGGGGAACCCCTGCAGGGAGGCTACCGTCTCACCTTTACAACTCTGGCTTCTATTGTAAAATATCCATGTTCTTCGCAGGCAGGGTTCAACAAGCAACAGCTCAACACTAAAAAGTCCGGGTTTTTTGATAGCGAATTACAAACCTGGCAGCAAATAGCTTCATCCCTTGGTATACCCAAACTTTCAGAAGAAGCTGAAGTGTATGCCCGCCATCCTTTTGTGTACCTGGTTGAAGCTGCCGATGATATCTGCTACCGGGTAATTGACTTTGAAGACGCACACCGGCTTGGGATTTTATCGCTTGAAAGATTGAAGGAGTTGTTTCTGGGTTTTTTTGATGAGGAGACCGGGTTCAATGCCCGTGCGGTGGTTGAGCAAAGCCTTTCGAAAATAATAGACCCTAATCAACAGGTTCAGTTTTTGCGTGCCAAACTCATTAACCACCTGGTGTATCGTATGCGCGATATTTTTCTTGATAATCAAACAGCGCTGCTCGAGGGCAACCTACCCAAACCGCTGGTGGGTTATTTACCTGAAAAAGAAAGGGCGTTGCTGAAAGAGATAGATCATTTTTCAGTAAAACATATTTACAACCATCGTTCGGTGGTGGAAATAGAGGTAGCGGGCTTCAATGTAATCGGCGCGCTGCTGGAGCATTTTGTAGGAGCCGTCATGCACCCGGATTCGGGAAAATCGTCCAAATTGTTGAAACTGATCCCCGCGCAGTTCCAGGCGGAGCCCCAAAAAAGAACCTTGTACGAGAACCTGCAGGGAGTGGTGGATTATGTGGCGGGAATGACGGATTTGTATGCTGTGGATCTGTATAGGAAGATTACAGGTATAAATATCGTATAACCTTCCATAGTTAATACAGCAGAAATGTTGGAATCATTTGTTCCCCGGCACAGGCTTCGGGGATTATATAGTTCATGCACCATACATAAGTATAAAACCACCGACCCACATCACGCCGGAATTCCCAAACCGGTTCGGGCTACTTCATTTGTCAGGAAGCCCAAATTAGCATTGTGTAAAAAATGATTATCCCGAATCTGGTCAGCAGCCGGAACGGGGGATGATATCATCCTGCTACAATAGGTGCTCCCCTACTAATAGTGCGGGGGAAACCCTTTAAAAAATAATTTCCTTTAAAATTTTAATATCCTAATTATTTTAGTATTTTTACGCTAACATTATTACCAAAAAGTTCGAATTATGCAAACTTACTCCATACAATCAATTGCCCCGAAAGCCATTTGGAATACTGAGATGCCAACCCAATACAGGTTTGCCTGGGTGGCGGAAGATGAGGTGAATGGCCGCCTGCAAACGGTTTTGGAAACCACCGGGCAAACCAGTTGGACTAAAATTCAAAACGAAAGCCTGGTCATTGAAATTGCCCGGTTTGAGGCTCTTTCACGTTTGGAGGATACGCTTGCCCGCTGGACCCAAAGGATTTGCAGCGAACAGGCAAGCATGAACCTGGTGGTCAATAATTTCAGCGGAACACCCTCGCATACTGTTTTTGCCCGGATCCTTGACCCGGCGCCACTCAAAAAACTGGTAGGTCAGTTGCGCAAGCTCGACCTGTACCTTACCGGCAATGGACAGCAACCATTGCATGCTGTTAACCGGTTCTGGTTGACCGTGGCAGAAGGAGTACATGCCGAAGGATTTGAAAACCTCCTGTACCGGCTGGGAAGGGTTGAGTTTAACGAGCGGATTCAAATCAAAAAACTACTGCTGCAGAAAAAAGAAAAGCAGAGCTGGGTAACTGTAAGTCAATTTTATTTTTCTGAACAAGCCTGAAAATACACTGTATGAGCAGGAAAGATTATAGCACCAACCTGAAAATGCCGGGTACTTTTAATATCCCCCAAATGGTCCACCATCAATATATGCTGATTATTCAGCCAGGGACCGCTATACTTGACCGTATTAAGCGCTTTCAAAAAAAATGGGTGGATGATGAAGGACTGAAACCCACCCAATTACAATCAGGCTACCTTCTGTTGTCAAGGTTCAGTCATTTTGGCGCCCATGAAGAAAAATTGTTGCGTAAACTTCATTATGCAGCCATGGAATGTGCGCCATACCGCATCAACATTGATGGTTTTTTTGGATTGCCCGAGCATTCTGTGGGTCTTAAAATCAGTAACCCTGCGCCGGTAAAACTGATAAACCGTACCATTCAAACTCATTTGTCCGGTTTGAAGTTTCCAACTGAAAAGCCTTATTATAATCAATACCCTGCCATTGGAGTTGCTACAAAAATGGAAGCCACCCAGTATCGCCAGATCTGGAAGGCAATTGAACACAAGCATTTTTTGGCCTCCTTTATTGCGGACCACATGATTGTTTTACGCAAAAGTCCTCAAGCCAAAGGTTGGAGCCTGTTGAATCGTTTCTCTTTTGAAAACATCCCGGTTCAATCAAAGCAGGGGGTGCTTTTTGCATGAAAAGAGGAGCCCAGCACAATCCAGCCAACCGTTTTTTAAAGCATGATCGGGGCATTGTACACCAGGAAGCCATTGACGATTGGGAACAATCCGAATTGCACACCATTTACCTCGAAGAGCATTCAAAAACTTTGGTCAACAAGGTGGAAAGCCCTGATGTGGGCATGAATTACAGCATGAATCCCTACCAGGGTTGCGAGCACGGCTGCTCATACTGCTATGCACGCAATGCGCATGAATACTGGGGTTACAGCGCAGGCATCGATTTTGAGCAAAAGATTATTGTAAAGAAAAACGCACCTGAGCTGTTGGAAAAGTTCCTGATGAACCCCAAATGGCAATGTGTGCCTCTTTCATTGAGCGGCAATACCGATTGCTATCAGCCGGCCGAGCAAAAGTTCAGGATTACAAGGCAATTGCTGGAGGTATGTCAACGGTTTCGTCAGCCGGTTGGCATCATCACCAAAAATGCATTTATATTGAAGGATGCGGATATTTTGACGGCTATGGCAAAAGAAGGTTTGGTGGGGGTGCTGATGACCATCACCACCTTCCAGGAACCGCTTCGCAGGGTGATGGAACCCCGCACCACTACCGAATTGCAACGGCTTAGGGTGATTGAGGAATTAAGTAAATTGGGGGTGCCTACCGGTGTGATGATGGGGCCGGTAATACCCGGACTTAACGATCATGAAATGAAAAATATATTGCAGGCCGCTTCAAATGCAGGTGCAACTACGGCTGCTTACACTTTTGTACGGCTGAACGGATCGGTAAAATTGGTTTTTCATGAATGGCTGCATAAGCATTTTCCGGACAGGGCAGAAAAGGTTTGGCACCTTATTGAGCAGGGGCATGGTGGAAAAGTTAATGATTCGAGGTATGGCATGAGGATGCGGGGTGAAGGCCCCCTGGCAGAACTTATCCGACAGCAGTTTAAGAAATACACCCAAAAGTTTGCCCTGAATGGAAGAGGCTGGGAACTCGATTGCTCAAAATTTGTGAGGCCGGGCCAGCAGCTAAGCTTATTTTAAGTTTGGACATTTTATACTTTGATGTAAATCTTTCTTTTATCCAGCCACCAGGCAAGCAACCAATAAAAAGTTATCATTATAATGGCATATAGCAACGACCCAACCCTTGGATCTGCGCTGATCGGGTCGCATACATTTGTATAAAACCAGCTGAAGGCATTGGTGTAAGTTGGTTTCCCGGAATCGTTCACTCCGTTTTGCCATCTTAATAAAGATACAATCCTGGGCAAAAACCCACTAAGGACAAAAATGAACAGTGGATTTTTGCCAAAAACATCAAAAAAGCTGCTCCACCAGCCCCTTACCTGCCTGAATTCGATCAGGTAAATCATTACCCCGATGGTCATTAAACCCAACCCCGTAGTGTACAGCACATAGCTGCTTGTCCATATTTTTTTATTTATAGGAAAAGAAAGCCCCCACATAAGGCCTGCCAGCGCAAAAATTATCCCGGCTACCAGGAGGTTGGCCAGCATTTCGAAATTTTTGCCCTTTAACTGAATATATTGACCTGCATAATACCCAAAAACAACCTGTACGATGGCCGGGATGGTGCTTAGCAACCCCTCAGGATCAAAAGGAACGCCCTCACCTTTATATATATGCGCCACCCCTAAAATTTGCTTATCCCAAAGAGTTCCAATAAATCCTTCGAGGCTGTAGGGGTCAGTTGGATTGGAAGCAAGCACCAGCGCCCAATAAAGCAGCAGGATAACCGCGCAAATAAAAAAGCCGGTTTTGGGTTTGGTAAAAAAGGCAACCAATGATGCGAAAAGATAGGCGATAGCAATACGCTGCAAAACCCCAAGTATCCTGATGCCGGACTCCGGGTTTGTGGGATCAACCCAATGCTTGAAAACAAGCGAATCGCCATCCCATTTTACAAACGGGCTCCAATTGAGGAAAAGCCCGATTAAAAAAATCAGGGCGAATCGTTTTAAAACCTTTTTCAGAAAGATGCCTGTGCCAGCCTCCTGTAACCGGGGAATGACAAATGCCATAGCATTTCCCACTGCAAAAAGAAAAAAGGGAAATACCAGGTCGGTTGGGGTAAGCCCATGCCAGGGTGCATGCTCAAGAGGACCGTAAATATGGCTCCAGCTACCCGGATTGTTCACCAGGATCATCAGTGCGACTGTGGCTCCGCGGAAAACATCCAGTGAATAATATCTTTCCTTCATTTGGTCATTTTTAGTACGTCCCGCACGTGCGGGACTGGTTTTTATTTGTCACACTTGTCCCGCCTTTGCGGGGTGGAATCCCCAAATGATCATTCATGTTGTGTGCGTCAGTTCGTGGGGATTTCATATCGGCATGCAGTTACATTTCGGTCGTGAAAATCGGCAAAAATCCTTAACCATCTTTACAAGATTTTAAACCGGGCTTTGGATACATTCCTTTAGGTTTGCAGCAATTTTTTATAATGAGTTTTTCGAAAAATATTGTAATTACGGGCGGCGCGGGGTTTATTGGAAGCCATGTGGTACGCCGTTTTGTAAATAATTACCCAGCGTACCGGATCATTAACCTCGATGCGCTTACCTATGCCGGTAACCTTGAGAACCTGAGGGATATTGAACATTCGCCTAATTATGTTTTTTCGCATACCAATATCCTCGATACAGAGGCGCTCAGGCAGGTGTTTGAAGAATTTACGGTTACGGATGTGATCCATTTGGCTGCCGAAAGCCATGTGGACCGAAGCATTTTAAGCCCTTTAGACTTTGTTTATACCAATGTTATTGGTACGGTAAACCTGTTGGAGGCTGCTAAAAAGTATTGGGCAAGCAATTTTGAGGGCAAAAGGTTTTACCATGTAAGTACCGATGAAGTGTATGGCGCGCTTGGTGATACCGGGCTTTTTACCGAAACAACCCGGTACGATCCGCATAGCCCTTACAGCGCCAGCAAGGCTTCGAGCGATCATTTTGTGAGAGCCTATGCTGATACCTATGGGTTGCCTGCCGTAATCAGCAATTGCAGCAATAATTATGGTCCTTATCATTTTCCTGAAAAACTGATCCCGCTTTTTATTCAAAATATCATTACCAAAAAGCCGTTACCCGTTTATGGCGATGGCCTTTATACCCGCGATTGGCTATATGTGAAAGACCATGCTTCAGCCATCGACCTGGTTTTTCATAAAGGTAGAAACCATGATACCTACAATATCGGGGGCTTTAATGAGTGGAAGAATATCGACCTTGTGAAACTGCTTTGCCGCCTGATGGACCAGAGGCTTGGAAGGGCAGAAGGAGAAAGCGAGCACCTGATCACGTATGTTAAAGACCGCCCGGGGCACGACCGGAGATATGCCATTGATGCTTCAAAAATTAACAGTGAACTGGGTTGGGCCCCGTCGGTTACCTTTGAAGAAGGGCTTGCAGAAACCATTGACTGGTACCTGCAAAACACAGAATGGCTGAACAATGTTGCCAGTGGGGAGTATTTAAAATATTACGAAGAACAGTATGGAAATCGTTGAAACACCCATACAAGGATGCTTTATCGTAAAAAACACCGTGTTCCGGGATGACCGGGGGTATTTTTTCGAAAGTTTTAACCAGGAAAAGTTTTCCCGGCTTACCGGCTGGAATGGTTCTTTTGTGCAGGACAACCAATCCGAATCCAGTTTTGGAGTGGTACGTGGGCTTCATTTTCAGAACGGTGAACATGCCCAGGCTAAACTGGTAAGGGTAATAAGCGGGGAGATTCTGGATGTGGTACTCGATATCCGGCCCGAAAGTCCCTCCTTTGGTGTGGTATTTACCATCCCTCTTTCCGAAAACAATGAAAATCAATTATTTATTCCCAGGGGTTGCGCACATGGGTTTTCCGTGATAAGCCCATCTGCGCTTTTCTTTTATAAGTGTGATAATTACTATCACAAACCGGCTGAGTGGGGGATCCATCCTTTAGATAAAGACCTTTCTATAGATTGGCAACTAAATCCTAAGGAAGTGATTTTATCGGCGAAAGATATCCAGGCGGAGAGTTGGCAGGATTTTAAAACCAGGTTGGGAAAATAAAACGAACCAGATATGAGAGGCATTATACTTGCCGGTGGCAGTGGAACAAGGCTTTACCCGATTACAAAAGGCATTAGTAAGCAATTAATGCCTATTTACGACAAACCCATGATTTATTATCCGCTCAGTGTGTTGATGCTGGCAGGAATCAGGGAGGTTTTAATCATTACCACACCCGAAGATCAGAGCCAGTTTGTTCGTCTTTTGGGCGATGGAAGCCAGGTGGGCTGCCGGTTTGAGTATGCAGTACAGGCAGTGCCAAACGGCCTGGCGCAGGCTTTTGTAATTGGCGAATCTTTTATAGGTAACGATAAGGCATGTCTTGTTTTGGGAGATAATATTTTTTACGGTAGCGGTTTCCCTAAACTGATAAGGGAATTTGCAGATGTGGATGGCGCTGCTGTGTTTGCCTATGAAGTAAGTGATCCGGAACGCTACGGAGTGGTAGAGTTTGATGCAGAAAATAAGGCTTTATCCATTGAGGAAAAGCCAGCCCGGCCTAAAAGTAATTATGCCGTTCCCGGGCTGTACTTTTACGATAATAGCGTGGTATCGATTGCCAAAAGCATTGAACCCAGCGCCCGGGGGGAATATGAAATAACAACGGTAAACAATACCTACCTACAGCAAGGCAAGCTGCATGTAGGCGTAATGGACCGGGGTACTGCCTGGCTTGATACCGGAACCTTTGACAGCCTCCATGATGCCACCGAGTTTGTACGGGTTATTGAAAAAAGGCAGGGGCTGAAAATTGGATGTATTGAGGAAGTTGCCTGGAGAATGGGTTTTATAACTGATGAGCAATTGAAAGAACTTGGAAAATCGCTTGCCAAAAGTGGTTATGGGGAATATTTACTCCGACTGAAAAAATAGTATTTTAAGTTCACTTAAAAGAAGCAAATCAAGGATTTTGGCTCATTATGGGCCCGATATCCTATTTTTGAGCCCAATCTTTAGCCTATCCGATTCATTTTTACATGTTATCATTATTGTTGGTAAGGTTTTTCGGGCCGACCGGTTTTCATTTGAATGATGATTTCCTGTCAGAAATTTAATTTTTGCCGGTAATGCAACATATGGACTGCATGAAACTAACGCGTTTTTTTGTTACAATTTTTTGTTTGGCTTTTTTTAGCCTGTTTTCTATTGGCCAGGGTACTCTTTCTTCGGGAGATCTTAAATCCGTTGATATTGATAAGGTTTCTGACGCTGAGATCAGGGCGTATTACCAAAAAGCCCAGGAATCGGGCCTGTCGGATGACCAATTGCTGGAGTATGTAAAGGGAAGAGGGCTTCCTGAAGAGCAGATCAACAAACTTAGGGATAGGATTTTAACGCTTGGCATTGGAGGATCAAAATCAGGCAGTTCAAAAAATTCAGGTGAAACCGGGTCTGGAACTGGTGGAGAAAATTCATCACGCCAGTTTGATGAAAGCCAAAGCAAGCTGAGTATGGTTGACCAACCCTACAACCGGAGGATTTTTGGCGCTGAACTTTTTTCAGGCGCCAGCACCACTTTTGAACCAAACCTCAGGATTGCCACCCCGGCCAATTATATCCTTGGGCCCGATGATGAATTGATTATCAATGTATATGGTTATAGCGAAAAGGTATATAGGCAAAACATAAATGCAGAGGGTAATATTTTTATTGAAAATGTAGGGCCGATAATGGTGAGCGGGCTTTCCATTGAAGATGCTGAATTAAAGATCAGTTCCAGGCTTGGCAATACCATTTATAAGGCCATGAAAACAGGGGCTACTAAAATGCAGCTCCGCCTGGGTAACATCCGTAGTATGCGGATTACCATAATAGGTGAAGCAAAAAAGCCCGGCACCTACACAGTTTCATCGCTCACCACGCTGTTTAATGCACTTTACCTCTGTGGAGGCCCTACCGATCAGGGTTCATTCCGGAATATTGAACTGATCAGGGGTAATAAGGTTATCCGTAAAATAGACATTTACAAATTTCTTACCGCAGGCGACCGTACGGATAACCTTTTGTTGCAGGAGCAGGATGTAATAAGGATACCATATTACGAAGGAAGGGTGATTTTTAGCGGGTATGTAAAAAGGCCGGGGATTTATGAGCTGTCGCCCGGCGAGTCTTTTGAAAAACTGTTTTCCTATGCCGGAAAATTTTCGGACAGCGCCTATCGAAAATCGGTTACTATTTACCAGATTACCGACGAAAAATTAGCCATTAAAACCCTGCCTGCAGAAGAGTTCGCCGCTTATATACCCAAAATAGCGGATAGTGTGGTGGTAGGAACGGCTACCATGCGCTTTGCCAACAGGATAAATATAAAGGGGGCTGTCTTAAGGCCGGGTGATTATGAATTAATGCCGGGCATGGAGCTCAGGGATTTAATTGAAAAAGCAGGAGGCCTCAGGCAGGATGCATTTTTGGGAGGGGGTAATATATTGAGGTTGGGGGAAGATTTAGGGTCGGAAAATGTTTCCTTCACACCCCAAAAGATTTTAAGTGGAGAAGAAAAAATTGCTTTGAAACGTGAAGATGAAGTAATAATTAATTCAATTTTTGAAATAAGGGATAAATACATAGTAAATATTGAGGGCGAAATTATCAGGCCCGGCACATTTGAATGGAGAAAGGATTTACGATTGCGCGACCTGGTACTGCTGGCCGGAGGGATCAGTGAAGCCGCGTTGTCGGCTGAAGGAATTTTGATTGAAGTTTCAAGAAGGATCAGGAAACAATATTCCTCTCAATCTGAAATACAACAATCTGAAATAATTCGCATACTTGCTTCTAAAAACCTTACTGATAGCCAGGCATTATTGATTTTGGAGCCATTTGATATGGTGGTGGTGAGGCCCCAGCCCGGGTACCAACCTCAGCGGAGCGTATATATTAACGGCCCCATGTTGTACCCGGGGCGTTATTTCCTTGAAAAAGGCGGCGAACGGATAACGGATGTTTTAATAAGGGCCGGTGGTTTCAAAAATTCGGCTGACAGCAGTTCTGTATTTATCCGCCGTTTTAAAGGAGAAGATGTTTCGATGGATGAAAGGGCCTCCTTATTGGCCAAGCTTTCCAATATTCCGGCTGACAGTATCATGTCATCGCCCGCTCTCTTGAAAGAAATTCAGAAGAACTATACATCGCTAAGCGTGAACCTAAAGAAAGCATTTGAAAAAAGAGGTGGGAACGACGATATTATAATGGAACCGGGCGATATAATAATGGTAAGCCAAAATAGCAGCCTGGTAAGGGTGAGCGGGGAGGTGTATTATCCAACCCTTATCCCGTACGAACAGGGCTCCAATGTAAAGTATTATATTAAACGTACCGGTGATTTTACAAAGGCTGCACGTAAAAATCAAACATTCGTGATTTATCCTGACGGATTGGCCAAAGGGGTAAAGAAGTTTTTATTCTTCAAATCGTATCCCACAGTAACGCCACGTTCAGAGATATTTGTACCAAGTAAGGAGGAAAAAGGAAAGCAGGGATTTTCTACAGGGGAATGGATTGCACTTTCGTCAGTATTAGCTACGCTAACCACCCTGATTGTATCAGTTATTAATGCAAACTGATGGAAAAGGAAAATCTTCGGTTTGGGCTAGTTGGTTGCGGGCATATAGGCGAGAGACATGCCGCTCTTATTTCGGAATTTGGGCAGTTAGTTATTGTATGTGATCTTGTGCATTCAAAAGCGCAGGCATTTTCAGAAAAGTACCTGTGTAAGATGGTAACATCCTACGAAGAAATGCTTGAAAATGCCAACCAATTGGACATAATGGTAGTATGTACGCCCAATTGGCTTCATGCACTCCAATCCATTCAGGCGCTTGATTGCGGACTCCATGTTATTTGCGAGAAACCGATGGCTTTAAAGGTCTCGGATGCAAACCAAATGATTGAGGCGGCTAAAAGGAATCAACGGATACTTTGGATTGTAAAACAAAACAGGTTCAATTCCCCGGTGGCCCACCTGAAAAAATTAGTTGAAACCGGGAGGCTTGGTAATATCTATTCAATACATATTCAGGGGCTGTGGAACCGAAATGCAGAGTATTATTCAAAAAGCAATTGGAAAGGCACGATTGAAAAAGACGGGGGTATCCTGTTCACCCAGTTTAGCCACTTTATTGATGTAGCTTGCTGGCTATTTGGGAGAATGGAAAATGTAAGTGCCAATGGGGGCAATTTGGCCCACCAGGGGATAATTGAATTTGAAGATACTATAACCGGTTTGGTCAAATTTGACAAGGGAGTACTTGGGTGTTTGCATTTTTCAATAAATGCATTTGGTCAAAATATGGAAGGCTCTATTACGGTATTGGGTGAAAAAGGCAGTGTTTCAATCGGTGGTCCTTACCTGAATAAACTTTCCTATCATTTGGTGGAAGGAACCCCTGTACCTGAATTGGAAAAGGAAAATCCTGTAAATGATTATGGATATTACAAGGGAAGCATGAACAACCATCACATAGTCTATCAACATTTTATTAAATCACTTTCAGCAGGGAACTTGATGCATTGCGAATTGGAGAACTCTCTTCATACAATTGAAGCCATTAATCAACTCGTGCAAAATCTGCCGGGCTCCAATATTTTGGTTGAATAATGAGATTTTTGCAGTAAGAAAATTTGGAATATGAAAACAGTACATGATTTTATAGATGCAATTAAATTTCTATTCAAAACAATAATGGTAGAGAAGTGGATCCTGCTGATCGCAATTATTGCGGGTGGTTCGCTTGGCGTATTTTATGCGCATTCCAACAAAGCAAAATTTGTAGCATTTACCAATTTCGCGTTGGAAGAAAATACCGGGGGGCTCAGTTCAGCATTAAGTTTAGCTGCAGAACTTGGCATTAACTTAGGTTCTTCGGGCAGGGATGTGTTTGCCGGGGATAATATTTTGTTGATTTTAAAGAGCAGAAGGATCATTGAAAAAATCTTGCTTAAACCCGACACAATCAGCGGCAGTGTTGCGCCAATGGTAGAGCATTATTTGAAAATCAGTAGAATTGGTGATGTAAGGGCTGCGAGCAAAAGATTGGAAGGTGTGAAATTTGACAATAGGAGTAGCCAGGGTAATCTGACTTACCTCCAGGATAGCCTGATTTACCTTGTATATTTAAATATTACAACCAATGAGCTTAAGGTAGCCCGACCTGACAGGAGGTGGAATATTTTTACCGTTGAATTTAAAGCCCGGAATGAGCAATTTGCAAAAAAATTCTCTGAACTTCTTCTGGCAGAAGCGGTAGCCTTTTATACTGAACTCAGAACCCAAAGAGCGCTTCAATCGCTTAACATTCTTGAAGAACGTGTTGCCAGGCTAAAGGGTAGTACCCAGAGTGCGCTTAAATCCAGGGCCGACATTCAGGACGCAAATGTTAACCCTGTATTTGCTAAACAAAGTGCAGATATCCAGTCAAAATCCATAGATGTTTCTTCTTATGGCGCTGCCTATACCGAAATATTTAAAAGTTTAGAATTGGCAAGATACCAGTACCTGAAGGAAGTTCCCTTGCTCCAGGTAATAGACGGGCCTGAGTATCCCCTGAAATTTGAAAGGAAAAGTCGGTTGATTTATGGGACCCTTGGTTCAATGGCATTTTTTATGCTTACCCTGATTTTTTTATTGATCCTTAGTACGCTAAGGAAATACCGTGGAGGCGCGCCTAAACATGTTCAATAGGATCAAACTTAGGCATAGTTACAATGGAACTCTTTTGGGAGATACCATCAAGTATTTATTTAGTGTAATCATTCCAGGGATATTGGGATTCTCACTAATTCCAATATTAAAGTCAGGATTGGGAGCAGATAAGTATGGGTATTATTCTGTATTAATGAATGGCTTTCTTATTTTTACATCCATTTCCAGCAGTTGGTTTACTACTTCAATAATCAGGTATTATAAATATTTTTCTGAATCCGGGGAATTTTTAAAAAAGATTGCCAGGTTATCCCTGGTTGTGTGCATTTTTTTTTCAATTGTCGCACTGGTAATTTTCCTGGTCTTTACGCAAAGTATTCAAATTGGAATCGTTTTAGCTATCGCCATACTGGTCACCATTTTTCTAAATATTTCCATTGCATTAAACCAGGCATCCTTTCTAGCTCATAATATTATACTTTCAGAATCAGTTCGGACAATATTGTTTTTCAGCCTTGCAATATTTCTGCTTACTTTTTCCAAAAATGATTTTATTGTCAAAATCTTTATTGCAACTATAGTATCCAATTTAATTTCAATTGCAATCCTTATTTATAAATGGAGAGGTAAAAGATCTTTTTCAGAAGACTTACCTGCAAAACCTTCTGATTCAAAATTATCAGTAAAAGGAATCTTGAATTATGGGTTCCCCATTTTTTTTTGGACGATGTTGTTTCTGCTGATTCCTTACATTGATAAACTAATGGTAAGGAAAACCCTTGGCCCTGTTGTTCAAGGGGAGTATCAGGCTATATTCGATCTCATTTTTAAAACAATACTCACTTTAAGTAATCCAATTTTAACAGCCCTGCTACCTCATTTAGCCAACTTTGACGAAACTAATAGCCGGATTTTTAATGTAATTAAAAGGATTATTTTGATTGAATTGTCAATCATTCTAATTCTATCAGCACTTTATTACTTATTTGGTGGTCAGGTTGTTTTGAGATTACTAAGCATTGATGCTGCTGACAACAATTACCTGTGGTGCGGCTATTTATCATTTATGGCAGCATGCACCTGGCATTTGGGCATGTTACTTCACAAGGTTCTTGAAATAAGAAATAGAACTAAGCAAATGCTTTATAATATTATCGTGGCTTTTTTAATTACAATAGTAAGCCTGGGGATTGTAACCCAATTTCAATCTCCAATTTATTTATATCCAATATGTATAATGGTAGGCGGGTTATTGTATGTTGGGTTGTGCTTAAAGTTGGCAATTAATAAATAAGGTACTCAATGAATATACTGCTTTTAGGAGAATATAGCAATTTGTTCAATAACCTGGCCGAAGGATTACGCCGTTTGGGGCATAGTGTTATGCTTGTCAGTGATGGAGATGGATGGAAAAATTATTATAGGGATATAAATATTAATCCTGCCAGTAACAATAAATTCATTCGGACAGCCGAACGGTATTACCTTGAATTTAAGGCGGCACATTCACTAAAGGGGTTTGATATTGTTCAGGTAATAAACCCGCTTGTTTTTTCAAGATTTGGGCCTGAAACCATGCTGTACGAAAAATTGAAAAAGCAAAACGGAAGTATTTTTTTGTCTGCTGTTGGCGACGATTACTTTTATTGGGAAGCTTTCAGGAAGGAGAAGTTTAGGTACTCACCGCATGCAGGGAACCTTGTTGACAGTAAACTGGATAAAAGTGTTTGGGAGTCTCCAAAATTAAAACGCAGGAATGAATGGTTTTTGGAGAATGCAAAGGCGATCATTGCATCTATGGCTGACTATTATATTCCGTATAAGGATTTGGGATGCAACCTTGAATATATTCCCTTCCCGATTGTGATTGATAAGCTTCAATACGAACCATTTGAAGTTTCTGAGAAGCTGACCTTGTTTCATGGCATTCAAAGTCATAGGAGGGGGTTTAAAGGAACGGATACCATCCTGGAGGCGTTGGAAATTCTCAAGGGAAAATATCCTGATGATATTGAATTTCAAACTGTGGCAGATTTGCCCTTCAATGTGTATATTAAGTCTTATCAAAAGGCCCATATTTTAATTGATCAGCTAAATATTTATAGTCCTGCCATGAATGCACTTAGTGCAATGGCCATTGGAAAGGTAGTTGCAGGGGGCTTTTCAAAGGAATGCCAGGAGATAAATAACTGTTTCCCCCCGCCCATGATTCCGGTGGAGCCGGATTTGGACATTGTTGTTGAAAGATTGGCAAATGCAATTGAACATAAGGACAGTCTTAGGGAATTATCAAAAAGGGGCAGAGATTTTGTGATGTCAAATCATGATTGTAAACTGGTAGCAGAAAAATACATTGAATGCTGGGGTAGGTACTAATTAATAGCAATGTGTAATGCTTTATTTGTTCATCGCATATTATGTTTTGATTTCATTGCTGGTTTTCGGTTGGTTATTTTCCCTGGAAAATCCTAATGTAGCCAGATTATTCCAGGTGCTTTTTGCAATCACTTTTGCAGTTGGGTCATTATACTTTATAGTGTACAGGCCATATACTACTATTGGTGATACATTGCCCTATGTTGAAGACATTTTCCCCCAGGTTAAGACATCCACTTCCTATGAGGATTACAACACCAAGTCGTTCGAGGAAACAGAAAGATTTTTTTATTACATTACTAAATTCTGTACGTTCATTGGCGGGCCAAGATTTTACCTGTTTTTTGTGTTTTTTCTTTTTATAGTAACTATTTCAATTGCTATTTATAAAATCTGGAAAGAAGAATTTCTGCTTGCCTTTTATGCGCTTATCAGCATTTTTTCATTTCATGGGTTAACCATGAATATTATTAGGAACAGCCTTGCGGTTGGGTTTTGGTATTTGGGGATTTGGGCCTTTCAGCGACGGAGTTATTACCTGTTTGCCCTATTTGTACTTGTATCCATTCAATTTCATATTTCTTCCATTCTTTTCTGGGTAATGTTTCTTTTGGCAAAATATTTAAGAAGTCTTAAAGCATATGTATTTCTTTTTATTGCCGCATTGATTCTTTCTGTTCTAAACTTTGATGTAAGCGATCTTATTTCAGGTATTGCTGATTTAGGGATTGGGCCTGATTTAATTCAATCAAAATTATTCCGTTATGGAAATAAGGTTTATGATCTGGATTATAAAACAGGCTTTAGAATTGATTTTGTCTTATTTAATTTGGTGTTCATTATTTATGCGGGAGCACTTCAACTATTAAACTATAAAGACTCCTTTTATAATCATATTTTCAGGGCCTTTCTTTTGCTTACCTGCTTGTTTATTCTTTGGTTTCAGATACCAGGTTCAGATAGGATCGGGCTGCTTTCATGGATGTTGATACCATTTATGATATGTTATCCCTTTTTATGTCCAAATTACCAGCCTTCTTTTGGGCTCCGGCTTTTTGCATTCGGTTTTATTTTCATTGTAGGCTTGTTCTCAATGTATATTTCCCAGCATTTGTTCTTATAACGTTGAATTGACCATAAGGACATCCTTTACCTGCTATTAAGGATAACGGATAATAACGCCTTTTGGAAGTGGGTTTTTCCCCGAATTGCTTGTTTTAATGTAGTAATTATTAGTCTCTAGATTTTTAGTGGTTTCAAGGATGCAATCCTGAAATTTAGTTTGTAATGCCGTAAATATATCGGCGCCCAATGGATAGGTAGCATTTACGCTAAACGTACAATTTTTGAAAGCATAAAACTCATCCGGGTGCCAGTTCTCCAACCCATAAAAGTTCATGATCTTCTTTTCAGTCACCTCGAATTCGCAATTTTCATAATTCATCCTTTTGGCATCAGTTGCATCAATAAGAAATCCACCATAGGTTTTTCTCTCCTTGTATCGCCGATCACTAAAGAAGCATCCCCTGTATTTTGTTGCTTCATAGGCATTGGATGCTGCATAGCCATGCTGTACAATTCCGTAAAACCTGCAATTCGTAAAAAGGAAATTCGGTTTGGCAATCCAGGTAGAATAGGATTCTGAACCCCAAAATATACAACCGTTGAAGCTGCAATCAGCATTATCTCCGGTAGCAGATGCCAGGCCAGCGCTTTTGTTATTTTCAAATGTGCAATTTTCAAAAATGCCATTCCTGTTGGGTCCCACTTCGGCTTCAATATCAACCCCTGTTCCCGGGAGAGAGAAAATCCGACCCATTCCGGTGTTATCAAACATGCAATTTTTAACCGAAATTCCATTTCCTCCAACCCAGGATAAGCCCTGCCTCCCATTGAAAGAAAACCGGGAATCTATAATTTCAATATTATCATTTAACTTGTCTTTACGAGGTGCATTGCTTACAATAATGCCATCCAGTGCAAAGTGATGGCTATAAATATTTTTTATGGTAACCGATGATGAATTGCCGATCACTATTCCATTGGCTGACAATTGGATGCCTATATTATAGTATTCTCCCCCTTTTCTTATAGTTGAATTGTTGCCGTTAAGTTCGAGGTTTCGAATGATGACCGAGTCTGAACTCTCCACATTTATAATATTTCCGATCCTGGCGGCAGAATCTTTATTATAGGCTTCGGTTGGTGTATTAATGGCTTTCATCGTTTTAGGATCAAATGAGCCATACAAGAGGCTTTCAACAAACATTATTATACTTTTACCAGGCCCTTCTCCTTCAATAATCACATTTTTCACCCCCAGTAAATAGAAGACATTACCCCCATTAAGCAGGTAACCCTCTGATTGGGTTTGCTTTCCTACTAAATAGGTACCGGAAGGAATCGTGATTCTTACATAGCCTTTTCGCGTAGAAACATAATCCGAAATCGTTCTGAATACCTGGGTATTATTCGTTTTCCCGTCCCCTTTTGCTCCCCAATGGTTAATATTTATTTCCTCAATGTTTTGAGCAAATGCCGAAAGGCCAACCACCAAAATCTGAATTATTAATAAAAGGCGCTTCATATTTCGATTCTATTATTTGTCGTTATTCTATTCAAAATTAGCATAAAATCATGCCCGGTTTTTTTTCAAACAAATTTCGCCTTATTGTGGCAGCCACATTCATCAGTTCAGGGAAAGGGCTTCGTGTACACGTTTTATTATCGAAATTTGTAATTATTAAAGCGCGTTGCCGGTTAAGGAACGTAAAAAAAGAATATTTTTGACGCCCCACAACTGGGTAAATAATATGAATGTTATTCCTGAACAATTTTATCCGGCAAGTTGGATAACTGCATAATCATGGAGACTATAAGAAATCCCCTTGTTACTATACTTATTCCTGTTTATAATGTAGCAGGGACGATTACATTTACTATCCAATCTGTTTTAAAACAGACTTGGAAAAATTTCGAATTACTGATTGTTGACGATGGATCAACGGATGAAACATTAACTATTGTCCGGGGATTTCATGATTCAAGGATAGTGGTTATTTCAGATGGTACAAATAAGGGCAGGTCATTCAGGCTTAATCAGGGAATCATGTTGGCTAAAGGAACATTTATTGCGAGGATAGACGGCGATGATATTATGATTTCGACGCGATTGGAGGAACAGGCAGGCTTTCTGCTTAGCAATGAGAATGTGGAAGTATTAGGATCGTTGGCCCTGGCCTTTGATTATGAGAATAAAATTATGGGATGTATTCATTCCTGTGTTCCTGATTCTGTTGATGAGTTGGCCGTAAGGGGCAATTGTTTTATACATCCAAGTGTTATGGGTAGAACAGAATGGTTCAAAAAGAACCTCTATGATGAAAACTATTTTCGTTGCGAGGATTTTGAGTTGTGGCTTAGAACTTTTCAAAAGAACAAGTTTCATATTCTGCCCCACCCCCTCTTATTTTACCGGGTTGCAGGGGTTCAGCCATTATGGAAATACCGGGCCGGATTTACTGAATGGAAACTTGCCTTAAAAAAGCACTGGGGGAAAATAAGCGTATTTACATACACTAAAGTAATGCTGAATGCATCCATCCGGGTGGTTTTTTATCCAATATTGGTTTCATTAAAGCTACTAAACCCGGTTGAGCCACTCACTCAAACACAGCAAGCCGAGTTCGATGCAGAGCTAAAAGCTATTTTAGGCTAAATGGCAACGAATATCAATTTCCAAAACAGGATATGTCGTATTATTGGATTCTTTTTCCAACAGCATGCCAGTACGGCAAATTCTCTGAAACTACAATGTTCCCAAGCCCGGCATTTTCCATCATTTTTATGATTTCTGCTTTTGAAAATCTTTGTTCTAAACTAGTTCCAAATCTGTCCAGCGCATCGTTTCTAATTACAAAAAAGGATTGATTTTGGTACAAACTCAAAGGCAATTTAGAGGCCAGGTTATGAAGCCCTATCCCTGTAAGCAACCTGCCCAGTAAAACAAAAGGCATGTAAAACAGGATGGCAATCAAATCGCAAATAGTTTTCTTAATAAAAGATGGCAACACCGATATGATTTTTCGAATTGGATTTACCAGGGAGAGGATAGCTTTAAACACTGGCCCCCTATTGTCCAGGTTATAATAGAGATAAGTATAAAAATGTCCGCCAATTTTTACCTTTTTTACGCAATCACTCATGGCCAACTGGGTATTGGGAATATGATGCAACACGCCAATACTCATGGCAAAGTCAAAAGTGTTGTCATTGAAAGGAATATTGTCAGTTGAAGCTATCGACAATCTTACATTGTCAATATCACCCAATAATTTGTTTGCTGAAAATATGGCTTCACTTGGGTCAATCGCCTCCATAAATCCAATTCTCGATGATAAGTATTTGGTCCATCTGCCTGTACCACAGCCAATATCAATGCCATAGGTATTCTTATTCACCATTGAATCGTTGATAATATCAAAATACATCTTACCCGCTTTTTCAATTTCTTCTTCCGAAAACTTATGGAATTTCTTCCATTCTTCTCCGAATGAATGGACTACAGAGGGGTCAATATTTTCTTTTTCAATATTGAAGGAATAAATGTTTCTAATGGAATGTTTAATGATTTGTTTGGGCTCCTGGTTATATTTACTTATCATACTTTAGATAAAATTTGAAATCGGGACTTCTTTATGGAGGATGTAATATTTAATCGATGGCAAATTTAATCATCAGTTTCTCTCAACCGATGTTTTTCCTTATGAAAACAAATCCTTTGCAAAAAGACAACTTTTACTATTTAGACTGTTTTTCATTTCCCTTTTTAGCAAAATAATATTGGTTTTGAGGGATTTAAAGGGAAATGACAGAATTAAAAGCAATCATCGCTAATCTGCTAAATTCTTCTAATTTGCAACCCAAAACCTTTTCAATAGTATGTGTGGTATTGCGGGCGGGGTGAATTTTTCAATGAATGCTGAAAGTGTAATAGCCAAAATGGGGCATAGGGGTCCTGATGGGAATGGCATTTTTAACCACTCAAATGTTACTTTAATCCACCTGAGGCTTGCAATTCTTGACCTGGTTGGCGGCGTTCAGCCAATGTTCCTTGAAAACCGTTATGTAATTATTTTCAATGGAGAAATTTACAATCATCTCGATGTGCGGAAGCAACTGCAGTTAACTTGCAAAACCAATTCTGATACTGAAACAATATTATTGGCTTATGAAAAAGTTGGCAGTAAATGCCTGAACTATTTCGATGGGATGTTTGCTTTATGTATTTACGATTCGGAGGACCAAACCCTGTTTTTTGCCCGTGACCGGGCTGGTAAAAAGCCGCTTTATTGGTATAATGATGGAGAAAAATTTGTTTTTGCCAGTGAATTGAATTTCCTGCGCTCACTACTTCCATTGCAGATAAATACGGATGCAATCCCCTTTTACCTGCGTTTAGGTGCCGGTTGGAAGGGACAAACGCCCTATCTCAATGTACAAGAACTGGAACCGGGAACCTGGCTGTTATTACAGGTAAATACCTTAACCAGCAGAAAGGAAACCTGGTGGCAGATCGGAAATTATTATAGCCGGGTCAATAACCAAATTACAGAGGCTGAAGCACTTGAAAAAACAGAAGGGTTCTTTAAAAGGGCGATTGAAACCAGGCTTGAAAGCAGTGATCTTGAAGTGGGTTCTTTTTTAAGCGGCGGTATTGATAGCGGGCTGGTTACTTCCGTGGCCGCCCAAATGAGGTCCGGGTTGAGAACTTTTACCATTTGTTTTGATGGGGCTTTTAACGAAGCTCCTTTGGCCCGGTTGGTGGCTGAAAAATATAACACCCGGCACACGGAAATCAACATCTCCCTTTCTGGTTTGAAAGATGATATTGAAAAAATCATATCCCAGTTTGGTGAGCCTTTTTACGATAGCTCGGCCATACCAAGCTGGTATGTAAGCAGGGCTGCCAGGCAGCATCTCACGGTAATATTGAATGGGGACGGGGCCGATGAATTGTTTGCAGGCTATCGTCGGCATGCCTTATTTGCAAAGTATAATTTCTTTAAAACACCGGGCGCTGTTCGATCGCTGGCAGCAATGGCAGGCAGTATCCTGCCCCCTGGCCATGATAAGAAATCTGTGTACAATTATTTATACCGGTTGTTATTCCTGTCATCCCGCAAAAGCGCCGATGTGTTTGTTGCATCGGGGAGCGATATTTTTGAAGGGTACGAATCAAATTTTATGATGGCACAGGATAGCTACCGGAAGGAGATGGATATACT
Organism: uncultured Chitinophagaceae bacterium; assembly: GCA_964444195.1. Taxonomy (GTDB): domain Bacteria; phylum Bacteroidota; class Bacteroidia; order Chitinophagales; family Chitinophagaceae; genus Phnomibacter. The sequence goes on from CAYUGH010000009.1 coordinate 47,887, forward strand.
TGACAGATGGATTGCGGATAACAAGGGAACCGGGTTGCAACAATTGCTCGAACTGGATTTTACCATCACCCTTCCCTGCGATTTCCTGGTAAAAATGGATATTGCTACCATGGCGCATTCGCTTGAAGGACGAAGCCCTTTTTTGGCCAAAGATTTGTTAGAGTATATACCCGCCTTGCCGGATAACCTGAAAATCAGGGGAAATACAACCAAGTATTTATTGCGTAAGATAGCTGAAAAATACTTACCTGAAGCTTTGTGGAACCAACCCAAAAGAGGGTTTGAAGTACCGCTGAAAAATTGGGTGAATAACGATCTGAAAGATATCATTTTTGATTATTTGGGTAATCCAAATGCCTATTATAAGGGCTTTGTGAGCAAAGACTATGTTCATCGTTTGCTCGAAAACCAGGTTAGGATATCTGAAGAAAAAAGAGCTAAACAATTGTACACTTTATTTTGCCTTGAAGTTTGGTATCACAAAAACTATCTGAATTAGGGTTGTTGTAATTTATTGGTTATCAATTATTAAAATGTTTTAGTTACTGTTTTTTTTAATTGCAAATTCATTTTCGTTGGGTGAAAAAATAAGAATACTCAGGATACATAACCGGCTTCACCTTGGTGGGCCTATTTTTAATGTAACTTATTTAACCAAGTACCTGCCTTCTGACATTTACGAAACAAAACTGATCATTGGCCCTCAACTTCCCGATGAAATCTCTGCTGTTTTTTTTCTTGAAAAGGAAGGTGTTCCGTTTACCCTTATTGAGGAAATGCGACGCAGTCCTGATCCGTTCAACGATATCAGGGCCTTTTTAAAAATCAGGCAAATTATACGCGATTTCAAGCCCCATATTGTACACACTCATACAGCAAAGGCGGGCACTTTGGGCAGGTTAGCAGCCTGGAGCTGTGGTATTCCTATTACCTTTCATACTTTCCATGGGCATGTTTTTCATTCCTATTTTTCTGCACCCGTCAATTTTGGAATCAGGCTTTTTGAACGAACCCTCGCTCGTTTTACCAGTAATGTTATTACCATCAGCAATAAGCAAAAACTGGAAATTTGCGGGGAGTTCAGCATTGTAGCGCCCGAAAAGTGCCCCGTGGTTCCACTTGGTTTTGATCTTAATAAATTCAGGCAGGACCCTGAAGCCCGGAGAACAGCATTTCGAAATAAATATGCTCTTCGCGAAGGGGAGGTAGCGGTGGGCATTATTGGCCGTTTTGCGCCAATAAAAAACCACATGTTGCTTTTTAAGGCCATTATTTTATTGAAAAATCAACACCCTTGCCTATCTGAAAAGCTTGTAGTTTTTTGCGTGGGGGATGGTGAACTGAAAGCCACTTTCCAGGCTTTTCTTGAAAAGGAACAAATTCCTTACAGCAATATTGAACGTAGCTTTTCTAATGGCGGAATTGTTTTTACTTCCTGGATAAAGGAGGTGGAACTTATATTGCCCGGGCTTGACCTTGTGGCGCTTACTTCTGATAACGAAGGAACACCGCTTTCGTTAATTGAAGCGCAAGCCGCAGGTGTACCGGTATTGAGTACTGAGGTAGGAGGGGTTGAAGACGTAATTGTAAAAGATCAATCGGGGTGGCTGGTACCCAAAAATAATCCTGAAGCCTTAATGCAATCACTGGCCAAGATATTGCAAAATGCCGGCCAACTCAGCAAATCGGGGAAAATTGGGACTGACTGGGTTATGGAAAAATTCTCTTACCAGCGCCTGGTCGGCGATGTGGACCGCTTATACCGAAGGGCGTTGATGGAGCACAGTATTCCTGTTTCACCCCTGCCCGTGTTTTCCCAAAAAAATCCGCTGGTATCTATTATTACTGTTTGTAAAAACAGGTTGAGTACTCTTGTTGAAACCATTCACAGTGTTGAAATACAGGACTATCCATTTATAGAATATATTGTTATTGATGGTGGTTCAGTTGATGGTTCTTTAGATTATATTAAGTCTCATCCAAGGGTTAATAAATATTTATCAGAACCCGACAATGGTATATATCATGCTATGAACAAGGGTATAGAAATAGCCAGTGGCGAGGTTATTGCCTTTTTAAATTCTGATGATCATTATACAGATAAAAATGTTATTAGGCTTGTAATTGCTACTTTCATCAAAAGCAATGCTGATGCGGTTTTTGGGGATATTGTATATACCAAGGATGATGCCGGCAAAAAAATTACCCGCTACTGGAAATCGGGCAGGTACAACCAAAACAGTTTTAAATGGGGCTGGATGCCGCCACACCCTGCATTTTTTGTGAAAGCCGCTATTTTCAGGGAATATGGTAAGTTTTCTGAAGACCTTTTTCTGGCAGCAGATTATGAGCTAATGCTCCGGTTTATTCACATGAATGGAATTCATATTGAGTATATTCCCCGCATCCTGGTAAATATGCGGTCGGGTGGAGCAAGTAACAAATATTTCAGGAACAGGCTAAAGGCCAACCAGGAAGATAGAATAGCATGGAAGATGAACCAGGTAAAACCCGGGTTCCTTACACTTTGGCTAAAGCCCTTCAGGAAACTTCCTCAATGGTTATTTTCTGAATTTAGGGTGCATAAAAAGATAAACCGGTCTTAGTGGTACATAATGTGCAGCATCAGGTATTATCATTTTTCAAAATGCAAATTTTTATACCAAAATGGTTTGTGGAATTATTTTTATCGGGGGCATTTAAAATTCTGCATCTCCGCCTCCTTACTTTGCTTTTTGGATGCTGGGAAGAAACATGGAATTTATTTATATATTCATGAAGCCTTTCTATATGGTTATTATCTCAAAAAATCCCGCGAATTTTCGCCTTAATTAAATTATTTTCGCGCAAATTTTAACCTCACTGATAAACCAACTATAAGGTAAATGAAAAAAGCACTCGTCACAGGTATTACGGGGCAGGACGGCGCATACCTCGCCGAACTGTTACTCAGCAAAGGCTACGAAGTTCATGGTATCAAGCGCCGTAGTTCGTTATTTAATACAGATCGCATTGACCACTTATACCAGGATCCACACGAAAAAAATGTACATTTTCAGCTGCATTACGGCGACCTGACCGACTCTACCAACCTTATCCGCATCATCCAGGAGGTTCAGCCAGACGAAATATACAACCTTGGGGCCATGAGCCATGTGTTTGTAAGCTTTGCTACCCCTGAATATACAGCAAACGCTGATGGAATTGGTACTTTGCGCATATTGGAAGCGGTTCGGCTGCTTGGTTTGACTAAGAAAACTAAGATTTACCAGGCAAGCACCAGCGAATTATATGGCCTGGTGCAGGAAGTGCCCCAAAGCGAAAAAACGCCTTTTTACCCCCGTTCACCATACGGTGTGGCCAAATTATATGCCTTCTGGATTACGGTAAATTACCGCGAAGCCTATGATATGTTTGCCTGCAACGGTATTCTTTTTAACCACGAAAGCCCTTTAAGGGGAGAAACTTTTGTAACCCGCAAAATTACCCGTGCTGTGGCTAAAATTGCATTGGGTATGCAGGAGAAAATGTACCTCGGCAACCTTGATGCACGTCGCGATTGGGGCCATGCAAAGGATTATGTGGAGGCCATGTGGCTGATTTTGCAGCAGGATACCCCCGAAGATTTTGTGATTGCCACCGGTATTACAACCCCGGTCAGGGATTTTGTAACGATGGCTTTTGCCGAAGTAGGCATTGAACTGGAATATTCGGGAAGCGGCGATTCGGAAAAGGCGGTTGTTAAATCCTGCTCAAACCCTGACTATCAACTGGAAATTGGCAAAGAGGTGTTGGCTGTTGACCCCAAGTATTACAGGCCTACCGAAGTTGAACTGTTGATTGGTGATCCTACCAAATCAAAAACAAAGCTTGGGTGGGAACCAAAATACGACCTGAATATGCTGGTAAATGAAATGGTAGCCAGCGATCTTGAAATTTTCAGGAAAGAAAGGCTGCTTAAGGAGCATGGCTTTGAAATTTTCGCCCAGCATGAATAGCAGGTAACTGTTTTTTCAGCACTTCAGGGCTATTTCCATTTTTTATTTTAAGGCATAATAATGAATGTAAACGATAAGATTTTTATTGCCGGCCACAGGGGCATGGTAGGTTCGGCTATTGTACGAAAGCTTACGCAAGAAGGGTTTACCAATATTGTTACCCGCACATCCAAAGAACTTGATCTGAGGAGTCAGCCCGATGTAGCTGCCTTTTTTGAGGCCGAAAAGCCTGTTTATGTTTTTATGGCTGCTGCAAGAGTGGGTGGCATCCTGGCCAATAACACTTATAGGGGCGAGTTTTTGTACGACAACCTGGCTATGCAAAACAATATTGTACATAATAGCTATGTGCAGGGCGTAAAAAAGTTGTTGTTCCTGGGCTCTTCATGTATTTACCCCAAAATGGCCCCCCAACCATTAAAGGAAGAATACCTGTTGACAGGGTTGCTGGAACATACCAATGAACCCTATGCTATTGCAAAAATTGCGGGCATCAAGCTATGCGATGCGTACCGCGATCAGTATGGGTGCAACTTTATTTCGGCGATGCCTACCAACCTGTATGGCCCCAACGATAATTACGATCTCAATAAAAGCCATGTTCTTCCTGCGCTTATCCGCAAGTTTTATGAGGCTAAACTGAACAATGCGCCAGAAGTGGTAATGTGGGGCACAGGCACCCCAAAAAGGGAGTTTTTGCACGTGGACGATTTGGCCGACGCCTGTTTTTTCCTCATGGAAAACTACGATGAGGCCGGGCAAATAAATGTGGGAGTTGGTGAGGATGTTACCATTCTTGAACTCGCCAATATGGTAAAAAAGGCAGTTGGCTATGAGGGCAAAATAGCCCACGATCTTTCCAAACCCGATGGTACTCCAAGAAAGCTGATGGATGTAAATAAACTTACCGCATTAGGCTGGAAGGCCAAAATAGGACTTGAGCAAGGTATTGACAGCGTTTGTAAAGCTTTTATTTCCGACTATGCTGACGGAAAATTTACTCAACGTTAATCATTGGCAAGTTACCTTTCCCCTGAATTTTATAGGTAATCATTAATATGCGGGCGCTTGTTACCGGCACGGCCGGGTTTATTGGGTTTCATGTGGCAAACCGGCTGTTGCAAATGGGCTGGCAGGTTACCGGGCTCGACAACCTGAATGACTATTATGATGTGAACCTGAAGTTTGGCCGGTTGGCCGCAGCAGGGATAGACAGAAGCAGGATTGCACCCGGGATTGCGGTTAAAAGTGACCTGTATCCTGCTTATTCTTTTGTATATGCAGCGCTTGAAAACCGCGACGGGTTAACTAAAATTTTTGAGCAGCATCCGCCATTTGATGTGGTCATTAACCTTGCCGCGCAGGCCGGGGTAAGGTATAGCCTTACCAATCCTCATGCGTATGTTGATAGTAATATTGTTGGCTTTGTAAACCTGCTCGAAAACTGCCGCCACTATGGGGTGAAACACTTAGTGTATGCAAGCAGCAGCAGCGTGTATGGTCTTAACGAAACCATACCCTTTTCCGAAAAGGATTCAGTTGACCATCCCATCAGTTTGTACGCTGCCAGCAAAAGAAACAATGAATTGATGGCGCATACCTACAGCCACCTGTACGGGTTGCCTGCTACCGGGCTAAGGTTTTTTACCGTATATGGCCCATGGGGCCGCCCCGATATGGCGCTTTTTCTTTTTACAAAAGCCATTTTCGATGGTAAGCCTATTGATGTGTACAATTTCGGGGAAATGGAAAGGGACTTTACTTATATTGACGATATAGTGGACGGGGTCATTATGGTGGCGGGCCAACCCGCTAGGCCAAAAGAAGGGTGGAATGGTAAAAACCCGGACCCTTCAGGCAGCCCTGCTCCTTACCGCATATATAATATAGGTAACAGCAAGCCGGTAAAGCTCCTCGATTTTATTGAAGCCATTGAATTGCATACCGGCATAAAGGCGGTTAAAAACATGTTGCCCATCCAGCCCGGCGATGTGCCTAAAACCTATGCAGATGTAAGCAGCCTGGCTGCCGATTTTGGATATGCCCCCAAAACCTCTGTGGTAGAAGGGGTTGGCAGGTTTATAAAATGGTACCGGGGGTATTTAGGGGTTTAATGGAAATACAGGGATACATCCTCTTTTGTTGATTTTCCCGGGTAAATCTATTGTACATATATCAAACTGCTGTTTTTACCCTGAAACATTCGAATATTTTAAAACAAATTGGTGTAATCGATTGTATAATACGCTGTTATCTTAGTCGATATCAACGTGCATTTGAATTTGCGGGCCATAATTTCTTGAGAGATTGTTTTTTTAGCGCCTTCAATAATTCGTAATTTGATTATATGAATGCCTTTACCATTAAAGATCTCGAAAACCTTTCAGGCATTAAAGCGCATACCATCCGTGTTTGGGAGCAGCGTTATTCTTTTTTAAGGCCTCAGCGCACGGATACCAATATCAGGTATTACAACAATGAAGAGCTTAAAAAGCTATTGAATGTTGCCTTATTGAATAAGTACGGTTTCAAGATATCTCATATTGATAAGATGGATGAAAGCGAGATCCGGGACCGCATCTTATCCTTATCGCAGGTACAGGCGCAGCAGGAACGGATCATACATGAATTGATCCAATCCATGGTTGATCTTGAGCTTGATGAATTTGAATCCATACTGGATAACTATATCATGGCGCGGGGCATTGAGCGTACCATAACCAGGATCATTTTTCCTTTCCTTGAAAAAATCGGTATTTTATGGTCCACCAGCCATATCAACCCTGCACAGGAGCACCTGGTTTCGAATATTATCCGTCAAAAATTAATTGTGGGGATTGAAAGCATCAGTACCCATATGCATGTTAACAAATCCATTGTACTCTTTTTACCCGAAGGAGAGCACCATGAATTGGGATTGCTATTTATCTTTTACCTGCTTAGGAGCCGCGGGGTAAAAGTGTTTTACCTGGGAGCAGATGTGCCGGTTAATGACCTGGAATACGTAGTGAAAATTAAGAAGCCCGATTTTGCATACGCACACCTTACTTCTCCTCCGTCTAACTTCAATTTCGATAAATACCTGGCTACGCTTTCGCTTAAAATAAAATCTCTTCCAATAATAATCTCGGGGCAGGTAGCCCAGCAATACTGTAAAACGCCACCGGAGGGTATTCATTTTAAACGCTCACTTGCTGAGGTAACCGAATATATATCCGGGCTATAACCTATTGTTCCTGAACTATAAGAAACCAACCCGGGTGGATTTGTAAAGATTTTCAATACCATGTCATAATGGCCGAATTCCTTCACGATTCCACGTTTGTAGCATACATCTGAACGAGTTTGGCGAGATTGAGCACCGTGAATGGGGAAAATTGAATGAGCAGTTTCAAACAACCGAATTGGATGTTTTTCAAATTATGCAGGATCATCTGCATGGAATTATACGGATAAATTGTAATTTAGAATCAACCGTCCAATTGAACGGAAGCCATTTTGCCGGGGCAAACAAATTTTCTTTCGGCGAGGCAATTGGGGCAATTAAAACAATAAAAATAAGCGTATGAAAATTAATAAGGAGTGGCATGAAAAGCATAAAATGCCTCCGAATCCTACCTTCGGGCAAAGGGTGGAATGGCACCTTGCCCACCAGGAGAATTGCCCATGCCGGCCCATTCCGGAAAAGCTTGCACAGGAAATGAAGAAAAAGGGGATAATCTTTACAAATCCGGGTGGAAATACCCGGCAAGCAGAATAAGCCTGCTTTCTTTGCGGCAAGGTTTTTCGTGCTGCATGCAAATCAACAAACAAAGCCGGTGTAATGTCGCATGTCGGGAAGCAAATTCACCTTTTATTTCAACCTGCTCTGCAATCGTTGCAAAAGAAAATTTGCAGGCATTCGTGTAGTTGCCATACTTTTATTGGTATGCTGCAATTATGGAGAAACTATACTGCATATTACTGATACTTCGTTATTGATGAACCGGCTGGGTTATTATATGCATGAAGGCGGCCACTCCGTGTTGCCCGAAGACTGGACACATTTTATAACGTACATGAAAAAATTTCTTTGATACATGCAGGGTATAAAGATTGGATGGCAAAGGGTTTTATTGTTTCTTTTTGGTTCTGCGTGCTGTATTTCTTTTCAATTGCAGGCAGCTATTGCGGGTGATGCGGTAATTGGGGAAAGAATAAAAAATATAGCGGTGCGGCATAAAACAGTGTACAAAATTTTAAATATTCACCATTTCATCAGCTTATTCCTGCATTCCCTGTGTACTCAGCTGAGGCTGCTAAAGTATTACCCCTGCATACTTCTGAGCTTCGCCTGCTAATGGCCCGCAATGTTTTCCGCTCCCTGATTTTTGGAATGGCAAAGGGCGCCGGTGTGTCGAAAATAAACGCCTTATCCGGTGGAACCATCGCATGGGTTTTGCCCAACGCTTTCAATTTCTTCCGTCTTGGATTTCTTAAATCCTGTAAGCAGGAATGTATAATCACCTGCTTTTCCTGCTCATGAACTGTATAATAAAGCGCAAAAGGAAACTCCTCCAGCCGTATGGCCCGGGCCGATTTGTACCGGAGCGGTTTAAAGGGATTCAGTGTTAATTGTGTAAAGGCGCTTTCAAGGTTGGCAATAAATTGAATGGGCTTCCTTTTTCTGAAAGTGCAATAGTAAAGTGCGGCCTGTTCCAGTTCCTGCTGAGCATTCAAATGAATGTTAATGTGGTATGCCATATTTATCTTTTATAAGGTTAAGCGATGTTTTTTCATCAATAAAAACAGGCGCATTATCCTGTAACCGTTTTTCAAGCTGATCTGCCATATCCGATGTCATGCCTTCCGGTACATCATTATCTTCTTCAACAATAACTATGACGGGTTTGTTCTGAAAAGCCGCCCGGATAGAATGAATCAGATCCTCATTAATATCGCGGGCTGAGTTAAAACGATAGCTTGTGTACATAATGATTGATTTTTTCAAATGAATCAAATACAACCTTTAGCGTAAGGGCCTGGCCATTGCCGGTCAAATGCTTCCTTACTTTTTACATTCTTTGCCCAGCACTTCCACCGTTTGGTTAAAGTACCCTTCAGCTTTTTGGGGCGTATCGCCAATGCATACCACGCCCAGTTTGCCAAACTGGCTAAGCGCGCCAATCAGGTGAAAGGTTACGCCCTCCTGCGTACTGCCGTCATAGCGCAGTTCGTGCACCATGGCAATGTCTATCAGGTCGTGTGGTGTAAGCCCTTTGTAGCATGGATCGCGCAGGTTATCGCTGCTGAAATAATGCCTCGGCTGCCCGTTGGCCATCCGGTAGATCCCCGTTTCTGCATTGTAGTGCCCCTGCGTAAGGTAATCAAGCATCAGGTAAGGATGCGTGGTTCCGCCTTTGCGCAGGTTAATTTCAATGGCATAATGTTTCCAGCCCTCTTTTTCTTTTACTGAAATAAAATCAATTCCAAACCGGCCGAGCGCCCCTTTTTCCTGTAAGGCCATTCCCACCTTTTTACCCATATCTCCAATTTCCCTGGCATATTCGGGGTTGGCCGGAAAATGTGCGCCGAGGAAAACCTGCCCGCTTTCCCCACCCAATTCCTGGTCGTGTGTGCTAACCACATTACAAATCCCAAGTGGGGTAATGCGGCATTGCACGGAAGGCGACCGTTTCTGGTCTCCTTCAATAAAGGCTTCAACAATGCCCCCTGCCGCTATATATTTTACCATAAAAGAAATATAGTTGAGGTCGTTGGATACTAATCTCAACCGGGTTGGCATCGAGGCTAAAATCCTGTGGAAATCAGGCGCGTTGGTTTCGTATTCGTATATGGCATTCCCTTCTCCAGCAAAACCATCATTTATTTTAACCACGGACTTTCTCAGTTCGGGATTGCGCAATTTCAATGCCAGCAAGGCGGAGGCTATATCGCGTTCATCGCGGAGGTCTTCCATGCCATCGGGCAGGGGTAAACCGCACTGCTTAAAAAATTTTCGGCCATTGCTTTTATTGCCCAGCGGGTACAAATCGGGGTCGCACCCATAAATGGGCAGGCGCAGCATCACGGCGAGCCGGCGTTCGTATTCGGTTACATTAAAAAAAGCCAGGTGGGCCAGGTGGTGCCGGGGTATGCTTTGCCTGATCCGTTCAACCAGCCTGGGGCGTTCCAGTATTTTTTCGGTAAGCGAACGGGGCGAGGCATCGAAACAACTCAGCAGGGTAAGCCGGTTGCGGGCATGGTAGCCTGTAATGCCGGGCAGCAGGTGGAGGTAATAATCCACAATTACCGGGTCAATAGGAACGCTGGTAATAAAAACCACATGGGTGCGTGGCATCCGCAGCAGCATCAGCAGGCAAAGCAGCCGTTCTTCGTAGTGCACAATGCCCTCAATTTTAGCCAGTATTTGCTGGTCGAGGGTTAAGCTTGGGATGATGACCACCGTTTTGGCCGCCAGCGGGTCGGGGAAAGCGTTTTCGAACTGGGGCATGAAATTTTGCTGCAAATGCCTGAATATTTCCTTTTCCTGTTCTATACTATTGAGTGGCACACCATTGTTGTGTAATAAAATAGAAGATTGATCCGGATCGTGGATTAATTCGGGCATGGCAATCGTTGAAGATGTGAAATAAACAACTATTATCAAGGGGGACAATGATAATTGTCAGGTACCGTTTCCTGCTCTTTGCAGAAGGAGTTTGTGCTACATTCGCTGTTGAATTTAATTTTCCAGGTAATTTTTCAAAAAATCAATTTGAAGGTTATGCCACAACGCAGGAAGTTTTTGCAGCAGGTAGCAAAAGGGGGGCTGGGTGCGGCAGCATTTTCCTTTCTTGATATCCCGGGTTTGGCAAGGCATACTGATACCGGTTTAAACGGGATACCATTTTTTGATCCGACCGGGACCGACGAGGATTTCTGGATGCAGGTGCAGCAAGCCTATACGGTGAATCCCAACATCATTAACCTGAACAATGGTGGGGTAAGCCCGGCGCCCAGGGTGGCACAGGAAGCGCTTTCGCGGTTTAATGATATGGCCAACGAGGGGCCCAGTTATTTTATGTGGCGTATTATGGACCAGGGCAGGGAGCCTTTGCGATATCAATTGGCACAGCTTTCGGGCTGCGATGCCGAAGAAATTGCGGTGAACCGCAATGCAACCGAGGCATTGAACACGGTTATTTTCGGGTTGCCGCTGCAAAAAGGCGACGAAGTGATCGGCACGCTGCAGGATTACCCCAATATGATAAATGCCTGGCGCCAACGGCAGGAGCGTGAAGGCATTGTGTATAAGCAGATTTCATTCGATTTCCCGATTGAAAATGATGACACCATTGTGAAGGCCTATGCCCATGCCATTACCCCAAAAACCAGGATCATACATATTACCCATATAGTGAACTGGGTAGGCCAAATAATGCCGGTGCGCAAAATTGCCGATATGGCGCATGCCAAAGGCATTGAGGTGATTGTGGATGCCGCGCATAGTTTCGGGTTGCTCGATTTTAAAATACCTGACCTCGGCTGCGATTACCTGGGTACAAGCCTTCATAAATTTTTAAGCGCTCCCATTGGCAGCGGTATGCTTTGGATTAAAAAAGAGAAGATCAGCAAAATTTGGCCCCTGGTATGTAATGATAAACCCCAAAGCGCCGATATCCGCAAGTTTGAAACGCTTGGCACCCGCAGTTTCTGCATCGAACAAAGCATTGGCGCAGCCATCCGTTTTCATGAAGCCATTGGTGCAAGGCGCAAGCAGGAACGCATCCATTACCTGAAAAATTACTGGGCAAGCAAAGCGGCTCAAATTCCAAAGGTGAAAATCCATACTTCACTCAACCCTCAATACTCCTGCGCTATAGCCGGGGTAAGCGTGGAAGGGGTGACGCCCGCCGAACTGGAGCAAAAACTTTTTTCCGACCACAAAATCCATACCGTTGCTATTGTTTGGGAAAACATTAGTTGCGTGCGCGTAACTCCCCATGTGTACACCAGGCTGCAGGATTTGGATAAACTTGTAGGAGCACTGGGAAAGATAGCCGGGGAGTGATCATATACTATTTATTCTTTAAAATATCGAAGGCAGTCTGTTGCAATGATTTGCCCGGCATAAGGCCTTTTTGTGTTAAGAATAACAGGCTTTTCCTGTTTACCGGGTTCTTTCTAACAGGATAGTTCAGGATAATCGGTACTTTAAAAGGCCGTAGATTCACGTAAATTATTTACCATATGAAATGCCAAAAACTGCTTGTCAGGGCAATTATGCCTCTGTGTTTGCTATTTTGTATTCAAATTGCGCAAGCACAACAATTTCCAGTCACCGGAACTGTTAAAGACGATAAAGGTTTGCCTCTGCAAGGCGTAACCATCCAGGTGAAGGGAACCAATACCGCCACAACTTCCGATGCAGACGGAAAGTTTTCCATCACATTACCTTCATCAACCGCCACATTGGTATGCAGCTATGTGGGGTTTGCCACGCTTGAAATACCTGTGGCCAACAGATCGGTGATTGAAGTGGATCTTACCCCGGAATCCGCCACCCTGCAGGATGCGGTGGTGGTTGGTTATGGTACCAAAAAGAAAAGTGATGTTACAGGTGCGCTATCAAGGATTAGTGAACAAACCCTGAAGGAAAGACCGGTACTTAATTTGCCGCAGGCCATGCAGGGAAAAGCTGCGGGGGTAAATGTTTCTACCAACATAAAGCCCGGAGAACTGCCTTCCGTGCGCATACGCGGCAACCGTTCGCTGACAGCCTCCAATGACCCGCTTTATGTAGTGGATGGAATTCCCATAGTTTCAGCGCTTGGCGTAACCTCCTTTACCATTAATGACATCAACCCCAACGATATTGCTTCGGTTGAAATTTTAAAGGATGCCTCCGCCACTGCTATTTACGGCTCACGGGGCGCCAACGGGGTTATCCTGGTAACCACCAAAAAAGGTTCCAAGGGAAAGATAAGTGTCAACTACAACGGTTCTGTTTCCTTCGACTGGTACAAGTCGCTTACCGATTGGATGGATGGAGGGCAATGGATAGACCGCTGGAGAGAATCTTTGATGAATGGCAGGAATTACCAGCCAACTACCAATACCAACCTGAACCAACCGGCTACCAGATGGTATCCCGATCCTTTTCTTGATCGTGATAAAATGGCGCTGGCCAACGATCAGCGCGCTTTGCAATCCGTTTGGATGGGGTATGAATGGGACCAATTTGGGGTTACACCAAAAATGAGGCCTACCACCGCCGAGGAAAAGGCAATGGGCTGGCCGGATATGGTGCCTGTATATAATGCCTCCAATATCAGGAGCTATGACTGGCTGAACGATGCATCAAGGACGGGTATCAACCAAAACCACCAGGTAGCTTTATCCACAGGTAACGACATTTCAAGGTTGTATTTGTCGCTGGGTTATAACGACCAGACCGGGGTTCAGAAAGACCAGGATTTCAAACGTTTCAATATCAATATTAATGGAGATATAGCCGCCACCAAATGGCTCACGCTTGGCATATCAACCACTGCTTCGCTTTCCGAACAAAGTTTTGGTATCACCACCAATTCGGGCAATACGGGCTCAAAGGATTTATATTCAAGAGCTGCCGATCAGTTTCCCTATGCATTGCCCAAGGATTCAAACGGCGCCTGGGTACGTAACCCTGGTGGCAACCTGAGCCTTTGGAACCCTTTGATTGATATTGATGAGTCTATCAATGATCGCCGGACTACGGCCATTATGGCCAACACTTTTGCCGAAGTGAAATTTACCCCCTGGCTGAAATACAGGTTAAATTTTGGTGCACAGGTGCGCAATTTCAGGGCAGGCTCCTGGACGGGCCCCAATGCCACCGGACACCTGACTGCCCGTCCCAACACGGCCGGTCAAAGCCGGAGTGAAGCATCTTCCTGGGTTGCAGAGAACCTGCTTTTCATTGATAAAACCTTTAAAGGAGATCATGTGCTCAACGTAACCCTGCTCCAATCTGCACAAAAATCGAGGAACGAAAGCCTGGCAGCGAATGTATCGGGTACAACCATCCCGCTGAGTATGTGGTATGACCTGGCTTCGAATACAAACGGCCGCCCGGACGGATACAGTTCCGGATTCACCGAAAACACGCTTGCCTCATATATGGGAAGGGTAAATTATACCTTGCGCAATAAGTATTTGCTAACTGCTTCGGGCCGCTATGATGGTTCTTCGGTGCTTGCTCCTGAAAACAAATGGGATTTCTTCCCTTCTTTTGCGCTTGCATGGAAAATGCAGGAAGAGAATTTCATGCAGGGGATCGGTTGGCTGAACGAATTAAAACCAAGGGTGGGTTGGGGCATTACCGGCAATTCAGCGGTTAATCCATACACAACTACCGGGCCATTGAGCCGTAACCCCTATATATTTGGTTCCGTTCCGGGTATAGGTTACCTGCCTCAACTGGTACAAAATCCCAACCTGGGGTGGGAGAAAACAGAACAACTGAATATTGGTATTGATTTTGCCATGTTCAACAGGCGGATATCGGGTTCTATTGAGTACTACGAGGCCAAAACTTCGGACCTGATATTGCAACGCCCTTTGAACCCGGTTTCCGGTTATGTTACCAAGTTTGAAAATGTGGGTAAGACCTCCAATTCAGGTATTGAACTGAACCTGACCACCATAAATGTGGATACAAAAGACTGGCAGTGGATCACTGAAATCAATTTCTCCCGCAACCGTGAAAAAATTGAAGAAACCCTGAACGGGAAAGTGGATCAATTGGCGCAAAGATGGTTTATAGGCCAACCCCTCAGCGTTTTCTTCCATTATGATAATGCAGGAGTTTGGGGCAATACGAGCAAAGACCTGGAAGAAATGGCCAAGTTTAATGCCAACGGACACCGGTTTTACCCAGGCACCATCAGGGTAGTTGACCAAAATGGCGATTACCGCATCAATGCGGATGACTACACGATAAGGGGTTCGGCCATACCGGATTTTGAAGGTGGTTTAACCAATACCGTTACCTATAAAAAGCTGAGCCTGTTATTCTTCATTTATGCCCGCATTGGTCAAACTTATTTTGGAGGATATCCTAATTCTTATGGTGGAACCAATCCCAACGGGCGTGTTGAAACTGATGTTTGGAATTGGGATAACCAGGGTGGAAGGTGGCCATTGCCGATTATGGGCGCCCAGGTTGATAATTTCACACCTGCCATGCAATTCAACGACGGGTCTTTTGTGGTGGTAAGAAATATTTCGCTTACTTACGATATGCCGCTTAAGCTGATACAAAAAGCAGGGATGAAAAATTTTCAGTTGAACGCACAAATTTTAAATCCGTTCATTTTTGGTGGAGATATAGTTAAAATGGGCATTAACCCCGATGATTACACCAACTGGGGATCGCAGTCGCTGCCAAACAGTAATGCCACAGCCCCGCTGGGCGGAACGAACAACAATACCATTCAACCTCAAAGTTTTGTGCTTGGTGTACGGGTTGGATTCTGATTTCTATACTATCCTCAAACTGAAAAAGATACAGTCATGAAAAATAAATTATTTATTGGATTAATATTAATATTATCCATCCTTGCTTTTTCCTCCTGCGAAAAATTCCTGGAAGAAAAGCAGGTATCGAACCTTACGCAGGGTTATTATAATAATGAAAACGGCCTGAATTCGCTGATCAACGGGTTGTATGTGTATGCGAGGGTAAAACATGAATGGGAGGCAAACGGCTCAAGGCTGATTGAGCCCGAAACCGATGCCTATATGACGGCCGCAGCCGCCAACGCCCGCATGGGTAGCGGGGCCTATGGCAGCGATGTAAGCACCATTGCAGGAAACATAAACAACTATCTTGGTGCCGCCAATGCCAATAATGCCCCTATGGGCGCTTATCCGCATATAAACAATTGCAATATTGCGCTGGATGTAATTGATAACATCAAGCCGGGCAGGTTTGGTACAGATGAAACATACAGAAAGCAGCGCAGGGCAGAAATTTTATTCCTCCGTGCATGGGCCTATTACCTGGTGTCCAATCAACTGGGGCCCGTGCCCCTGATGCTTGAGCCTCGTCGCGAAGACAACAGGATTTATTATTTTCCCAAGGCCGGGCTTACCGATATTTACAAGCAGATTATTGGTGATACGCGGTATGCCTACGATAATCTTCCAACCACTACCGACAGGGGCAGAATTTCGAAAAAGGCTGCAGGACATTTTCTTGCGAAACTTTATTTGACCAGGGCACAGGGAGCAGAATTTGAAAGCAGTTCCGAAACCCATTTGAAAATGCTTTTTAAGGGCAATGTGGCTACCGACCTGGATTCGGTTATCACCATTGCATCCGAGGTCATTGCAGGCGCAACCCTGGCCCCGGATTACTGGACACTTTTCGACCCCCGCACTTCGGAATCTAACCCGCACCCCGAAGTACTTTGGAGCGCGCAATTTGATATCAACCTGACCCTCAATGGCAGGTTTGGAGGAAATCGTTCCTGCAATTATCATACGGGGGATTATACCTTTCAAACAGGTGTAACCCGTGTGCAAGCTTATGGGCGCCCCTTCGGTACATTTAAACCCACGGATTGGGCTTACGACAACTATCGGGATAAAGTGAATGATTCGAGGTATTACAAAACCTTTCAATACGAATATATTGCCAATATGCCGGCAAATACCTCTACTTCCTATACCTGGAGCCCGGCCGCGGCACAGTGGTGGAATGACAACAAGCCGGCCAGCGAACCTCCTGTAACAGCAGGTTCCAGGAGGATACTCAATGGCAAGAGGGCGCTTATTTACCTGGAAAACCAGCGTGAGGAAGCGCTTGACTCTGCCATGGCCCTGAGTCAGCCTTACCAGTTTATGGCGCGCTGGATCAGGTCTGCCACCACAGGCAGGTTGTATTACCGCCTGTTCATTGATGAGTCGAGTATGGGATTGGCTACCGCGCGCAATGCACCTTATTTTTCTTCCAAAAAGTATGTAGATCCAAACCGTGGCGGCAGCTCGGATGAAGCCAATTTTAACAGCGAATCGGGGACACGCGATGCCATCCTGATGAGGCTAGCCGAAACCTATATGATCCGCGCCGAAGCATTGGGCAGGAGAGGCAGGTATGCGGAAGCGGTTAATGATATCAATGTTCTCAGGCAAAGGGCTTCATACAAGCCGGGCGAAAACCGCCCCAATGTTTTGGTGGAATGGGAACCCGGAGCTTCCACACTTCCCGAAGCCGACAAAATTCCGCCTTATGCCGCAAGTGTCAATTCCTACAACCAGATCATGGTAACCGAAAACCATTTTACACCGGGAACACCTGAAGCTATCCGTGAAGGCTATGTGCCAACCGTTACCGGGAAGCCCCAGATGTTTATACATTTTATTTATAATGAAAAGGCCCGCGAATTTTTATCGGAAGGTATAGCCTGGGAAGACCAGCATAACGCGGGCATTTTGTACGACCGGATCATATATTTAAACCAGATGGCTTCCCCACTTCAGGGGCTTTGGCCTGCGGCTTTCAACACTTCGGGCGGTAACGGGCAGGATGGCAACGGAAAAGGACAGATGTCCAAGCATTTTACTTTCAGGCCCTGGCCCAATGCCTATTTAACCCAGTTGACCGATGAGAATGGTAACCCGCTGGATGGTGCTGCCAGGGCTGCCTATCAGAATCCAGGGTATTAAAAAATTAATAATTATTTGTTAGTAGTGTGTAAAAAATGACCGCGTGTTGCGGTCATTTTTTTTAGGTTAAAGCTTCCAGCGCCCATTTAAGTTTTTCCAGCATAGGTTCAATATCCTCTTTCCGGCAGGTTCCCACGCTCATGCGATACCAGGGCGACTCTTTACCGGCCCCGAAAGAGGAAAAAGGTACAATGGCCAACCCGGCTGCCTCCAGCAGGTATTCGGTTACATCGGATTGGGAGGTTAAAACAGCGCCATCCGGCCTCGATTTGCCTTTCAGTGCAAATTGAATGGTGAGGTAAATGGCTGCCTGGGGAGCAACCGCATCCACATTGTACCCTTTGTTTTTTAAGGCAATTAACCCGTTGTAAATGGTATTCAGCCTGTATTCAATATTTTGTTTGAATTCGGCCAGGTAATTATCAATGGCCGTGAAATTGCCCAGGAATTTGGCTGTGGCCTTTTGTTCGGGCATTGGCGCCCAGGCGCCCACATGGCTCAGGATGGCCCTCATTTTGCTGATCAGGGGTTCGGGTCCCATGCTCCAGCCAACACGCACCCCCGTAGCCGCAAAAGCCTTGCTGATGCCATCGACAAATACTGTGTAAGGTTTTACTTCGGGTACCAGGCTTACCGGGTTGCTATGTTCGGTGGCGCCGTAGCAAAGTGTCCAGTACATTTGGTCAAACAGGATGTACAGTTTTTTTTCACCATCGGCCCGGGAGACATTTTCTTCCAACACCAATTGGCAAATTTTCCGAAGTTCTTCCTTTGGCAGGGTAGTGCCGGTGGGGTTTTGCGGGGTGCAAAGGCAAAGCAATGCCGCGCCTTTCAGGTGGGGTGCAATTTGCTCTGCGGTGGGCATAAAGGCATTTTCAAGCGTGGCTTCTACCACCACATGCTCAGCGCTGTTAAAATGGGCATAGTGGTTATTGTTCCAGCTTGGTACGGCATAGATCACTTTATCGCCCGGGTTAACCAACGCCCTGAAAATGGTATAAATAAGCGGGCGCCCACCGGATGCAACCTGGATTTCATTGGTAGCATATTCTATCCCTTCATAGTGTTTCAGGAAACTGCTGATGGATTGGCGTAGGTCCAACTCTCCATCAGCCAGCGGGTAATTGGTGTGATGATGACGATAGGCCAGCAAAATTTCTTCTTCGAGCGCTTTGGGTATGGGAAATACATTGGGGTCAAAATCGCCGATGGTAAAATTATAAATGGTTTCACCTGCGGCTTTCCGTTGGCGGATCATGTTGCCAAGTTTTACAATCTCACTTCCAATCAGTGTTTCGGACAAATCTGAAAAAACAGGTTGCATGGTCATAGAATTAATTGGGCGCAAATGTAAAGTATTAAAAGGGGTGCTATCCCAGATTGTCATGAAAATTGACTCACCAAATAACTGCAGGGGCAATGTTCATTTTGCGGTGGCCGTAACCAGGTACCTAATGCTTTTTATTAACTCCTTCATTCACAGGGCTACTGCAAATATTTTTCAGGATATTCAAAAAAAGAAATTTAAAAAAGCGCGAAATAAAATTTTATAAATCGGAAAAAAGGCCGTATGTTTGTGGCAAATGTCCGTTTTTATGAAAGAGGCGAAAAAAAGTGGAAAAGAATATCCTCTGCATGAAGGGGAATTTTATAAAGCAGAAGAAGCTGTATCTCCTTATTACCAGCGGGGCGGGGTAGCCCATGCCATTGCCTTATTAGGAATAACCTCACCTGACAGCACACTTGATGCACCTACCGATTTTGACCTGGTTAAATTAATCAGGAACGGGCTTACCAAAAAGGCTCTTGACAGGATCATAACGGCCTATAATATTACGGCACTCGATATGGCGAATATCCTGCATGTTTCAGACCGTACTATGCGGCGTTATGAAACAGAAAGTGTACTGGAACCTGAGCAAAGCGAAAGGCTGATAGAACTGGCCAAATTATTTGCCCACGGAATAAGTGTTTTCGGAAGCAGTGAAAGGTTCAGGCGTTGGCTGAACAGCGAAATATTCAGCCTAGGCGGTCAAAAGCCAATTGGCCTGCTGGATACAAGCATTGGCATTTCGCTTGTTGATGATACCCTGGGGCGCATTGAATACGGCATAGTAGGATAATGAGAAAGGTTTACAGAATGACGAAAGCGGTTTTCGCCCGTGACCTCTCCGGCACAGGAGCAGCAAAATATGGGGGGCGCTGGAATCCAAAGGGTACATATGTTTTGTACACGGCTTCTTCTGCCGCGCTGTCCATGCTGGAATGGTTGGCTCATGTAAACGAAAGGGATATGGACGAACAATATTGTCTTACCACTTTTCTGCTTCCTGAAGAATCAACCAAAAAAATAACTGAGAAGGATTTGCCCCCTAACTGGCAAAATGTGCCTCCTCCCACAACGCTTGCTGAAATAGGCCGGAAATTTGTAGAAGACGGTGTATTTCTTGTACTTGAGGTTCCATCGGTGCTGGTACCCTACGATCATTCATTAGTGATTAATACCCAGCATTCACTTTTTAAGCAGGTAAAAATTGAAAGTGTTATAAACATAAACCCTGATTCGAGATTGTATTCAAAACCTACATAAACATATAAAAGAAACCTGTTATCTGCTTTCCTTTACCTTTATCCATGCAGTGTGTATTGCTTTCTTAAAGCAGGCTAATGAATATCAAACAAATTGAAGAATGAATGCAGAACAGCAAAGACTAAAGGTAAATGCAGGAAGAAAGGTGCCGCTTGAGCCCTGGGGTACTTATCTGCCGGAGCGGCAATGGGGTACCGTTCGGGAGGATTATAGCGCGAACAGCGATGCCTGGAATTACTTTCCATTCGATCATGCCCATTTCAGGGCGTACCGCTGGGGCGAAGATGGCATTGGCGGGATATGTGATTATTTTCAGAACCTGTGCTTTTCGGTAAGCTTATGGAACGGCCATGATAAGATTTTGAAGGAGCGTCTTTTTGGTGTTGGAAACTATGATGGCAATCATGGGGAAGATGTAAAGGAATTATATTATTATCTCGACAACCTTCCTTCGCACTATTATGCGCAAATACTGTACAAATATCCTCAGAAAGCATTTCCCTATGAAAAGCTGAAAAAGGAAAATGCCAATAGGGGCAAGCTGGAAGTTGAGTATGAACTGCTGGATACGGGCATTTTTGATGAAGACCGTTATTTTGATGTGACGATCACCTACGCCAAATTTGGGAAAAAGGATATTGCCATTAAAATTGACGTTACCAACAGGTTCAGCAAACCGGCCACCATTACCATTGCCCCCACGCTTTGGTTTTTTAATCGCTTTGATAACGAAAAAAGGAAGCCGCAGATAAAATGGCTGAGCAATACCTCGGTAAAAGCTTCACATCCAAGATTGGGCAACTATTACCTGTATTTTCAGAAGGCTAAAAAAATACTGTTTACCGATAATATAACTAATACTGAAAAGCTATCAGGAGTACCCAATGAAACCATTTTTGTAAAGGATGCTTTTCATGATGCCATCATTGAAGGGAAGAATGTAAATGAACTTCAGCAGCGCAGGTATGGAACCAAATGCGCGCCGGTGTATTCGGGCCCGGTGGCCGGTGGTGAAACCAAGTCTTTTTTCCTGAGGCTGACTGATTCAATGATGGATAATCCATTTCCTTCGGACTTTAAAAGAATATTTGAAAAGCGGAATAAGGAAGCAGATGATTTTTATGATGAGATACTTCCATTTGATCTGACTAAGGAGCAAAAAAATATTCAGCGTCAGGCGCTTGCCGGATTGCTTTGGAGCAAGCAGTTTTATTATTACGATGTTGAACGATGGCTGCAGGGCAGCGACGGCAAAAACCCGATTTCGGAAGGCCGGACAAAAGGACGCAACCACCAATGGATGCACCTGAAAAACCAGGATGTAGTGCTGATGCCTGATAAATGGGAATATCCCTGGTATGCCGCATGGGACCTCGCTTTTCATTGTATTGCCATGGCTACGATAGACCCGGTTTTTGCCAAGCATCAACTGATTTTGGTGATGCGCGAATGGTATATGAAACCCGATGGCCAATTACCTGCCTATGAATGGAATTTTAGTGATGTAAACCCGCCTGTGCATGCTTTTGCCGCGCTTCATGTGTACCAGATTGAAAAGCACATGACAGGTAAAGGAGATATAACTTTTCTTAAAAGAATTTTTCAGAAGCTGATCATCAATTTTACCTGGTGGATCAACCGAAAGGACCCGGAGGGTAATAATTTGTTTGAAGGTGGTTTTCTTGGGTTGGATAATATTGGGGTATTTAACCGTAGCATCCAGTTGCACAGCGAAATGCAGCTTGACCAGGCAGATGGAACAAGCTGGATGGGTATGTATGCGCTGAACCTGATGGATATGGCACTTGAAATTGCCATGCACGACCGCTCGTTTGAAGACAGCGCCACCCGCTATTTTGAGCATTTTGTATTGATTGCCGAAGCGCTGAATGAGCTCCATTTATGGAACGAGGACGATAAGTTTTATTATGATACGTTGTGCAGGCCGAATGCCGACCCTATCCAGCTACGCATTCAATCCATTGTGGGGCTTACACCATTATTTGCCGTTTCTATTATTGATAAAAAGGCATTGGAAAAACTGGATGATTTCAGCAAGCGGATCAGTTGGTTTGAAAATTTCAGGAAAACGAACGGAAAATTTTGGCCCAATGAAGAAAAGGCAGAAACGGATGAGATATTGATCTCGCTGTTGCCTAAGGAACGGCTGGTGGCGTTATTGGAGCGGTTATTAAATGAAGCAGAGTTTTTGAGCGAAGGAGGCATCAGGGCTTTATCAAAATACCATGAGAACAATCCTTATGCCGTTACCATCGAAGGGAATGATTATACCATACAATACGATCCGGGTGACAGCACTTCAAGCATGTTTGGTGGAAACAGCAACTGGCGAGGACCGGTTTGGATGCCCATTAATTACCTGATTATAAAATCGCTTCAAAAATTCGGGGCGTTTTATGGCGAAAAACTAATGGTGGAATACCCGATGGGTTCGGGTACCATAATGCCGCTGTCGCAGGCTGTAAAGCATATAACAGAAAGGGTGGTGAGCCTTTTCAAACCTGATTCGACCGGTAAAAGGAAATTGCATTCGGAATACAATGAGTTTTACCAACGTCCCGGTAATGAGCACCTGATTTTATTTTATGAATATTTCAACGGTGATACCGGGCGAGGACTTGGTGCAAGCCACCAAACAGGATGGACGGCGCTTGTGGTGAACCTGTTAAATGACCTTAGTTCAGGAGAACGGAAAATCATTGAGCGGATTGCTGAAAACCAATACGACGATTTTGACGGCATCAGTTACCCGGTTTAGCTCCGGTTAAACAGATACCTTCCGGAATGCCAAACTCTGCTACTTTTACCTAACGATTGATTGCCATGGATGCCATTGTTGAATATTTTAATTTGCTGGAAAACAGGCCGGTACACCGCTTGCTGATTTTGGTGTTGCCGATACTAATCCTGTGGTTTCTCGAAAATGGATTTCCATTGGTGAGGTTGAAATATAAAACTACCAAATGGCCACATGCATTGATCAATTTTTCATTTACCCTTTGTCATATTGTTATTCACTTGTTGCTGGCTGTTTTCCTGGTTAAGGTGTGTGACTGGTGTGTGGCCAATAAGTTTGGTGTGGTGCAATGGCTTGGGCTTCCGGTTTGGGGCATTATTGTGGCAGGGCTATTGAGTATGGATTTTTTTGGCGGCTGGCTGGTACATTGGGTTGAGCATAAATCCACGTTGTTCTGGCGGATTCACATTGTACACCATTCGGATAATAAAGTGGATGTTACCACAGGGCTGAGGCATCATCCTTTGGAAGCCATCAACCGGTGGGTATTTTTTACGGCGGGGGTATTTGTAATGGGGCTTCCTATTTACGCTGTATTGATCGGGCAAACTTTTATGGGTGTTTTTACCATGTTTACCCATGCCAACATCAATTTGTCACCTAGGGTTGATAAAGCAATCAGTTACCTTTTTATCAGTCCAAATATGCATAAGGTTCACCACCATTGGAAGCAGCCGTACACCGATAGTAACTACGGCACATCGCTTTCCATTTGGGACAGGCTTTTTGGAACTTATATGGAACTTGACCCGAATGACATACGTTACGGACTTGACCGGTACTATGACAATGCGCGGGATGAAGAATTTGGAACGCTGATGAAAAGCCCGTTTGAGGATACGGCTTAGCGATTCCTATTTCGATTACCTACAGTTGGGATAAAGTGGCATTTTTTTGAAACTACTGCGGTTGATTTTACCTGGATCAGTCAAAAATATCTCCAGGATCAATTAGGGTAATAGTTGGTTGATAATCTACCTGAATGATTGATTTTACAAATAATACCGAAATGGTATTTTTACCTTTTATAAATGGTAGGTTTTCTTTTTTTTGTAATAGCTCCGTTTCCCATTTTCGATATTCACTTTTTTTACTCCACTTTGCCTCACCTATTAGTATAGTATTGCCATCCAGGCTTTCGGCTACCACGTCCACTTCATAATTTTTGCCATCAAGACCGGTACCCCACCAGGATGTTGCTTGTTTAAATCTAATATTATTTAAGCCATTTTCACTAATATGTCGTCTGCATATATTTTCCCATGTGTGGGAGGTAAACAAATCCATTTCATTTTCAAACTTGTTCCAAACCACATCAATCATATCAAATTCAAGGGTGCTTTTATTGGGTACTACATATTCATAATAGAACCTTAAAAAGTCATCTTCGATTTTATAAATGCCACGTTTGCTATTTCGGCTATCTTCCCCAAAGGGTACCATTCTTTTTATATATCCTAAATCCTGAAGCAAAGATATTTGACGGGTTAATTGAGATGCTGGTTTTCCCAGTCTACCTGCGATTTCGGAAATGCGATGGCATCCTGCTCCTATGAGTTCCAGTATGGAATAATATTGGGTTGCTGTTCTAAGTTCATCTAAAAACAACCTTTCCGGTTCCTGATACAATAATCCAAGGGGGTATAGAATATGTTTTTTAACAGCAGATTCAAAATCTTCTTCATTTTTTCTTAGCTCCCAATAACGAGGAACACCACCCCAAACAGCAAATTCCTGTATAGTTTCTATTGCATGAAAGCCCGAATATTCTTTAAAATGCTTTGCAGGCATAGGTTTGATTTTGAGGATTTCATCGCATCTACCAAACAACGGGGCGCTTCCATTAAGTGTCAGGTCATACATCATCCTTTGTGATGAGCCGCAAAGTATAAGGTCAATTTTTCTGTCCGGGTCAGTATCAATCCATTTTTGAATTACGGATGGCAAAGATGGGTCGTTGGTTACCAAATAGGGAAACTCATCAATACAAATCACAATTCTCCTTTTAACTGATTGAATTAAACTGTTTATGAGGGTTTCCCAATCCGGATATACGGGCTTAGAAAAACCTGCTATTTCTTTTTCAATTTCCCTTGATAGTGCGGCAATTTGTAAGGAAACATCGCTTTGGTCTGCACTGAAGAAAATGGCAGAGGGCTCGAGCACCTTGCGAAGCAGGGCTGATTTTCCGCAGCGTCGCCTTCCATAAATGGCGATTAATTGGGCCTTTGGCCTTTCCAACGCTTGTTTTATCCTGCTTATTTCCTTTTCCCTGTTAATGAACATTCTTAATGATTATGTTTGACAAAAATAATGTTTGTCAAACATAATCATTAGAAATCTTTCAAATTGTTTTATAGGGACTTCGATGATTTTTTGATCAGCAATTTATCGGCAAGGTAAAGTGCCAAAATGGTACATACCATAAAAAGAAGAATAGTTGTACTCTGCCCAATGTAGTTGCTCCAGTTTACCTCCGGAATTTGGACAGATGGAATCTGTATTTTGTAATTTGAAGTGTCGGAAGAAAAGTCTAGTAAGCTAACCGAATAACCAACTATAATTATGAGTATAGTCCCCAAAATACCCCCCGCAATGCGAAAAACCCAGGGGCTCATAAATTGACTGACAGGCCTCGCAATTTCAAGTCCTTTTATTTCATCCATCACATTCCTGGTAAAGCGCATAGAAGGTTCCATGGGTTCCAATCCGGTTGAAAGCAATTCATGAATTTCCAGCAAGGCATGGTAATGTTCACTCCAGACCTTGTCGGTGGCTATTTTTTGTTCAATAATCATCCTTTCCGCCTCATTGCATTCCTGGTCTATATAAGCCTGGATGCGTGCTTCAATGGTTAAATCCTGTTGCATATCAATTATTTATGCGGTTTGTAAATTTATGAAGTCTTCTGCAAACCTTGTTTCCATTATTTTTTTCAACCTCCCCCTGGCGCGGTGCAGCTTTACCTTAGCTGTGTTAGGGTCAATGCCCATGATCCGCCCGATTTCATCCAGCGTTTGCTCGCCCTGGTAGAAAAGGGTGAGTACCTGCGCATCATCGGGACCCAGCATGCCAATGGCCTGTTGAACCATTTGCACCCTTGATTTGCTTTCGATAATATTTGCCGAAAAACCCCCGCTAACGCCGTCGGCTGCTGCCTGTACCTTTTCATGACTGAGCGAAAGCGTATCCACTCTTTTTTTTCGTAAAAAGGAAAGCCCCAAAGAACTTACGATGGTGTACAACCAGGTGCTGAATTTTGCATCGCCCCGGTAATCGGCCAGGCTTCGGTATGCTTTTACAAAGGCGCTTTGGGCCAGTTCCTCGGCATCTTCCCGGTTATTTACCAAACGGAACGCCACAGTGAATACCATGTTCCGGTACCGCTCTACCAGTATGGCAAAGGAATGTTGACTTCCCTGCAATACCTGTGTGATCAATTCCCTGTCGGTGGGGGGCGTTTGCATAATTCTGGAGCATAAGACGCAGGTAAAGGTAGGGAGGTTACGGGGGGAGGGAAATAAGGAATAAGGAATAAGGAACAAGGAATAAGGAATAAGGAATTAGGAATTAGGAATAAGGAATTAGGAATAAGGAATAAGGAATAAGGAATTAGGAATAAGGAAGGGGGAAAGAAGAAATAAAGAATAAATAATAAGGAATAACAAAGGAGGGTGGTCGGGGAATTTCAAATCTTCAAATTTCAAATAAAAAATTGCCTTTGGCTGTAACCTGCATGAAAAGCGCGTAGTCTTATATGTCGGCACACCACACACAGACATTCAAAAAACACACTTAAAAATTAAATTTTATGAACGGAGAAGTTTTTATCCCGATTACATTATTTGTATCAGCAGCGCTGATGATTACCGCTGTAGCCTACTATCGCAGCCGCGAAAACCTTGGTATGATTGAGCGGGGAATGAACCCCAGGCTTCATTCTGCCAAGCCTACCCCTTACCGCTATTATAAATGGGGGCTGCTGATGATTGGCGCAGGTACCGGTATGTTGATAGCATATTTCATTGACAGGCTGAGCCATTGGCACGATCCCGAGGCTATCTACTTTGCTTTGATTGCCATTGGTGCAGGGCTTGGGCTGGTACAGGCGCACAAGGCTGAAAAGGCTTATATCGAGCAACAGCCCGCGCAAAGGCCAGGAGAATAAAAGCTGATTGGTAAATGAATTAATGGCGCAGTCGTAAATATGGCTGCGCCTTTTGTATTAGCTAAACACCTGGTAAGTGATCCAGCTAAAAAAATAAGCCAGTGCGGTCATGTATCCCAACTGTATCATCGGCCATTTCCAGCTTTTGGTTTCGCGTTTTACGATGGCAAGCGTACTCATGCACTGCATGGCCAGCAGGTAAAAAACCATCAGGCTCATGCCGGTGGCAAGGGTGTACACCTTGGTTCCATCGGGCCGTGTGGCCGATTGCATTTTATCGCGTAGGGTCTGATCGTTTTCGCTGGCTTCTGCGCCCACGCTGTACAAAGTGGCCATAGTGCCTACAAAAACCTCGCGGGCGGCAAAGGAGGTGATCAGCGCAATACCTATTTTCCAGTCGTAGCCAAGCGGCCGGATAACAGGTTCGATGGCCTTACCCATGATGCCGGCATAGCTGTTTTCGAGTTTTTCACCGGCCAGCCTGTGAGCAAGTTCGTCCTCATTGCCGTGGCTGGCCTGTATTTGGGCGGTATATTTTTTTTCGACCTCTTCCATCCGGTTGCCCGGGCCGAATGAGCTGAGAAACCAAAGCACGAGGCTGATGATCATGATGATCTTGCCTGCCTCGGTTACAAATATCCGGGCCTTTTCCACCATAGTGATCCCGGCATTTTTCCAGCGGGGTGGGCGGTACACCGGTAGTTCAAGTATGAAATAGCTTTTTTCTTTGAGGCTGATAAACCATTTGGCCACCCAGGCAACCATCAGCGCCACCACTGTTCCAAAAATATAGAGCCCCATCATCACCAGCCCCTGTACACTCAGGAAACCCAGGTAATAGTGGTTGGGAATAATAAGCGCAATGAGGATGGTAAAAACGGGCAACCTGGCGCTGCAACTCATAAGCGGGGTAATAAGGATAGTAAGAAGCCGTTCCTTCTGATTTTCAATATTGCGGGCGCTCATAATGGCGGGTACCGCGCAGGCAAACCCGCTGATCATAGGCATTACGCTTTTGCCGTTGAGCCCCACTTTGCGCATGAGCTTATCGGTTAAAAAACTGATGCGGGCCATATACCCGCTGTCTTCCAGCAGGGTGATGATGCCAAACAGGATCATGATTTGGGGAATAAAAATGACGATACCCCCCAATCCTGCTACGATTCCGTTTACAATAAGGTCGGCCCACCAGGTTGCGGGTAAGGCATTGCCCAGCCAGCCCTGCAAGCTGCTGAAAGTACTGTCAATCAGGTCCATAGGGTATTGCGCCAGCCAGAAAATACTCTGGAACAAAAGGAACAAAACCGCCAGCATGATGATATAACCCCAAACCCTGTGGAGCAAAAGATTGTCTAACTGGTCGCTGCGGATTTTGCGCGCCAGCGGATCGGCCTCCACCACATTTTTATGCATTACCTGCCTGATGCGCTGGTACCGCTGCATTACTTCCTGCGCCTGGGTTTTGGTGGGGTTAAAACCGTTCCTGGTTTCGCATTGCTCAATTTTCTCCTGCACACCCGCCTCCAGGTCAAACGACTCATGGTGCATCAGGTAATGGAGGGCGGTATATGGATGAAAGTCCGGGAAAATCTTTTTGAGGTCGTGGATGGGATTTGGGGCCAGCGCCAGGTTGTCGATAAAATCGTAATGCGGGCTGGGGTTATGGTTGGTAGCCACCAGGTCAACCGCCTTTTTCAGTTCGGAAATGCCCTTTCCTTTTCGTGGATTTACCGATACCACGGGCACTCCAAGTTCCAGCTCCAGCCCTTCAAGGTCAATCTGGGTACCTTTTTTGCGTGCCAGGTCCATCATGGTGAGCGCAATCACCACCGGAATTTTCAAGTCGAGAATCTGGCTGGCGAACAGCAGGTTTCGTTTCAGGTTGCTGGCATCGGCCACCAAAATCACCATTTCGGGTTTGGTTTCCGGGTCCTGGCCAAGCAACACCCGGTAGGCGACCCATTCATCGGCGCGGCGGGGATACAGGCTGTAAGTTCCCGGCAGGTCGGTTACATGGGCGTGTAGCTGGCCGGAAATTTCGAATTCGCCGGTTTTTTTATCGACCGTTACCCCCGGAAAGTTGCCCACCTTTTGGTTGAGCCCCGTGAGGCTGTTGAAAAGGCTGGTTTTTCCGCTGTTCGGGTTGCCAACAAGCGCAATATGAATGGTATGTTTAGTCAAAATTGTATCCAAAAAAGTTGCGCGAAGGTAAGCGGTTAGGCAATCTGGCTATTTCGATATCGGGAACTGGGGAAGGGGTATCGGGAAAAATGGGGGGCAGGAAGGTTTGGCACGAGGATCCTTTTGGCCGCAGATTGCATAACCGTTCCTCCTCTTATGACTGTTTTACTTAAATTTGTAGAAAACAGACAAATACATTGAAGACCCATCATAAAATAATTAACGGAGATAGCAGGCAAATGAGTGAACTGGCAGACAATTCGGTTCATCTTGCAATTACTTCCCCCCCATATTGGCAGCTTAAAGATTATGGAACAGACACGCAAATAGGTTACCATCACACTTACGAAGAATATATCAATAACCTTAATTTGGTTTGGAAGGAATGTTATCGTGTGCTTTATAATGGGTGCAGACTTTGTGTAAATATTGGCGACCAGTTTGCCCGTGCTGTTTATTATGGACGTTATAAAGTTATTCCAATAAGAGAAGAAATAATAAAGTTTTGTGAGAATGTGGGCTTTGATTATATGGGTGCAATTATTTGGCAAAAGGTAACAACATCTAATACAACAGGAGGCGGTGTGCAAATGGGTTCTTACCCATATCCACGAAACGGTATTCTTAAATTGGATTACGAGTTTGTTTTAATCTTCAAAAAGTTAGGTGATGCTCCAAAACCAACAAAAGAAAATAAGGAGTTATCAAAAATGACTGCAGAAGAATGGAACACCTATTTTGCGGGGCACTGGAATTTTGCAGGCGCAAGACAAGACAATCACATTGCAATGTTTCCTGAAGAGCTACCAAAACGGTTAATTAAAATGTTTGCGTTTGCCGGGGATACGGTTCTCGACCCTTTTGCCGGAAGTGGTACAACAAATCTTGCTGCAAGAAATTTAGGAAGAAATTCTATTGGTTATGAAATCAACCCAGAATTTATTCCCATCTTAAAACAAAAATTGGGAACAAATCAAAAGGACATTCATGGAACTTCATTTGAATTTGTAGAACAACAAACCCCGATAGCTACCGGGACAGACCTTGAAAGAGAAATTCAAAAACTTCCCTACATTTTTAAAGATCCTCATACCCTTGACAAAAAAATTGACCCGAAAAAATTACAGTTCGGTTCTAAAATTGACAAGGAAAGCTCAACTCAAAGAGAAGAATTTTTTACAGTCAAAGAAGTAATAAGTCCTGAAAAGCTAAGATTGAGCAATGACCTTACTGTTAAACTTATTGGCATAAAGGAAGACCCAATAATTAATGGCAAGGCAACTACTTTTTTGCTTGACAAAACGAAAGGGAAAAGAGTATTTCTAAGGTATGATAACGTAAAGTATGATGGTGAAGATAATTTGCTCTGTTACCTTTATCTTGAAAATAAAACATTTATCAATGCCCACTTAATCAAAAATCGTTTGGTACTGGTTGACAGTAAAATAGATTTCAAATACAAAGAAAAATTCATCACACTTTTTAAAGAAGCAAATGCCCAGGCCAGTAATTAAACGTTATTCAAAAGAGTTCGGGAAGAAAGAAAAAGTATTAAATTATGCTACACAGACCTACCAACTTTCCAGACCTAATAAAGTTGGTACTGTTATGGCTCTTATTAGGGAATGCCAGCCCAAAACATTTGAACAATGGCAGCAATGGTATTTTGAAAATGCTCAAACCGATGGAAAGGCTCCTTCAAGAATCACAAAAGAAAATCTTGAGGAATTAGGTGAACGGCTCTATGTAAAAATCAAAGAAATTGTAATCCCCGAATGGACAGAAGCATTTAATCAGCTAACCTTACAAGACTGCGTTGATTACATTTTCAACTTAACAATAAATCGTACCTATGATGGTTTTGTCAGAGAAAAATCAGTTATTGAAGATAACCTGGCTAAAGTGTTTCCAAATATTAGTTTTGAAGAAAGCGATTCAGAACTTGACCATGCAGGAGATATTGATTATTTAGGATGGGTTGGAGAAAAAGCATTTGGTATTCAAATAAAGCCTGTAACAGCAACAGCTAATTTCGGCAACTATTCGGCGACAGAGAGAATGAAGGCAAGCTTTGCAGATTTCACCGCTAAGTTTGGTGGACATGTCTTCATAGTATTCAGCATTGACGACAAGATAAAAAACGGGGAAGTAGTTGGGCAAATTGCGGAAGAAATAAAACGATTGACCTAACTACGAAAAAATGCCACATTCCGGTAACAAGGGGTTGAAAAAGGCGTGTTCAATGCGTAAAGAAATGGAAGTGCTTTCTATTGACATTTGTGATGGGCGAACAGTTTTCTGCTTCTAAGTCCGTCACTGCCAAGCCGCAAAATGTCGTCCCCTATCCAAATCCTCCTTCACGCACTTTCTGTCGGATTTGCCTTCAACTCCGCCTCTATATTCCTCAACTTCTCATTGCAAAAAGCAATTAACTCCTTAGCCTTTTTCACCTTTTCCGCCAATTGGTCAAGCGGAATGGCTTCATTTTCAATTTGCTGTACAATCTCCTCAATGCCGGCATAGGCCTTGTCAAATGTCATTTGTTCCTTCATGGTATTCAATGTTTTCAATTGTACTTTCAATTTGGCCCTGTGCCATTTTTGTAGTTAGCTTTTTACGGGGATCAACCTGCAAAAGATCAGTCAGGATTTTACCATCCTGTTCCACCATCGCAAAGCCTTTCTGTAAAATGGTTTTTGGGTCTGCCTGTTCAATCAGGCGTGTCTGCATGCCCAGTTTATCCCGTTGCATTTTTATAAACCGCGAAACGGAATGATCCATCCGGGTTTGAAGTTCCTCTACGTTTTTGTTGTGGTTGTGCAGTATCCGTTTGCCCAGCGGCAACAGGCTGTTTTCCCAAAGCTGCAGCCTTTGCCTGCGCACGGCTATGCGGTTGGGCAGCATCCAAATCATTTGCTGCGCATGTTGTTCAAGCCGGCGCCTTTTTTCTTCCAACAGATCATTCACCGTTTCTTCGAGCCTGTTTTTCAGGTTAAGTATATCCTGTTCGGCATGCAGGTTGTGGTCCACAATGGCTGCTGCCACTTTGGTGGGAACCTTGTGCTGCCGGGCCATAAGGTCGGCAATGCTGGTGTTGCGGTCGTGACCAATACCTGTGAGCACCGGCACGGGAAACAGCGCAATGGTTTTGGCCAGTTCGTAGTCATCAAAAGGTTTAAGGTCGGTTTGCGAGCCCCCGCCCCTTACCAGTACCACCACATCAAACAAATGCGCACGGTGGGCAATTTGCTCAAATTGTTTTACAATCAGCCCCGGTGCCGTTTCGCCCTGGATAGTCGTGTAAAGGCCCGTGATGCGGAACGGGTACCCATGCGCGTTATGTGTCAGCTCCTGTATAAAATCGCGCTGGCCATCGCTATGGTTGGCGGTTATAAGCGCTACCCGCTGAATGATCTGTGGCAGCGGATGCTGGTTGTTGGGGGTGAAAAACAGGTCATCTTCCTGCCGGATGATGCCCGGGTATTCGTCCAGCAATCTCCTGATGGTTTCCTGCCTTGCCAGTTCCATTTGCCCGAGCGAAAAACTCAGGTCAATTTCAATGATCTCGAGTTTGAACCCGAATTTGGGATGAAATTTTACCGTTGCCAGCGCGCTAATCTCTATGCCGTTTTCAAACTTGCGGCCAATAGCCTGCTCGAAACGGCGGATATGCAGGTAACCCTGTTGCCAAAAAACGCCCGGGGTTTCGGCCACCACCTGACCGCCTTTTTTCTCAAGGAATTTACAGAAGCACCAGTTTTTGGCATCGTATCGTTTTACATCCGTTACCTCGCAGCGCACCCAAAAAGCCTGCCCGAAAAATTGGGCATCAATGGCATCCTGCACCAAATTGAGCAACTGGGAAAGAGATAAAACGTAAGACATATGCAGCTTGTAAAAGTATGGCTGAATAAGGATCAGGACATGGGAATTGCGGGAAGTAGAGAAAATTGTTTAAACTTTTTAGGTGGGAAAGGGTCAAACCTATAACCCAACGGAGCAAAATACCCTGCATTGGGTATTGTTTGGCGGGCTTTAATAAAGCAATATTGCAATGATTAGATGATTTTTTAACCCTACTGCATCTACACACACCAATGATGGTACAAAAACCATTAAAACAGGGAGGTCGGATAGAACCGGC
Source organism: uncultured Chitinophagaceae bacterium (assembly GCA_964444195.1). GTDB lineage: Bacteria > Bacteroidota > Bacteroidia > Chitinophagales > Chitinophagaceae > Phnomibacter. The sequence continues at coordinate 81,481 of CAYUGH010000009.1, forward strand.
CTCTTTTTTTGTTTGAGGGTTATCCACCTACTTTTGAGGCATGAATTTTTCATGGGATGCTTTTCTTACGGTTACATTCACGCTATTCGCCGTGATTGATATTATTGGTTCGGTTCCCTTACTCATTGGTTTAAAGAGTAAAATGGGCGGCATCCGCGAATGGCGGGCCACGCTGATCAGTGGCATGCTTATGATCCTGTTTTTATTTTTGGGTGAAAAGTTCCTCGGGGTGTTGGGCATTGATGTAAAATCTTTTGCCGTGGGGGGTAGTATCGTCATTTTCATACTAGGGCTTGAAATGGTGCTGGGGGTTGAGTTTTTTAAAAGCGATGGCGATGCTAAAAGCGGAACCGTTGTGCCCATTGCTTTTCCGCTGATTGCCGGTAGCGGAACGCTGACCACCATTATTTCGCTTCGCGCCAACTTTTCGGAATGGGTGGTGCTGGCGGGTATCCTTGGTAACCTGGTCGTTATATTTCTAACGCTCAAATCGCTTGATTTTATTCAGCGGCTGCTTGGCCCTGCCGGGTTGCTGGCCGTGCGCAAATTTTTCGGGGTAGTGCTGCTGGCCATCGCAGTAAAGATTTTTGCTACGAATGCAAGGGGGCTGATACAGTGAAAGGGGAAGGGAATGAGTGAATTTGTGGAAGTGTGGGAATTTGGCTGGAATTAGTTGAAGGCCAAATTTCAAATCTCAAATAGTAAATCATTATTGTCCGACAAACCTCAAAAATCAGTATTTGATAGGCCTGGAAGCG
>CAYUGH010000010.1:0-13461 GCA_964444195.1 uncultured Chitinophagaceae bacterium
GCTAAATAGTTAGGTGTGAAGAGTTGTCGCGCAACGTCCCGTGCCGGAGACGTTGGTGGAAGGAACCCCAACGGAAATAAACATAGCTTTTCGCAGGTATCGCCAGCAGCGTTATCTTGCAACAGGGGGCAATCCTTGCAAATGGGATGGCCCTTTAAAAGAATATTTGGTATTGCATGGTTACGCTATTCTTCCTCGCGCCTGAACTGATCTTTCCTGCAATATCGGTGTAGGTTGGCCTTGTTTGCCAATCCAGCGAAATTTTTGATTTGTGGCCATTGATCATCGCATTGATGCCAAGGTTGCTAACAAAGGTTTTCTCCCCCTGCAGCCTGTCGAATTTGGAATAAGTGGCCGAAGCGTAAGGCATAAACCGGGTGGCTTTTAAATTTTTTGAAGGAAGCAAATACCCGAACTGCGTATAAACCGTTTGCCCGGTTCCAAACATCGGAAAAGCATTTCCAAAGGTGGGGCCCTGCCCTTGCATAGCCGAAGTATAAGCAGGGTCCGTGCCGTTTGCCGGGTTCATAATGCCGTTATTCCGCAGGAAATTAGCACCGTAATTCATATTAAAATATCCTGCGTAGGCCGATATGGCTGAGCCCTTTGCCTTGTTTACAGGCATATCGAGAAAGGATTCCACCGCACAATGCGTCATGTTTTGTAAAACAGTGTCGTTATGCGCCCCTGTTTTCCACATGGCATTTTCCTGGTGAATGGCACCAACGGCAATGTTGAACACCTTTTTCGTTCCCAGGTAAGTTCCCGTCATATAGGGAGTCAGGTGCTGCTCATGCTCAAAAAACTGCCAGGCGAGGTAGGTTTGAAACTGCTTTTTATGATCAAGCGGCGAAAAATTGGCGTAAGCAGCAATGGGAGGAACCGTGTTTCCGTTTGAAGTAATGGGGAAAGGATCGGTTAAAGCCACGCGGTAATCGAGATGCCCAACCTGCCCGCGTGCATACAAACTAAGTTTACGGCTGAATAGATCCGTTTGGTCAACCGTTGCCTGCGCAAATACCGGCACATCGAGCGTCATAATGGTTCCGACAGAAGGCTGTGAAAACCTTGAAAGCCCGTTGGCAATGGTTAGCCCGGCGCCAATTTTCAACTGGTTTTGTTTGGAAACCTTGTATTCACCGAGCGCATCGTGGATAAAGAAAGCGGTTTTACGGTTTCCATTGGCGCTGTTGTATTGGCTGTTGAAATTATTCATGCCCAACTGGCCATAAAACATTACCCGGTCCGAAATGGGGGCGATGACCTGGAACCTTGTGCGCCTTAAACCAATATCAAACGTGTTGTTTTTAGCAACCCCTTCTACCGTGGTGCCTGGGTTGCTTTCGTTATACCGCAGCCAAACCTGGTTTAAAAAGGTAAATTGTACAAAATGCCTGCCGGTGCTGTCGAGGTTTACTTTCAGGTCTTTTGTGTCCTGTGAAATGGCGGGCTGTACCAGCGAAAAAAGGGTAAAGCATAATAAAGTGCTATAAAAAAGCTTGTTCATCTATCATTGATTTTTAAATGCATGAATGCGGCACGTATGCCTTTTCTGCAGGCTCAATCAACCATTTAAGAGGAAGGAATAGCCTGCTGGAAAGCGGCAAAGGTGCATTTGAAAAATCAATAACGATCGCGAAAATTACCTTAAAACTTGAAAGCATGGCTGAATAAAAACACACCCGACCCATTTGGATGGGCCGGGCGCGTTTTAAAAATGGCCTTCGCTAATTCCATCCGCCACCCAACGCCGCCAATGCGGGTGTTATCACCCGCATCTCCTATAAGCCCAAGTAGCCCAAATTCTTACATTCGATAATTGCTTAATAGATAAAATCATTCATTACCAGCACAGTTCCCCGACCTAAGAAGGGAACTGTGCGTTAGTTCTACTCCCGACATCGAATATCAACTATCCTGCAGGATGTGCGCCCACGCAGGAAACCATCAGCCGCAGGCTGTACAAGCTGAATGCCACTATTTTTTAACAGGTAAGTTTAAGCGGTACATTAGCCCAACGGCGGCATTGCCTGGCGAGAATTTGAATTGAACCCGACATTCAACGCCACCAACAAAAAATCATTTCTTTGCTTATCTTTGCCCCCGGTGAAAGTCTTCTTCTTCATACTATCCTTTGCAATGCTCTGTATGACATGTCTTCCATGCAGCGACAGTACGGAATGCAATATAAAGACAGAAGCAAAATTTTCAGCGGCAGATGACCACCGGCAACATAACCACAATGCAGAAAAATGTAGCCCGTTCTGCTCTTGTGCCTGCTGCGCTACTTCAGTATTTTTTACACCCTTTGCAAAAGCACAGGCTACACATGTTGCCTTTCAGTCAACAAAATATTCTCTTTTTGATGTAGCCTTTAAATCCGAAGTTTCCTCTTCTATCTGGCAGCCGCCTCAGTTATCTTAATTACTACTTTCATTAAAATTGCTGCATAGCCATACATGGCATGTACTGCTTTTATCATTCATTACCCTTTGCAAAAGGGGTAATATAAATTAATCTAAAAAGGATACACAACTTTTAAGATTGAGAGTAATTAAAATCATTTCAATAGCACTATGATGTGCCATTCATTTAGCATCTATTGCCAAAAGGATATACCATCTCTACAGGTATATAACCAAATAGAAAACCTATCATGCTCAATAAAATAATTCATTTCAGCATTAAACATAAACTTGTTATTGGGTTAATGACGCTGGCACTCATTATTTGGGGTGTATGGAGCGCCGCCAAACTACCCCTTGATGCTGTACCGGATATTACCAATAACCAGGTACAGATAATAACGCTCACTCCAACACTGGCTGCACAGGAAACAGAACAATTAGTTACTTATCCTATTGAACAAAGTCTTGCCAATCTTCCCGATTTGGAGGAAATGCGTTCCATTTCAAGGTTTGGCCTGTCGGTAATCACTGTTGTATTTCATGATGACGTTGATATTTATTTTGCCCGCCAGCTAATCAATGAAAAACTTAAAGAGGCTGAAGAAAAAATCCCCAGGGGATTAGGAACACCGGAACTGGCTCCCGTTAGTACCGGGTTGGGTGAAATATACCAGTACATCATTCACCCAAAAAAAGGCGCAGAAAACAAATATTCCGCTATGGATTTGCGTACCATGCAGGATTGGATTGTGGCAAGACAACTCTATGGCACTCCCGGTGTAGCGGAAGTAAACAGTTTTGGCGGATTGCTGAAACAGTATGAGGTAGCTGTAAATCCTTATCGTCTTAAAGCAATGAACGTAACCATTGCTGAAATCTTTTCCGCATTGCAAAAGAATAATGAAAATACAGGCGGTGCATACATCGACAAAAAGCCCCATGCCTATTTTATCAGGGGGATTGGCTTGATCAGCTCAATAGATGATATAAAAAATATCGTCATTAAAAAAGTAAATGATATTCCTGTTTTAGTAAAGGATGTGGCAGAAATTGGGTTAGGCAATGCAGTACGTTACGGAGCTGTTACCTACAACGGAGAAAAAGAAGTGGTAGGCGGAATTGTGATGATGCTGAAAGGTGCGAACAGTGCTGCTGTGGTAGAAAGGGTGAAGGGCAAGATGGAATCTATTAAAAAGGCTTTACCGGCAGATGTAGAAATAGAACCTTATATAGACAGGACAAGTTTGGTAGAACGTGCTGTAGGAACAGTAAAAACCAACCTGGTTGAAGGAGCATTGATTGTAATACTTGTGCTGATCCTGTTTTTGGGGAATATTCGGGCCGGCCTGATTGTGGCTTCTGCTATTCCGTTGTCAATGCTATTTGCATTGGGGATGATGCGATTATTTGGTGTAAGTGCAAACCTGATGAGTTTGGGCGCCATTGATTTCGGGTTAATAGTTGACGGAGCCGTAATTATAGTTGAAGCAACATTGCATCATTTGGGGTTAAGAAAATCAGCGATCAGGCTTACTCAATCAGAAATGGATGAAGAAGTATATCAGTCAGCTTCGAAAATAAGAAACAGCGCTGCTTTTGGTGAAATAATCATTCTCATCGTTTACATACCCATCCTCACTTTGGTTGGCATTGAAGGCAAGATGTTCCGGCCAATGGCGCAAACAGTAGGCTTTGCCATTTTAGGGGCATTGATACTTTCGCTTACATATATTCCAATGATGTCGGCATTATTTCTTTCAAAGAAAACAACTCACAAAAGAAATATTTCCGATAAGCTGATGGATCTCTTTCAGCGTTTATATACACCTCTTATCCGATGGGCTATCAGCATGAAGTATGCAGTTGTGGGAGCAGCAGTTGGATTGCTGGTATTGGCGATTGTTATGTTTAGCAGGATGGGTGGAGAATTTATTCCTCAGTTGCAGGAAGGTGATTATGCTTTTCACTGCATCTTGCCACAGGGAACATCCTTAACGCAAAGTGTGGAAACATCTATGCAGGCAAGCCGTATCATAAGATCATTTCCTGAAGTAAAAATGGTGGTTGGCAAAACGGGAAGTGCGGAAGTGCCCACTGATCCCATGCCACCGGAAGCCTCCGACCTTGTCATTATGCTGAAACCCAAAAGTGAATGGACAACTACAAAAGACTATAATAAGCTGGCGGCAATAATGCTTGAAAAATTAGAAGTGATACCCGGTGTATTCTTTGAAGCATCACAACCCATACAAATGCGCTTTAATGAACTGATGACAGGTGTGCGGCAGGACGTTGCTATAAAAATATTCGGAGAAAACATTGATACATTGGCGTCATTGGCCCCAAAGGTTGCGCAAATAGTACAATCAGTAAAAGGCGCAACAGAACCACAGGTAGAAAGAACGACCGGCTTACCGCAAATTACTATTCAATACGACAGGGCGAGGATTGCAGGTTATGGATTGAATATTGAAGACATCAATCATACCATCAGCACAGCTTTTGCAGGTGAAGCTGCCGGCGTGGTTTTTGAAAACGAACGAAAATTTGATTTAGTAGTAAGATTGGACAGTGCAAGCAGGACATCCATTGATGACGTAAGCAACTTATTTGTGGCAACCAATGACGGTAACCAAATACCTTTATCACAGGTAGCATCCGTTTCATTCAAAGAAGGCCCTGCACAGATAAGCCGTGAAGAAGGAAAGCGAAGAATTGTTGTTGGCTTCAATGTAAAGGATCGTGATGTGCAAAGTGTGGTAACTGAAATACAGGAAAAACTGAATGCCGCCAAAATTCTCCCCACCGCTTATTATTATACTTATGGTGGCACGTTTGAGAACCTGCAGGAAGCGTCTGCAAGATTAAAAATCGCCGTACCTGTTGCATTGGCTTTGATTTTCTTCTTACTCTATTTCACCTTCGGTTCTATAAAAGAAGCCTTACTGATCTACACAGCAATTCCTATGAGTGCAATCGGTGGTGTATTTGCATTATTACTAAGGGGAATGCCTTTTAGCATTTCAGCAGGTGTTGGTTTTATTGCTTTGTTTGGTGTAGCGGTGTTAAACGGTATTGTATTAATCAGCACATTTAATCAATTGGAAAAAGACGGAGTAAAAGACATCCTGCAAAGAGTGTTTGAAGGAACTAAAATCCGCTTACGTCCTGTATTAATGACCGCATCGGTCGCAGCTTTGGGTTTTATACCAATGGCACTCTCAACGGGTGCAGGCGCAGAAGTACAAAAACCATTGGCGACAGTGGTTATTGGCGGGCTGATTACGGCTACCTTTTTAACCTTAGTTGTACTGCCGCTGCTCTATATTATTTTTTCATCAAAACAAAAAACAACAATGCCTGTTCGCCCTGGCGGGAAACCTGTAGCACTAATTATTGCAGGTATCCTGATGCTGACATTTTCAAATAATGCAAATGCTCAGCAGCCCAATATAAAACGAGTAAGTATTGATGAGGCCATTACACTGGCAAAAAATAATCTGTTGTATGAAGTAAACAACCTGCAAATCAATAAAGGGGAAGCGCAAATAAAAACAGCAACAGCTTTTTCTAAAACCGGTGTATTTGCGGAAAATGAAGATATGCGGCCAAGCGATAATGCCGGTATATTAAAAATTGGGGTATCACAAAGTATTGCATGGCCGGGCTTGAACAAAGCACAAAAAAACCTGTACAGCGAGCAGTTGAAATACCACCAGGCAAATACCGGTGTTATTGACCTGGATATTAAGAAGGAGGTAAGAACCGTTTATTACCAGCTTTGGTACCTGCAGGATAAGCAACAACTCTATCACCGGTTGGATAGCATTTACAAATCATTGAGTGAAGCAGCAAAATTGAAAGTGAAAACCGGCGACAGCCCGGGATTAGACAGTATTGCCGCCAATGTACGGATGAATGAATTACAGGTTTTTATTGCTCAATTGAGTTATGATATCATGATTCAGCAACAATCATTCATGCAATTGCTAAACACAACCGACATACTGTTGCCTGTAATGATGCCATTGGAAAAATTAACAATGCCTGGAACAGCGAATGACAGTACGCATCCGGTACTTGCTTTACAATCACAAAGCATCAGTATTGCCAATGCAGGGATCGGCGTAATAAAAAAGGAAAACAAACCTGAATTTTCCGGAAGGTTCTTTAGTCAGCGTTTGTGGGGAGCAAACGACCCGTTCTCAGGGTTTTCTGTTACCGCAGCATTTCCACTGTTTGGTGCAAGTGCATTCCGTAATAAAGTGAAAGTGGCAGAAGCCGGCATGGAAGTGCAGCAAAGACAATATGAATATGAGAAGCAGAAATTAACGACCATGCAAATGCAAATGCAGCAGGAAGTGGCAAAGAATACAAAGCTGTTGAATTTCTATGAAACAACAGGATTGAAACAGGCAGGGGAAATTATTAAAGCAGCATCGCTGGCATACCGTGCCGGTGAAATCAGCTTTGCTGAACTATCCCAGTTTCTCTCACAGGCAATTGAAATTCAAAAAAATTATTTGGATAACCTGAATGCTTACAACCATTCTGCTATCCAGTATAACTATTACATCAACCAGTAAAACAAAACCAATGAAAATACATTTTATAATTGTCATCGTGCTCATCGCAATAAATGCGTTACTTTCCTGTGGTAATGATGGAACAGCCGAACCTAATGCCACCGAACACGAGGAAGGACACGAGGAAGGACATGAAATCCAAAATACTGCAACACTTACTGAGGCGCAAATGAAAAGTATAGGTATTGAGTTGGGCGTTATTGAGGATAAACAATTAACCGCTTCACTCAAAACAAACGGTGTATTAAAAGTTCCCAACCAGAATAAAGCAAGTGTAAATTCAATGTATAGCGGAGTGATCAGATCGTTATTGGTACAGCCCGGTAATACGGTAAAAAAAGGGCAGGTTATAGCCACCGTTGCCAATCCTGAATTTGTTCAGGTGCAAAGTGATTATCTGAATGTAAGTGCAAAAATTGGTTTGGCTGAACTGGAAGTAACGCGGCAAAAAGAATTGAATGAAGGCAATGCAGGGGCGCTGAAAAATTTACAGTCAGCCGAAACAGAATTAAAAACTTTGCGTACGGCAAAATCAACCTATGAGCAGCAAATCCGACTGATGGGCATCAACCCCGGCAATCTTTCAAATGGTAAACTGATCTCTGTTTTATCAATCACAACTCCCATTAGCGGTGTGGTAAGTGATGTAAAAGTGCAGATGGGCAGTTATATTGATGTAAGCACAGCAGTAGCTGAAATAGTTGACAACAGCCAGTTGCATCTTGACTTGTTTGTGTATGAAAAGGATTTACCTAAACTGAAAAACAACCAGCTCATACATTTTACATTGACTAATAACCCGGGTAAAGAGTATGATGCACAAATATTTTCGTTGGGCTCGTCATTCGAAGGAGAAAGCAAAGCTGTTTCCGTTCATGCAAGGGTGCAGGGAGAAAAAACCGGCTTGATTGATGGAATGAATATTACCGCCGTTATCAGTTTGGAAAAAGCCACAGCTCCTGCGGTACCTTCTGATGCTGTTGTAACAATTGCCGGGCTGGATTACATTTTTATGCTTACAGGCAAACATACTGAAGATGAACACCAGGAAGCGGGCAAAGACAATATAAAACAGAAGGAAGATAATCATAAGGAGGAAGCAGGAATGACCTTTGAAAAAATACCGGTTGCCAAAGGAACAACCGATGTGGGTTACACAGAAATTACTTTGCTGAAAAGAATACCAAAGGATGCAAAAATTGTGGTAAAGGGAGCATTTTTTGTTTTAGCAACAATGACCAACACGGGCGAACATGGCCATTAAAAATAACTTCAAACTACTGCCACCAACTGCACTGCCACATAATAAAAACGTGACAGTGCAACTGGTGGCAAATTTCCTAGTCCTTAAAAGAATAACCGGTTACCATCACTAATTCCATCCGCCACCCAGCGCCTTATACAATTGCACTTTTGCAAGAATTTGCGTAAGCTGTATCTCAGTTAATTCAATTCTTGACTCCAGCGCTTCGCGCTGCGTAAGGAGCACCTCCATATAATCGGCCCGTGCCGACCTGTATAAGCTATTGGAAATACCAATGGATTGGCTGAGTATATCCACTTCCTTTGTTTTTGTTTCATAGCTTTTTGAATAATTCTCCATCTTCGAAAGCTGGTTCATTACCTCGATATGCGCATTTAAAATACTACGCTCATATTGGTAAACTGCCTGAATTTGCTTTGCATTGGCATTTTTATAGGTTGCCTCAATAGCATTTCTATTGATGATAGGAACCATCATTTCGCCTGCCAGGTTGTATAAAATGGATACAGGGTTTACCAGGTACACGGGGTTGAAGGACTGTATGCCTGCAGCAGCCGTAATACGGAACGATGGATAAAAATTTGCTTTGGCCACCTGCACATTTAATTTGGTTGCAGCTACTTCAAGCTCAGCCTGCCTCAGATCGGGGCGGTTTATAAGTAATTGCGATGGAATACCTGTTTTTACCAGATCGGGCATCACCTGTGCAAACCCAGCCGTATTTCTTGGTATATGTTGCGGAAAACTTCCTGTTAAAAAATGGATCCTGTTCTCCGTTTCAATAATGCGCTGTTTAATTTCATATTGCAAATTTTGGGTATGAAGCAGTTGCGCTTCAAACCGGTTAACCGCAAGCTGCGATACTTTAGCCGCCTCTTTTTCTAACCGGATCACTGACAAAGCGTTGGTTTGAATGTCGATATTCTGGTGAAGAATATCCAGCAGGTTATCCAATGCCAGCAGCTCGTAGTAAGACCCTGCGATTTCTGAAATTAAATTGGTAACCATAAAATTCCGGCCTTCTATGGTAGATAAATATTCCATCACAGCAACCTTCTTTGCATTGTGCAGCTTTTTCCATACGTCCAGTTCCCATGAGGCGGATAACCCAAACATAAAATCGGGAAGTGGCTTGGGAAATGCCTGACCCGGTTTAATTTCAAGCTGCTCATCTACTGCGCCATTACGGGTGTATTCCCCACTTTTTTCAAAACCCATGGCACCGCCTCCCTGCACAAAAGGCTTGTATTCACCTTTGCGCGCATGTATCTCATTCTTGCCCATTTCAATTTCCTGCAGCGCAATATTCAGTTCCTGGTTATTTTTCAAAGCCGTATCAATAATGGCTATAAGTTGAGGATCGTTAAAATAGTTCCTCCACTGTATGGTGGCAGCATTTACGGTATCAGTTGAAGTGGTATAACTGCCCGGCATTGTTTTGTTTTCTGTTTTGGTGGTAATGGCAGGTATCTTACACGACCATAAACAACAAAGTGCAACTACTAATGCTGAAAACTTAACGGTTATGTTATTTTTCATTTCTGTTTTTGTTTCGTTTCAATAATTTTTTGAGTTTAATGATGATTGCGGGATCGGAATAACTGTTCACATAATCTTCACTCAACGGATTCTCATCTTCATCCTGGATGAGCTTTCTGCCTTCAGCCAGCTTACCCATAATGTAGTAGAGCCCGGGCACAATCAGTACGCCGAAGATGGTCCCGAAAAGCATGCCTCCCATGGATGATGCGCCAATGGTCCTGTTTCCCACAGCGCCCGGCCCATGCGCTGCCAGCAATGGAATTAACCCTGCCACAAAAGCAAAGGAGGTCATAAGAATTGGGCGGAAACGAACTTTTGATCCTTCAATGGCAGCCTCCAGTACAGTGGCTCCCTGTGCATGTTTTTGTGCGGCAAACTCCACAATAAGAATGGCATTTTTACCCAATAAACCTACCAGCATAATCAGCCCCATTTGGGCATACACATCATTGGCCAGCCCCATCATTTTTAACAACAGAAAGGAACCGAAAACACCAACCGGCAATGAGAGGATTACTGCGAGAGGAATAATAAAGCTTTCATACTGGGCTGCCAATAACAGGTACACGAAAATTAACACCACAATAAAAATGAGCAGGGCTTCATTTCCCCTTGCAGCTTCGTCAAACGAAAGGCCTTCCCATGCTATATCGTAGCCTTGAGGCAGCGTTTCTTTGGCTGTTTGCCTGATGGCATCAATGGCATCGCCACTTGTATACCCACTTGCAGGAATCCCTTTAATGGAAGCGGAAGTGTAGAGGTTGAAACGCGTAATTTCATTTGGGCCCTGTGTTTTCTTCATAGTCATAAAAGCACTGTACGGTACCATTTCATCCCTGTTGTTTTTTATAAACAGGTTCAGGATATCACCGGGCAGTTTCCTGTATTCAGGCGCCGACTGTGTGTACACTTTAAAGAAATTGCCAAAGCGCACAAAGCCTTGTTCATAAGTGCTTCCCAGCAGGATGTCAAGGTTGTCCATAGCTTTCCCGATGGATACACCTTTTTGCATGGCCAGCTCATTATCAATAATGAGTTCGTATTGCGGATAGTTGGCTGCAAAAAAGGTAAACAAACCGGTTAACTCCTTGCGTTTTTGTAAAGCCTCCATAAAGGATTTATTCACCTGGTCAAATTCCTGGTAATCCACGGTTGTGTTTTTATCGAGCAACCGGAGAGAGAAGCCATCCGATGAACCATAGCCGGGTACTGCAGGTGGTTCAAAGTATTCAATCACAGCGCCAATGTCTTTTGTTTTTTCTTCCAGTTCCTCAATTACTTCCTTCACCGAATGTTTACGATCCGACCAGCCTTTCAGGTTGATCAAACAGGTTCCGGCATTGGAGCCACGGCCTTCTGTTAGTATCTCATAGCCCGCCAGTGAAGAAACCGACTGGATGCCATCCACTTCCTCTGCAATCTTTTGCAGTTTGCGAGCCACATCATTGGTGCGTTCAAGTGTAGAGCCGGGTGGGGTTTGAATAATGGCATAGATCATCCCCTGGTCTTCGTTGGGAATAAAACCAGATGGAAGCGTGTTGTTTACAAAATAAATGCCTGCACAAAAAGCGAGCAGCATTCCCCAGGTAACCACCCTCCGGTTGGCAATCACCCGAAGCAAACCGGTATAGCCATCTGTTACTTTATCAAACCGCCTGTTAAACCAATTAATAAATAAGGTAATGGGCGATCTGCTTTTGGGCCTGCCATGTGTATTCTTTAAAATCATGGCGCATAGTACCGGCGTAAGCGTAAGCGCTACCAGCCCCGATAGTACAATGGAGCTGGCCATGGTAATGGAAAACTGCCTGTAAAAAATACCAACGGGACCACTCATAAATGCAACCGGAATAAATACGGCGGTCATTACAAGCGTGATGGCAATGATGGCGCCGCTGATTTCGCCCAATACCTCTTTTACCGCGTTGAAAGGGGATAAATTTTTATCATGCATTTTGGCATGTACCGCTTCCACCACTACAATGGCATTGTCCACCACAATACCAATGGCTAATACAAGTGCAAAAAGGGTTACCAGGTTAATGGTTAATCCAAAAAGCTGCATAAACAGGAAAGTGCCTATCAGCGAAACTGGTACTGCCAGGATGGGAATTAACGTAGAACGCCAGTCGCCAAGAAAAATAAATACCACCAAAGCCACCAGTATAAAGGCCTCCAGCAGCGTATGCATTACTTTATCAATGGAGGCATCCACAAAGGTGGATACATCATAGTTGATTTCATAATCCATACCGGGCGGAAAGTCTTTTTTGAGTTCATCCAGTTTTGTTTTTACCTGCTCAATTACTTTACTGGCATTACTGCCAAAATTTTGCTTCAGCACAATGGAGGCAGCAGGATACCCATCTTTATTGGAATAGATATCAAAGAACTCACTGCCCAGCTCAACATCGGCTACATCTTTCAGCTTTAGAATTTCCCCGTCGGGGTTGGCTTTTACAATAATGTTTTCGTATTCTTCAGGCTTATTAAAGCGGCCTTTGTAGGTGAGCACGTATTCCAGCGACTGAGCTGTTTTGCCCGAGGCCTGGCCCAAACGGCCCGGCCGCCCGATAACACTTTGCTCGTTCATGGCCTCCATTACTTCTTCGGTAGAAATATTGTAAGCCCTCATGCGATCGGGCTTTAGCCAAATGCGCATGGCAAATTGCCGGCTGCCCAATATCTGTGCGCGCCCCATGCCTTTAATCCTTTGCAGTTCGGGCAACACATTTACGTTGGCATAGTTATAGAGAAATTTTTCATCTGCGTTTTTATCCTTGCTGAAGAGGTTTACATACATGAGCATGCTGGGCTGAATGGGCGAAATCACCACGCCCTCCCTTTGTACCAGCGGAGGCAGGTTGTTCATCACCTGGTCAACTCTTGTTTTCACGTTAACTACTGCAGCATTAGGATCGGTTCCGGGGTCAAAAACAATTTGTATAGTGGCTTCTCCGGCACTGGTGGCATCCGAAATAATGTATTGCATACCCTGTACACCGTTGATGGCTCTTTCGAGCGGGATAAGGGTAGATTTTACCAATACATCGGCACTGGAACCGGGGTATGCAATAAACACCATTACCCGCGGTGGTGCAATTTCGGGGAACTGCGAAATTGGCCTCGTAACGATGGCCAGCCCGCCCAGGAAGATAATGACCAGCGAAATGACTATCGCCAGTACGGGGCGTTGTATTAATTTTTTAAACATGTGTTTTCTTGTGTTTGGTTAAACCTTTTATTCCGCATGCAGACTATTTAATTCTGAAAATACCTGTTGAGGCTGCACATAGTCGTACTTGATCTTATCTCCGTTTTTCACCTTGCGCAAACCATCCAGCAGAATTTTCTCGCCTTCCTGCAACCCATCCACTACAGCATACAGGTGGGGCATTTCCTCGCCAATCGTTACCTGCCGTGACTGCACCACATTGTTTTTGTCTATCACAAACACATATTTTTTATCCAGTATTTCAAAAGTTGCTTTTTGCGGAATGAGCAGCGCTTTCTTTAAGGAAACAGGCATCATCACATTGCCCGTTTCACCATGGCGAAGGATGCTGTTGGGATTGGGGAAGGTTGCCCTGAAAGCGATGTTCCCGGTTTCATTATTAAAATCGGCTTCAATGGTTTCAACCGTTCCATCGTGTTCAAATAC
>CAYUGH010000010.1:13561-77821 GCA_964444195.1 uncultured Chitinophagaceae bacterium
TTTCATTATTAAAATCGGCTTCAATGGTTTCAACCGTTCCATCGTGTTCAAATACGTCTTTGTTGGCCAATTGTAGTTGCACGGCTTTTACTTTGTCAGAAGCGGATTTGCGGATATAATTCAGGTATTCCACTTCAGGCACATTAAAATACACCCACATTTTGCTGTTGTCAGAGAGCGTGGTAAGCAACTCCCCTTCATCAATCAAGCTGCCAAGCCGTTTTTGTAAGCGGTCCATAATCCCATCAAAGGGGGCACGTATCTCTGTAAAGTCGAGATGCGCCTGTGCCAGGGCCAGTTCCGCATTGGCCTTATCCAACTTGGCTTTTGCCAGTGCGAGTTCGTTGGGTGATACAATATTCTGATCGGCCAGGCTCCTGGTATTTTTGTATTCAATTTCCGCAAAACTCATTTCGGCCTTGGCTTTTGCCATTTCTGCCTGGTAAATAACAGGCATTATTTGAAACATCAGTTGTCCCTTTTTTACAAACTGACCCTCATCTACAAATATTTTTTGCAGGTAGCCCCTTTCCTGCGAGCGCATTTCAATGTGGTTGATGGATTGTATCTGGCATACGTATTCCCGGTAGATCAGGGTGTCTTTGAGGGAGGGTGAGGTTACCAGGAATGTTGCGGCCTCAACCTGTTCTTTTTCTTTTGGCTTACAGGCTGTAAATAGAAGTAGCATTGCTGTTGCAGCAACTATGAGTTGTCGAATCATAAACGATGATTTTTTTGAAATTCCGGAAATGGAAAATTGAAAAAGGCACTCCTTAGGAAAAAAATGCATAGGTGTATTAAATGGCACCGGCACAGGCTTTGCCAACTAAAAACGTAGGTAGTTGAATTAGGTCATATCACTCTTAACATCCAGGTGGCATGTTTCCGTAAAGAGATGGAAAAAGTGAAGGGCTGCGATTGCCATTAAGCCTACATCCGCATAGGCGGTTACAGGCAGGCAAGCACAGCAAAAAGAGAAATTCTAAAAAAAACAATGGAATTAAGCCTGTGCAGGCAGAGACAGATGATGTTTCCAGCAACTATATAGGGTGTAAAAGGGAATTTTTTGGAAGGGTTGATGTGATGAATTTAAATCGCCGTTTTCAACAGCATTCAGCACCACAGCCTGTAAATAACTTGTATGATTCTGCAGGTAGGCCGGTTCCTCAGATTTCTTTTTGCGGAAGCCTTCTTCCCCTTCCTCCGAAATCAAAACACTATTATCATGCTTACCTGATGCTTTTTTGGCATCGTGTTTTACCGAACGGCTATGATGTGTAAGCGGAATTTGCAGGCCTTGCCAGGTTGACTGGTAGGGTGAAAAGCCTGGCAGTAATTGCAGCACAAGCGATGCAATAATAAACCACACACCGGAATGCATTGTAAGCCTTCGCCACTTTGCCCGTGATTGAATGGTGTGTTGCATGGTGCGCAAAATAAGGGAATAGTTTGCATTCAACGGTCAATTTTACACCCGCAAGACTGTGTTAAAATCAGTAAAGGCGCATATCTGCCGCTATTTCAGGCAAGCGGCCGGGTTAATTTGAACAGGTTTTAAATGTTTCCAATGGCAGCACCCTTCCGTCATCCAATGAATAAACCACACCATTTATCATTACCAGTATCGTTTTTACACCGAGGTGTTCTACGGCATATTCAATGCTTCCCATTTCCATATCGCTCAGCAGGTTGCCTGCGGTACGGATTACAAACAGGTCGCCTATTCCCTGGTCGAAAATCAGTTCGGGCGAAAGCCTTGAATCGGAACGGTTCGGATTGGCGATGTGGCGGCATTTGAAAATCGTCGGCCGATAACCGTTGCTAAATTTATAATTAAAAGTTCATTGTTATTGATGTCGCCAAATTTATATCGTCGCGCTGGTTGCTTAAGCTGAATAGTTAAACAAAAGTTGATGATGCGTTCCGTGAGCCAGTTTTTTTCCAAACCGCTTTGTTGGGCGTTCGTGCTATTCGTTTAACAACTCAAAAAATTCTTTTGGTGATACGATCTTTGTTCCTTTGTATTCAGCCATGGTAAGTTACCTGTTACGATGTAGTCTGCTTTGCATGTTTCGGCAAGTTCTAAAAGTCTATTATCTGGATCGTCAGCTATAACGTCAACTTTGATTGACGGCCTAAATTTCAATGCCCGGCCCTCTAAGTGCCTGCATGTGCCTCGTCGCAGTCTATGGCTCAATGCCTAAAATTAATAAAGGAACTGGCGGACTATTACGTCCTTGTCTCATTACGTTGTAAACTTCGCCTTCATAGTATGCAACTCCACTGCTCATCTGTGCTTGCATTTTCTTTGTCGGCAAAATCTCAATGCCTAAGTTGATTACACCACCCGAATAGAACAGCATGTGTTTTACAAACAGATCAAAGGCCACAAACGCATATTTGCCAAATTGAACCTCAACTGCAATTTTATCTTTTACAAAGTCGGTTTGATTGTAACTATAGATTGGTTCTTTTTCTCCATTTGCAACAAGGAAATCCTTTTGTTCCTTTGCAGACATCAAAACACTCTTTTCCATTAATTCACGGTTGAGAGTGATGTAATAATTATATCGGCTCTCTTCCCATTTACGTTTGTAGAATTCACTGTTAAATGCTTCGTTCAATGCAATTGGAGATAATAAACTATTTCCAATTTTTCTTTTTTCTTTGCTGATTTTGGTTCTCAGTGTGTCAGCATCAATATTTGCAATTACTTCTTTTATCTCTTTGTAAAGATTGTTATGATGTACTATCAAATATTCTTCGCCATTCAAGTGGGAATACTTCTGTGCTATTTTCATTTATTGTCCGTTTACGAAATTTAAAGTAAGCCATTCTTCTGGAACTCTTGAAACTTTGTCATTGCCGCTTGGCTTGTGAATTGGTTTATTAATTGGTCTTACTTTCAATATTCCCTCTTTTAATTCATTTATTCTCTGTCTTGCAATTTTACAATAGGCATCTTCTTTTTCTATTCCTATTGCATTTCGATTGTGTTTTATTGCTCCGATAACTGTTGAACCAACACCAGAGAAAGGGTCAAGCACCCAACTGTTTTCTTCTGTCAATGCTAAAACGCAACGCTCAACTAATTCAATCGGGAACTGGCAGGGATGATCTACTTTTTCAGGATGATTTGATTTTACATTTGGAATATTCCACATTGCTTTATCCCAATCCTGTTCAATAATTTCCCAAATGTCGCTTGGATTTTTTCCTAATGGATTGCCTGATACTTGCCCTTTTTTAGGTCCTTTGAAATGTCGTTTGCCAGGATATTTTGATGGCACTCGAACATTGTCAAGGTTGAAAATATAATTGTCTGTCTTGCTAAACCAAAGTATGGTTTCGTATCGTCCGCTGAAACGGTTTGAGGCATGAAGCCCATGTCCGAAATGCCAAATAATGCGGTTACGGAGTTTTAGTCCGTGCTTTTTGAAAATTTGATAATAGAAAATGTCAAGCGGAAAGATTTCGCCTTTGTCAACATAGTTGCCAACTTGCCAACAGATATTTCCTTTGTCGGAAAGTGTCCTTACTAACTCTGCTATGATTTCTTCTTGTGTTTCCAGATATTTTTCAATACTCGTTTTTGTTTCGTAAGATTTGCCAACATTGTATGGTGGCGAAGTCAGAATAAGGTCAAACTTGCCATCCTCAACTTTTTTGAGAACGGTCAAACAGTCACCTTTTTTGATTTCATAATCAGTGTCAGGGCTGATATAATCGAATAATGGTTCTTCTACAATCATGGTCATACTAAATTAATTAGTTCAAATTTAACACATTAATATCAAGACTTGCAAATGAGGTTTTTAGGGATATAAAGTCGTGGAAAACTGGTTGATAAACGCAGGGCTCCAATGGCATTGCAGGCAACAATTCTGCTTGGCGTTATCAGATGAGCCAAATGTAGGGATTTCCCAAAAATCAGGCCTCGAAAATCAATGGATTTCCGTTCTACAGTTTAGACCTGCCTGCCGGTAGGCAAGTTGTCGCTATCCTGACCGCAATTTTATCTGCAAACCATTCAATTATGCCTCAGAGGAATACCCGGTACTGCATGGGAACAGAATGCTTTCCAACCAATTCGCAATCACAGCCAGGTTTCGGGACTAATTTGAATGGGTTTTAAATGTTTCAAGGGGCAGCACCCTCCCGTCATCCAATGAGTAAACCACGCCATTTATCATTACCGGATCAGGGCTTTCTTCCTTAAAACCAATAAATGCTTTTTGCAGGCTTTTTACCTGGTGCACTACATTGGCTTTTATGGCATAGGGTAAATCATGATGGGTTAACCCGTATTGAATTTCTTTTTCCTGCCTCAGGCTGTCAATAATGGTTTTTATATGGCCGTGAAAGATTTCATCGCTCATCAGGGCTTTAATGGCGCCACATTCTTCGTGCCCCATTACCAGTATCGTTCTTACGCCAAGGTGTTCAACCGCGTATTCAATGCTACCCATTTCCATATCACTGATCAGGTTGCCCGCAGTACGTATTACAAACAGGTCGCCGATCCCCTGGTCGAAAATCAGTTCGGGTGAAAGCCTTGAATCGGAACAGGTTACTATAACGGCAAATGGTTTTTGGCCTTTAGCCATTTTGCGCCGGTGTCCGGGCGATTCATCGGGGTGGCGGGGATGGCCGGATGCAAACCGTTTATTTCCTTCCATCAGCCGTAAATAGGTTCCGGCATCAATGCCCTCCATAGGCTTCAGGTCGTACCATTTAAAATACATAACCGAAAAAATGACGGCAAACAACGCGCCCCAGAACATAAACGGCAAATGCCATTTTAGCAGCTTGATGATAGGTGCATGCCTGGTCATAGTCGTATCAATCGGGGCTTTCAACCTGGGTGGCTGGATGGCGGGGTTTTAAGTTTGCCCGCAGGTCGGGGGTGTAATAAAAAAACAGCCGGATGGTATGGTTCATATCGTACTGGTAACCCGTAAATTTTTGCTGGTACACATTCATATACCCCAAATCAAAGCTCAGCGGTTTGGATACCTGCTGGCGGATGCCTATAAAAACACGGTTTTGATCGAAGGGGTTGTACCAAACAGGTTTGCCGAAATGAACCAGCAATTCATTGCTGATAACGGGTTTGGGGAAATATGGTTTCTTGCTGACCGGGATGGTGGCGCTGATGAGGTAACGGGCCCGGTCGGTAAACCGCCATTTGCCGCTGGGTTTATCTTCCACAATAATCTGTTGCCAGCGTTGCTCGTTTCGTATCCGCTGTACCAGGTTTACCTTGCCAATGGCCGTTACAAAAACGGCCTGCTGGTAAATACGGTTTTCGTTTACAAAAGCCTGCCAATCGGCACGGCTTGGTGCAATCCACATGTGCGCGTAACCGGCGGCTACCGTAAAGTTTGGCTTGATGGCGTATTGACCTGCACCCCTGACTAAGTAGAAACTCGGGTCCTCCATAAAGTTATTCCGGCGAACATGTATATCGGCAATTACCGACCAGCGTTCGCTGATGCGGGCCGTGGTATTCAGCGAGGTCCAGAACTGTGTTTGATGGTTTACCTGTTTGGCCGGGAGTTGGGCCTTTGTTTGAGGTACCCAAATAGAAAGCAAAATAAACAAGGACAAATATTTTTCAAATTGCTTTACTCTCAAAAATGCCTGCAACGTATGCAGGCTACTATGAATAAACATGCCTGGATGAATCGGTAATATTTTGAAAGGGCAAAACTACCTCAACGCAGAAATAGATTTAATGATATCGGTCACTTCCGGTTAATTATACAGGAGGGGTAATATTCTTCCGCTGAATATAGGCATGCCAGTAGCAATAAGCGGCTGCGGTACGGTAAGGCGCATATCCTTGCGCATAGGCTCCAATATCGGCTACACTCCAATCATCCTTTCCGTGTATATGCCTCACGCTGTTTACCAATGCAACATCACCCAGGGGAAAAACATCGGTGCGTTGCAGGCAAAGCATCAATACCACTTCGGCCGTCCAGGGGCCAATGCCTTTTACCAGCATCAGGTTTTTTCGTACCTCATCATCGGTTTGCGATGGAATCAATTCGAGATTGAGTTTGCCGCTTGCCACCATTTCTGACAGGTGGTGCAGGTACCCGGCTTTTTGCCTGCTCACCGAAACGGCCCTTAATTGCCCGCGGTCCATTTGCAGCAAGCCGGCAGGCGTAATGGTACCAAGTTCATTCAACAAGCGGTTGTACACGGCCCTTCCCGAAGCGAGGCTAACCTGTTGTTCAAGAATTATTTTTACGAGCGTATCAAAACCAAAAGGGCGTTGGTACAAAGGGGGAATGCCATGCGCCTCAATAATGGATTGAATGCTGGAATGCCTGCCTGCAAGGGTTTTGCAGGCTTTTGTAAACGATGATTTGGTAAACTTCGTCACTCCTTTCCCTTCAGCTTAAATTGTTCAATGGCATTCCGGGTAAATGTACTCATTACCAGCCGGCCACTGATGGCGGCCCTTTCTTTAAGCAATTGGTCCCAGTTTTCAGTGCCCTGCCAAAAAACCTTTTTCAACTCTTTGGTGGCTTCCGGGTTGGCCGTGACTAATTTCTCCGACAGGCGTCTTATGGCTTCATCAAAGCCATCAATGGTATGGTGCAATTCGGCATATAAACCCTTTTTATGCGCCCACTCGGAGCTACGCCACATAAATGCATCAATGGCAATCTGGCTGAAGTTTGAAAAGCCGATCTTGCGCTCAATGGCAGGCCCCACCACGTAAGGGCCAATGCCTACGGCCAGCTCGCTCAGTTTTACATCGGCGCCGGTAACGGCAATGGCATAATCGCAGGCTGCGGCCAACCCCACACCACCTCCTGTGCATTTTCCATGAATCCGCCCGATAATCAGTTTCGGGCATTTGCGCATGGAATTGATCACCTGCCCAAAACCGCTAAAAAAGCGAAGCCCCTGCTCTTTGGTTTCAATTTTAAGTAATTCGTCAAAATTAGCCCCTGCACAAAAAGCGCCATCTCCGCCCGAACGTAAGATAATTATTAAACATTCAGGGTCATCCCCTGCAACTTGTATGGCTACCGATAAAGAATGCAGCATTTCTGCAGGCAGCGAATTGGATTTCGGATGAAAAAATTCTATCGTAGTAATTCCGTGCTTATTGCGGCTTTTAATATAAGCCTCGCCCATTTGGTATATCATGACAATCGTTTAATTAAGTTTCATTTACAAATATACGATTGCCGGGGGATGACTAAAAATTGAGGTTAGATACTTAACCGGTTAATTTTTTTTTGTTTGCGCACTTATATTCAGTAAAACCAACCCGGCAAACAATAATACGGCTGCCCACAACAGCATTTGGTTGGTATAGGGAATATTCGTCCAGCCAATATATCCCAATCCCTGTGCCATCAGGGTAAATTCGGTTAAAAGGAAGCCAATAAAAAAAATAACGAAACCCTGATTTGCCACCTTTTTGCGCTCTGCCCAAATATTTTTGCCAATTAGCCAGGTAAAAAGAAACATAGTAATGCAGCCCAGCAATATCAGGTGCAGGTACCCAATCACCACCGGCCTGTACCCAAAGGCAAACTTGCTTAGCGCAGGAATGGTAGATAAGGCCTGCAGTAAAACCCTTGCCAGGAATGCAAAGGCTGAAACGGACAGCAGATTTTTTTCAATTTTTGAGAATGCGGTGGTAAAACCCGGTAAGTTTTCCCGGATTGGCTTCCAGGCATAAAAAACAGCGGTCAGTTGCATGAGTGCCGATGCTATGGCAATACCATATAGCCAACCCGGTACCTTCATCCAAAGCCCTGAAAGTGTTACCGCAGGCACACAGGCTGCCACCATCCATTGCGCCCCCCGATGGATGCGATTGTGCCCCTGCAAAATGCCTGCGGGCAGCATGGTAAGACAAAGCCCCAGTATGCCAAAGAAAAACCAGCCGTTGTATTGAAAATGAAGAAAAAAGTAAAGCGCCGAAAAAAACAGCGATTGTGTGCCTGAATGGGAGGCCATCAGGAAAGCCAGCCAAAATGCACCCAACGATGAAATGACCAGGAAGATCATTGCGGCTTTAATGGAAAATGCAGCCGTTTTGCTTCCCCATACCCCTGCATTACATTTTTTCCATACTGCCCAAACAAATGCGTATGATACAAGTATGGATACAGTAGAAAAGGTAATAGATAATGCGGCATAGCCCATAAAGGGAAAACTAAGCAACATTCCATAAGCCGATACCAATTGCATCCACAAAAGGATTCTGAATGCAGGTGGCGGCGCTGCTATGGAATCTTTATGAATGCGCTGAACGATGGCAACCATCAGAACTAATGACACCCACCCGGAAAATGCAAAATGCGAATGCCCGTGTAAAAAATACTTGTGATTAACCCAGGGAAGGGAAGCTGCCATTTTGAACCGCAGCAGCAAGCCTACAGTGGCTACAAGCAGCAGGTTGAATAAGCCAATGCGATACCAGTTATTATAATAGAAGCGGGAAAGCCCGGCGCCTGTATCCATGTGAGCAAAAAAAAGGAAAGGGAATAAAATGGAATATGCGTTAAATCATATCAGGCGTTCATATACACTTTTCCGGCCTCAATAGAAAGTTCACCCTTCATTTCAAGTGAGCGGATGGTGCGAATGACGGTTTCAACCCTAAGCCCGGTCATATCGGCCAGTTGCTGCCTTGTATAGGATACCTTTATTTTCTTGCCATCATTTTTGCCTTGTTTGTTCCGTATCATTTCCAAGATGGTCATAATTCTGTGCTCCGGTTCATAGCAGGCAAGTTCGCGCAATACAATGGCCTTATTGTGCAGCCGTTTGCTCAGCATTTGGGTGATTCCAAAATGAATGTCCGGGTGATCACGCAGTATGTCAAAAAGGCTCTCTTTGCGAAGTTTAATAATGGTACAATCGGTTTCGGCCACTGCGTTTGCAGGATAAGTGCCTTCAAAAAACAACGGCGGCTCGCCAAAACTTTCACCGGCTTCAAAAATACCCTGGATAAATTCCTTGCCCTGCTCGTTTGAGTTTATCATTTTTATGCTCCCTTCTTCTACCTGGTGGTAAAATAATGCCAGGCTGTCTTCCTTAAAAATGATCTCTCCCTTCCGGAATTTACGGAACACGGCGCCCCATGCAATTAATATGTCGGTATTTATTGTCAAGTCAATCGTTTTTCAAAGTAGTATGTAGGCGTCAAAAGTAACGGCTGCTGCGGCAAGATATCTATAAACTGATAATTATCATAAAATAGGGTACTTCCTTATGATTCAACGCATAAAGTTGGGTTTTTGCCTTTCCTAATCTTGCAGCATTAAAATCATCAATATGAAAAGAATAGCAGCACTTGTATTATTCGCCGGGTTTTTATGGGCCTGCGGAGGCAATAGCGACACTTCAACTGAACCATCCGACCCTCCTAAGTCCATGGTGGAGGACAAGGAAGCCTATGATGCAAAAAGAGGTGTTGGCCGTTTTACGGAAGTAGCGGTTTCTCCTACACTGGATAAGGCCATGGCCGCAGAGGGCAAAAAAGCTTATGACATAAAATGCTCGAGCTGCCACAAGCTGACAGATGAAAAGCTGGTGGGACCCGGTTGGGCAAAAGTTACCGAACGCCGTCAACCGGTTTGGATCATGAATTTTATGACCAATGTGGATGAAATGATTGATAAGGATCCCGAAGCCCAGGCCATGCTGGAAATATGCCTGGTGCGGATGCCCAACCAGAACATTGGTGATGACGAAGCCCGCAACCTGCTTGAGTTTATGCGGGAAAACGATGGAGTTAAATAATTGCCGCCATAAGAAAATTAGCAAAAACAACCAATATGAAAAATCAATTTTTATTGCTCACAATGTTGATCGGTTTGTTCTCCGTAATTGGATGCAAACCTAAAAATACAGGGTCGGCTGTAGCAGGGGATGCTGCTCAGAAAGCTTTTGTTCCACCAGGTAAATATGATGAATTCTACAATTTTGTTTCCGGCGGTTTTAGCGGACAATTAAGCGTTTATGGACTCCCTTCCGGCCGCCTGTTCAGGGTTATCCCGGTTTTTAGTGTTGACCCTGAAAAAGGATGGGGTTTTAGTGAAGAAACCAAACCCATGCTCATGACTTCGGGTGGATTTGAACCCTGGGATGACTTGCACCACGTGCAGATTTCACAAACCAATGGTGAAGTTGACGGGCGTTGGTTATTTGCAAATGGCAACAATACACCGCGGGTTGCAAGGCTCAATCTCAATACATTCCGTACGGATGAAATAATAGAATTGCCAAACAGCGCGGGTAACCACTCCTCGCCGTTTATTACGGAGAATACAGAATATGTAATCGCAGGAACCCGTTTCAGTGTTCCGCCTGATTATAACAATGGAGATGTTCCCATTACAAGTTACAAGCAAAATTTCAAGGGCACCATCAGTTTTATTGGAGTGGAAAAGGAAACAGGACACATGAATATTTCCTTTCAATTGCTATTGCCTGGCGTAAACTTCGACCTGAGCCATGCGGGCAAAGGGCAAAGCCATGGATGGTTTTTCTTTAGCTGCTACAACAGCGAACAGGCAAACAGCCTGCTGGAAGTAAATGCTTCGCAAAGGGACAAGGACTTTATACTCGCCGTAAACTGGAAGAAGGCTGAAGAATACCTGAAAGCCGGAAAAGGAATGAAAAAAGCAGTGAAATATGCCCGCAACCGCTGGGATGAGAAAACGCATACCGGTAAGCATGAAATTTTGAATGAAGTTACGGTGCTTGATGCGGTGGCTTTAAAGGATATCTGCTACCTGATTCCCTGCCCCAAATCGCCTCATGGTTGCGATGTTGACCCTTCCGGTGAATATATTGTAGGAAGCGGCAAACTTGCTGCATTAATTCCTGTATTCAGTTTTACCAAGTTGCAAAAGGCAATTGCCGCAAAGGATTTTGATGGCGAATACGAAGGTATTCCGGTAGTAAAATACGAATCGGCGCTGCATGGCGAAGTTAAAAAGCCAGGCCTGGGCCCCTTGCATACAGAGTTTGATGGAAAGGGGAATGCCTACACTTCATTCTTTGTATCCAGCGAAATTGTAAAATGGAATATCGAGAAACTTGAAGTGGTTGACCGTGCCCCTACTTATTATTCTATCGGGCACCTTTGCGTTCCCGGTGGCGATAGCAAAAAGCCTAATGCCAAATATGTAATTGCCTACAATAAAATCACAAAGGACCGCTACCTGCCCACCGGCCCCGAATTGGCCCAGAGTGCGCAGATATATGATATCAGCGGCGATAAAATGCAACTGATCAACGACTTTCCTACGATAGGAGAACCGCACTATGCGCAGGCAATGGCTGCTGATTTGATCAGCAAGAACAGTGTGAAAATTTTTAAGATTGAGGAAAACATGCACCCTTATGTGGCAAAAGGTGAAAAGGAAAGCAAAGTGGTGCGGCAGGGCAACAAGGTACATGTGTATATCACCGCAATAAGATCGCATTTTTCGCCTGATAATATTGAGGGGGTGCAGTTAGGAGATGAAGTATATTTCCACATGACCAACCTTGAACAGGATTGGGATGTACCGCATGGTTTTGGGGTAAAGGGCGGCAATAATGCTGAATTGCTGGTAATGCCGGGTGAAACACAAACTTTGAAGTGGGTTCCCAACAAGGTAGGCATTTTCCCGATATACTGTACCGACTTCTGCAGCGCCTTACACCAGGAAATGTCGGGCTATGTAAGGGTTTCACCCAAAGGCAGCAAGGTTCCGATTACCTTTAGTTTGGGTAAAAACTCCGATGATCCAAAGGCAAATTCTCCTAAAACGCCTGAATAGTAAAAAGGATGTGGTATTAAGGAGTAGGGCAAAAATTGTAAAATAGAATGTAGAGGGTTTGCCTTGAGATAACTTATGGCAAACCCTCTTTCTTTTCAACCATTCAGGTAAGCATTCAAGTTTTATTAGCTATGAAAAAGAATTTATCAAGGCCGGTGCGCATCATGTGTATTGTTGCAGGTCTATTGTTGATACCGGCTATTTTTTTTCCGTTGTGGCGTATTGACCTGGTGGCGCCGCAATACCCCGAAGGGCTTTACCTGAATATTTTCGCCGACAGACTTGGGGGCAATGTGGATATAATCAATGGATTGAACCATTATATTGGCATGCGCACCCTTCATGCAGATGACTTTGTAGAATTTACTATACTTCCATATATTTTTGGGGGCTTTGCTCTTATTGGAATATTGGTTGGCTTTTTAAACAAACGATCCCTGTTTTTTTTGTACACCGGGTTGTTTATTCTGTTCTGCATTATAGCCATGGTTGATTTTTACCGTTGGGAGTATGATTACGGCCATAATCTTAATCCGGAAGCGGCTATTATTGTACCGGGCATGGCTTACCAGCCACCCCTTATCGGGTATAAACAATTGCTTAATTTTAGTGCATACTCCTGGCCCGATGCGGGAGGTTATATGCTTATTGGTTCAGCGGTTTTGCTTGTTGCGGGAACCTGGATGGAGTGGCGCAGAAAAGCCAAAAATAAAATATGAAGAATTTTAAAATCGCTTTGCTTGGGATGGCTTTAAGTTTTATAGCCTGCAATACAGGGCCCAGGGAAATTGCTTATGGCAGCCAGGATTGTACTTTTTGCAAAATGACCATCATGGATAAGCGCTTTGGTTGCCAGATCATGAACACGAAGGGCAAAGCTTATTCCTTTGATGACCTGAGTTGCCTGGTTGGATACCTTCAAACGGATATAATTCAACAGAAGGATATTTCCGCGATATATATTCCTGACTATTTGGGTGAAAATAAATTGCATAAAGCAGGTGAACTGCAGTTTGTTGCATCCGAACAGTTCAGGAGCCCCATGTCGGGCAATATAGCTGCGTTTGTTAGTGCGGATAGTGCAAATGAATATGCAGGCAAAATGAATGGAAAGAAAGTTGCCTGGAGTGAAATAGTTGTGAATGAATAAAATTATTACGATAGCAGGATTATTGTGCATGTATTCTGCTGTTTGCCTTGCAGGAACTATCACTGCGGGGTCAAAGGCTTATCCAACAATTAAATCTGCCGTGGCAGCGGCAAAGCATGGAGATACCGTGCTTGTATTAAGCGGCACGTACCGTGAATCGCCGATTGAAATTAATAAAGGAATAGTGCTGCTTGGCCGCCAAATGCCCGTACTGGATGGCGAACGCAAAAAGGAGATTATGATTGTGACTGCTGATGGGGTTTTGGTTGAAGGGTTTCATTTTCGTAATTCGGGCTTTTCGGGCTACGAAGATGTGGCGGGACTTCGTTTAATGCAGTGCAGGGATGCGGTAGTACGAAATAATCATTTTACCAATACATTTTTCGGTGTGTATGGCCAGCATGCGGCGCATTGCACCATCAGGCAAAATACTTTTTTCTCAACCGCTATGGATGAAACCATTTCGGGCAATGGTATCCATTGCTGGAAGAGCGATTCCATGATTATTAAAGGAAACAGTATTCAAGGGCATAGGGACGGTATATATTTTGAATTTGTAACCAACAGCCTGATTGAAGGGAATATTAGCAAGGGTAATGCCCGCTATGGACTGCATTTTATGTTTTCGAATGATGATTTGTATGTAAACAATGAATTTGCTGAAAATGGCGCAGGAGTAGCTGTTATGTATAGCAAAAGGGTAACCATGCTTTATAACAGGTTTTTGAATAATACGGGTACATCGGCTTACGGTATTTTATTAAAAGATATTTCAGACAGCCATGCAACAGGCAATTTGTTTGAAGGCAATACCGTAGCCATTTTTATGGATGGGAGCAGCCGCTTTATGCTTTCAAAAAACCAGTTTACAGCCAATGGGTGGGCGTTGCGGATACAGGCAAGCTGCGAAGCCATTACACTCACCCGCAATAACTTCCAGGGAAATAGTTTTGATGTGGCTACCAATGGCAGCCTTGTGCTGAACCTGATTAATTATAACTACTGGGATAAGTACCAGGGTTATGATCTGAACAAAGACGGGATAGGCGATGTGCCCTTTCGGCCCACCAGCCTGTTCAGCATGATTACCGAACGCAATGCCGCTGCCATGATGCTGTTTCGGAGCGCTGTGGTGGGGCTGATTGATCATGCTGAAAAAGTACTGCCGGGCATTACCCCCGAAGCGCTGAAGGATAAAAAACCTGCCATGAAACCATTCAGATTAAGATAATGATTGAAATAAAAAATATAGCTAAAAAGTTCGGACGGCTGGTGGCGCTGAATGATGTGGACCTGGCATTTAATTCAGGTGAAACCATTGCGCTGATAGGCCCCAATGGTTCGGGTAAAACCACTTTAATTAAAACGGTTCTTGGATTGGTGATCCCCGATAAGGGTGATGTGCTTTTTCGTGGCAAATCGGTTTTGGCAGAATGGAAATATCGCGAAAGGATTGGCTATATGCCGCAAATAGGCCGCTACCCCGATAATATGAGGATTGGCCAGATCATTGATATGATGGTTGACCTGCGGAAAAACCAGTTGCACAATATTGATGAAGAATTGATTGATGGGCTTGGACTGCGCGGGATGATGGATAAGCCCATGCGAACTTTATCGGGTGGCACAAGGCAAAAGGTAAGCGCCTGCCTGGCGTTTATGTTTGATCCTGATGTACTGATACTGGATGAGCCGACTGCCGGGCTTGACCCGCTTTCGAGTGAGATACTGAAGGCAAAAATGCTGAAGGAAAAGGAAAGGGGCAAGCTGATTCTTATTACCTCACATGTGCTGAGCGATCTTGATGACCTGGTAACGGAAGTGGTGTATATGCAGGAAGGGCTGGTGCGTTACCACGAAGCGCTGAATACACTTCAATACCAAACCGGGGAACAAAAATTGAATAAAATTATTGCTTCGCTGATGCATCGTCAGTTGCATCACATGGCTTAATAAGTTGAAATGAAAAAGATTACCAAATACGTATTGCTGGATATTTTGCGCAACCGCTTTATACTGGCTTATTTTTTTATACTCATCCTGATCTCGTTCAGCCTGTTTATGCTGGAAGATAGCCCGGATAAGGCGCTGCTTGGGTTAATGAATGTGGTTCTGTTCATTATCCCATTGGTAAGCCTTGTTTTTTCTACCATTTACCTGTACAATGCCTCCGAGTTTATTGAACTGATGTTATCGCAACCCATACGCAGGAGCATTTTGCTTACGCGCATGTACCTGGGCTTGTCGTTATCGCTGGTAGTAGCGGTATTGTTTGGTATAGGCTTGCCGGTATTGTTGTACAATCCATCCGCGCAGGGAATTGTTTTGATGCTTTCGGGTGTATTGTTGTCTGTTGTGTTTTCTGCACTTGCTTTGCTGGCTTCTGTGGTTATGCGGGATAAGGCAAGGGGCATTGGATTGGCATTGCTGCTTTGGGTGTATTTCTCCTTTATTTTTGATGGGTTGGTATTGCTCCTGTTGTTTCAGTTTGCTGACTATCCGCTTGAAACACCGATGATCGTGCTGAGTATGCTCAACCCTATTGATCTTGCACGTATTTTTCTCCTGCTTCAGATTGACATGTCGGCAATGCTTGGATTTACCGGGGCCGTATTTCAGCAGTTTTTTGGGGGCGTGCCCGGAATGATGGTTGCGGCCACTGTTTTGCTGCTATGGATGGCCTTGCCGGTTTGGATAGCCATACGTAAATTTAATAACCGTGATTTGTAAAGTATAAGCCTATGTCACTCAGCGATATTAAGTCCCGCGATGATATTATCCTCCTGGTGGATACCTTTTATGATAAAGTGAAACAGGATGGTATGCTTGGGCCTATTTTTAATGAAAAGGCGCAGGTGAACTGGGTGAAACATTTGCCCGTGATGTACGACTTTTGGGAAAATGTAGTGTTTTATACAGGTAACTACGGTGGAAACCCAATGCGTATTCATCAGCAATTGCATCAAAGGTTTCCGCTTTCTAAGCAGGATTTTGATACCTGGCTGAATCTTTTTAATTCAACGGTGGATGAACTTTTCAATGGTGATAATGCCGAACTTATTAAACAACGTGCCCGAAGCATTGCTACCGTAATGCAGGTAAAAATTTTGCATCCGGGCCCAGGCAGCCTGATCTAAAAAAAATGCCGTATGCTTTTTAGCAATACGGCTTTTTTTCATACCCCAATTGTTTTCCTGTTATTTTGGAGGCAGTAGTACCTGGTCAATAATATAAATGATGCCATTGGACGCTTCGACATTAGCTTTCACCGTTGCTCCGTTTATTTTAATTTCTTCTCCTGTTTTGGCAATGGTAGCATTATGCCCGCTTACCATCCCGAGTATTTGTCCGTCCTGAAGATAATCGGGCATTAGCTTGCCCACATACACATGATATTCAAGTATGTTCCGTAAATCTGCCTGGTTTTCTTTTTTTAGAAGGTTGTCCAGTGTTCCTGCCGGTAAGGCATCAAATGCAGCATTTACAGGGGCAAAAACGGTGAATGGCCCTGCATTGCTTAATGCATCCACATACTCGGCTGCTTTCAAAGCGGCTACCAGTGTACTGTGGTCAGCGCTGCCTACCGCAATTTTTACTACATCGGGTTTCGAATCGGCATCCTGCACCGAGCCCTGTCCTCCTTGCTGCTCAGCAATGCCGGTTGATGTTGTATTGGTTTGTGATGCCTCGCCGCAGCCTGTTGCGATAATGCCTGCAATCATCATAACAGTAAAAAAAGTCCTTTTCATATTAGCTTGTTTTTGATTATAATATGCGCAAGCTATATGCACGTAAGCAAGTATTTTATGCGTTCAATCACATAGTGGCTATAAAGGGCGGGAAATATATAATGGATTGCATGAAACAGCATTCGTCAGTCTTTGTTCAGGTCGTGCAACCACCGCATCCGGTAACACATCATGGCCGTTTCCGATAATTTGCTCAGCAGCGAATAATTTACAACAACCCCAACTGCCGCCCCAACTACCGGTATCATTTGCAGCAGTTTGGCCAGGTCAAGATAATCGCGGTAGTCCTGCTGAAACCTGTACCAGTCAATAGCATCCTTATTGTTGGGCAGGGTTTCGGGATGTTTGGCCCATCCTTCAAGGGTAAGGAAGGTTTCTTTTTGCCCCGCCGGGCTTGAAAAGGCAAGTTTAAAAACATGCAGCAGAAAAATACGTTCTTTAAATTCGGATGTATCGTGCCCGTACAGGGAAGCTACATCAAACAGGAACTTCAGCTTGATAGCGAGCAGTAAAGGAAAATCGGCCAAGGCCGTAAAAAAACCTCCCCAGCCTGTAATGCCTCCTTCGGTAGCGGCGGTAGCCCGGTAGTATTCCATCCTTTTGGTAACAGCACCTTCCCTTTCTTCGAGCGACTGGCCGGTTACCAAATCGGGCTTTATCAGCTCGGAGGTAAACAGCACCGTTTGTACCATTTTTTTGATGATGGTGGTAACGGTATTGTGTACCTTGTCGGGTATGATTTTATTCAGCCGGTTCTGGATTTTTTTGCCCAACCGGTTAAACAGGCTTTGCGGTTTCAGCATTTTACTTTGCCAGTTTTTCAATTGCCGAAGCGCATATAGTTCGTAGTGCGTAAAATTTTCAAGGTTATCCATGTCAATCAAATGTATCGAACTTTTTTGCAGGTTGTCATTCATCAGCCTGTTACTCAATAACTTTGTTGCATGAATTACAAGCCATCCCCCTCGCGATATGATAAAATGATTTTCAACACCTGCGGCCGCAGCGGGCTTAAACTTCCGGCGCTTTCGCTTGGCCTTTGGCACAATTTTGGCGGGGTGGATACTTTTGAAAACGGGAGGGCCATTATACACGCGGCTTTCGATGCAGGCATTACCCATTTCGACCTGGCCAATAACTATGGCCCGCCTCCCGGTTCGGCCGAAGAAAATTTTGGGGCGATCCTTAAAAAGGATTTTCCCGGCTATTTGCGCGACGAGCTCATCATCAGCACCAAGGCAGGTTACCGCATGTGGCCCGGCCCTTACGGCGAATGGGGCAGCCGCAAATACCTGCTGTCGAGCCTCGACCAAAGCCTGCAGCGCATGGGGCTTGATTATGTGGATATTTTCTACAGCCACCGCCCCGACCCCGATACCCCGCTGGAAGAAACCATGTGCGCGCTTGATACCGCTGTTAGAAGCGGAAAAGCGCTGTATGCAGGCATTTCCAATTACCCCGCAGCCATGGCTAAAGAAGCCGCCACCATTCTGAAACGATTGGGCACCCCCTGCCTCATCCATCAGCCTAAATACTCCATGTTCGAGCGTTGGGTAGAAGAACCCGGCCTGCCGGATGGGAAGGGTTTGCTGGATGTGCTGGAAGAGGAAGGCATCGGCTGTATTCCTTTTTCACCATTGGCACAGGGTATGCTTACCAGCCGTTACCTGCATGGGATTCCTGCAGGCTCAAGGGCCGATAAGCCTCATGGATTTTTAAAAGCTGAACAGATCACCGGACATAAGCTATCACAGGTAAAGGCTTTGAATGAAATTGCCGGTGAGCGCGGCCAATCCCTGAGCCAGATGGCCATTGCCTGGCTGCTGAAGGATAAAAGGATTACCACCATCCTGATTGGGGTAAGCTCTGTAAGCCAGTTGGAGGATAACCTGCACAGCCTTGATAACCTGCACTTTGATGGTGAAACGCTGCAAAAGATTGAAGAAATATTAAGCCGGCAACCGGTAGGATAACCTTGCTGTTGCCAGGCTTTGCTCAGGCCGGCTATTTCTTAATTTCAATGATACGATCAGGAGCGCCCTAAATCTATCGGGTTCAATTAAATTTTTATGGTTATTCCCAATGGAAATAATGCCTGGTTGAAATGCATCCTGCCTGTCAAAATAAGCATCGTTTTTTTGACATAAAAAAAGCAAAGCCGTTGAAGCTTTGCTTGTAAAAAAACCTTTGGTGGTTTTTGGGGGGTGTGTGTAAAGAAAGTGTGTATTCAACTTTGCCGGATAAAACCTGTGTGTGCGGGTGTGCTGTGTGATGTGTGGGGGAATAATGTGCGTTGGCCTGCATCCGAATTATTCGTGTATGTCCAGCAGGTGCCTTGTCATGCTGCGCAAGTCAACCGCTGATTGAATTTTTTGAAAGGTGTTGTTCTTAATTTCATTTTTGGAAAGACCCTTGGGGCAATAGTGCGCTGCATAACGGCTGAATGCCAGTAAACTGAATGTGATCCCGAGGAGCAGTGTGAGTTGGATGGTCCACTTTTTCATGGTATTCTGTTTTCTTTGTTTGATAAGACGAAATTATCTGAGATTTGTTACAGGATATGTTTAAAATAATTTTCAGTCACTATTTTTAACCATTCTTAACGTTTCTCATTTACCATACAAAAGTATATCGCCGCCCAACCCTGGTAAAGTAATAAACGGTAAACAGTAGTAAAAAGTCGATAAACTGCTGTTTTTGTTCTTCCGATGTTGGTTGACCGTCGCACTCCCTACCTTTGCCGCTCGAAAACTGTCCATTATGAACGAAAAATTTGTTACCCGTATACAGGCGGAACTTGCCGAAATAGAAAACGCCGGGCTGTTTAAGCGCGAAAGGATTATTACCACTCCCCAGGGAGCCGAAATTGAAGTGAAAATGCCCGATGGAAACGGGGGATACCGCCATGTGCTCAACTTTTGTGCCAACAACTACCTTGGCCTGAGCAGCCATCCCAAAGTGATTGAAGCCGCCCACCGGGCCATTGATTCACATGGGTACGGGATGAGCTCGGTGCGGTTTATATGTGGTACGCAGGATATTCATAAAGAACTGGAGCAGAAAATTGCCCAATTTCTGGGTACTGAAGATACCATATTATATGCAGCCGCTTTTGATGCCAACGGTGGAGTATTCGAGCCGCTTTTTGGGGAGGAAGATGCCATCATCAGCGATGCGCTCAACCACGCCAGCATTATAGATGGTGTTAGGCTTTGCAAGGCACAACGCTACCGTTACGAGCATAATAATATGGACGATCTCGAGGCAAAGCTGAAAGAAAGCGCCCATTTACGAAGCCGCATCATCGTTACCGATGGCAGTTTCAGCATGGATGGAACCATTGCCCAACTCGACAAAATCTGCGATCTCGCCGACCAATATGATGCCATTGTAATGATTGACGAATGCCATAGCAGCGGTTTTTTGGGCAAAACGGGTCGCGGAACCCACGAATACCGCGGGGTAATGGGCCGGATCGACATTATTACCGGCACACTTGGAAAGGCGCTCGGTGGCGCATCGGGCGGGTTCACCAGCGGACGGAAGGAGATCATCGAAATGCTTCGCCAGCGCAGCCGCCCCTACCTGTTCAGCAATACGGTAGCCCCCAGCATTGTGGGCGCCAGCATTGCCGTGCTTGATATGCTTACCGAAACCACCGAACTGCGCGATAAACTCGAGTACAACACCAAATATTTCCGTACCAAAATGACCGAAGCCGGCTTCGACATAAAGCCCGGTGAACACCCGATTGTTCCGGTAATGCTGTACGACGCGGTGGTGGCGCAAAACTTCGCTTCCAAAATCCTTGACGAGGGTATTTATGTGATTGGTTTCTTTTTCCCGGTAGTTCCTAAGGGCAAGGCGCGGATCCGTGTACAATTGAGTGCCGCCCATGAACAACATCATTTGGATAAGGCGATTGCGGCGTTTACCAAAGTTGGGAAAGAGTTGGGGGTGATAGGGTAGATTTTTGTGTTACTTTTATGGAAAATAAGTAGTCATGGAAGATGTCATGGTAGAAAAGTCGGGTGGTTTATTTATTCCGCCGGAAGTGCTTCAAAAGATGGAGATTTTTGCAGGTACAAGGGTTGTTTTGGAGAAAACTGTAAATGGTTTGTTGATTAAACCAAAAAGGGATAAAGCATTTTTTATGAGAATTCCGGAATTGTTTAATCAGGCAAATTTGCCCACCATGGAAGAGGTACTTGCGTGGAAAAAAGAAGAAATAAACATAGAGGATAGAAATGGGTGAAAAGTACATATTGGATAGTTATGCATGGATTGCCTATTTTAGAATGGAGCCAGGTTTTGATTGTATGGCAGGATTATTAAGTAGTGCTCAACAGCAAAACAATGTAATAATAGCTTGTGCGATCAATTTGGGTGAGGTATATTATATGCTGTGTCGTAAACAAAATGAAGAATTGGCTCAGTTTGCTTTGGATACTATTGGGGACTTACCTGTGCACATTATTCTCCCTGATCTAGATTTGATTTTATTAGCTGCGAAAATTAAAGCCAGGTACAAAATTTCTTATGCGGATGCCTTTGCAATTCAGGTATGTATTGAAAATAAAGATATTTTAATTTCCGACGATCCAGAAATCCACAATTTGAAAGATGTTGAAGGATTAAAATGCCTGAAAGTTTCTGAGTTGCCTTATTGAATTAACTTCTTCATTGATTCAGTTTGAGGGGTGTTTCCCGAATCAGGAGAGGGGACCTTTAAAATGACGGGTATTCTTTAAGTATCTTCCTGCCAATATTTCAAACAATTGCAATATTCACCAAATATGCATCCTTCGGGGCAGCCACTGCAATAGTCAAAGGTTACAAATCCATATTTTGTAAGCATGGTTTTTTCGCTGAGAGTATTTACCATGATTTTATAGTGCAGGTAGGTAGGCAATGTTTTTGGAATAGAAAAACCAATATTCCAGGTGAAACTCATTTTTTCAAATGCTTCAATAATAATTTGCATATCCTCCACTGTTAATTGTTCGGCCGGTGGAAAATCTGTAACCTTCAAGCCACAGTAATCTCCAAAACTGTTAGGAGGATATTCGCTTACATACCTTTCTACCTCCGCAAAATGTTCCGACAGATCATCATCCAGGTCTTCATCGTCGTCTTCAAAAAAATTGAATGAAGAATTGACATCTTCACTTTTATTTGCCTCCTCATTGGGTTGAATTGTATCTACGTCCCGGCTTTCGGTTTCTCCATCCCAGTCATTAAAATTGGCCTCATAGCTATCTTCGGGTTCGACATTGCTGAAAAAGGGTTGATTATCTGAAAATCCGGGTCTTTTGGCATTTTCAATATCTTCCAATAGGTGGGTTACATAAGGATGCATAGTTTTTTTTATGAGCCAAATTAAACAAAAAGGCAAGAGAATTTACCACATTTAGAAATGGAGTGGATGAGATAAAGGGGATGTTCTAACTTTTTTGCTAATTTTGAGAAAACGAAAGATATGAATATCGATGCCGTTTTAAGCAGAATTTCCAGTGATCCTGAGATTTTAAATGGTAAGCCCTGTGTAAAAGGAACCAGAATTCCTGTTTGGTTGGTCCTCGGTATGTTAGGCGATGGAATGAGTGAGATTGAGGTTTTGGAATCTTATCCTTCATTAACTGAGGAAGATATTCTTGCTTGTTTAAAGTTTGCCAGTTTGAAAATGGATTATGAGCGAATTCTGCTGCAATGAACTTTTTGTTGGATGAAAATATGCCGTTTGACCTGATGGTTGAGTTTGAAAAAACCGGCCATCAGGTTTTTCATATTAAGAAAATGGGTAAAACGGGTATTAAGAACGGTGAAGTTTACACTTTAGCTAAGTTATTGGAGGCATGGATTATTACCCGGGATGTTGATTTTGCAAGCGAAACAAAGTTTTTAATGTATAAACCTGTTGGAGTTATTTATTTTGGATTGAGAGATACCACAGTTCGAAATGTAATTTTAACCTTTCGAAAATTAATGGCAAATGAGACAATAGATTTTAAAGAGCCTCAGCTTATAAAAGTATTTGAAGATGGATTAGAGGTTATATCATTCTGATTGATAAAGGTCCAGGGAAATTCTTTAACAAAAATCCCCCAAATTGCCAGTAAATAATTTAAGATTATGCGCCGCCGCCAATTCCTCCGCAACATCAGTTTTGTTTCTGCAGGCCTTGCCCTGCCGCTTCAACAACTATTTTCCCAATATTTTGGGATTAAGCAACCGTTGGTTAAAGGGAAAGTTTCTGCCAAAGGCAAAGGACTTGCGAACATTGCCATCAGCGATGGGTACGATATTGTGCAGACCAATGCTAAGGGAGTGTTCAGCCTGCAGCCGCATAGCAATGCCCAGTTTATTTTTGTCATTTCACCATCCGGTTATCAGTTTGCCAATAAAGATGGCATAGCCCAATTTTACCAGGCCATTTTGCCCGGTTCCTCAGAACAGAAGGTAAATTTTGAATTAGAACCGCTTGGCCAATCCGACGATCGGCATGCCTTTATTATTTGGGGCGATACACAAATACTGGATAAAGACGATGCCAGGCAACTCAACGAAATTTCGGCGCCGGAAACGGCCAAAGCCATTGCCTTGCTCGGTAACCAGCCTGTACATGGTATTGCAGTGGGTGACCTGGTTTTTGATAAATTTGATTTGTATCCCGATTATAAAGCTACAGTAGCCAAAACAGGGGTTCCTTTTTTCCAGGTAATCGGCAACCACGATATGGACCTTGGCGCCCGGAGCGATGACATAAGCGATAAAACATATCGTAGTCATTTTGGGCCAACCTATTTTAGTTTCAATCGTGGTAAAGTGCATTATGTGGTGCTGGATAATGTTTTTATGATAAAACCCACCCGCGGCTACATTGGTTATATAACGGAAAATCAATTTGCATGGCTTGAGAAAGACCTTGCCCTGGTGCCGCCCGGCAGTTTGGTGGTGCTTAGTCTGCATATTCCTACCAAAACCTTTGCATCCAAAAGATCGGGGCAGGCGGAGAACCCGGCCAATAACACAAACAACCGCGATATCCTCTACAAAATGCTGAAACCTTACAATGCCCATATCATGAGTGGTCATACCCATTACAATGAAAACTGGGTGGATGGAAACTTGATGGAGCATAACCACGGAACGGTTTGCGGCGCCTGGTGGTGCGGCCCCGTTTGCGATGATGGCACCCCGCCTGGCTTTGGTGTTTACCAGGTGGAGGGTGATCAATTATCCTGGTATTACCACCCTGTGGGCGGTAAAAAGGAACAGCAGTTGCGCCTCTACAAGCCTGGCAAAAGCCTTGAGCGGCCTGGCAGTGTGGTGGCAAATGTATGGAACTGGGACCCTGGCTGGAAAGTGGAGTGGTGGAAGGATGGAACGGCGATGGGGGCTATGGAGCAATTCATGGGGCGCGATCCGCTGGCAAAGGAATTATATGAAGGGCCCAACCTGCCAGCCAAGCATAAATGGGTAGAACCTAACCTGACGGATCACCTTTTTGCAGCCTACCCCGGGGTTGGCGCAAAGGAAATTGTGGTGA
This sequence comes from uncultured Chitinophagaceae bacterium, assembly GCA_964444195.1. GTDB lineage: Bacteria > Bacteroidota > Bacteroidia > Chitinophagales > Chitinophagaceae > Phnomibacter. Next base: position 37,823 of record CAYUGH010000010.1, read on the forward strand.
AGGCGACGGACAGGTTTGGGAATGTGTTTCAGGAGAGGGTTTTGATAAACGCCTGATCACGGAGGGCCCTGATTTCTTTTTCTTCGCTGTTTACTATCTACCTGTTCCTTTGCACCGCCATCCTATTTTCCTTAATCGCTTTTTTTGAAGTGTACCAAACCTTTCTTGGCAAATGCCTTTTTTAGGGTCAATTTTGCCGGTTATGAAGAAATGGTTTTCAATCCCGCTGTTTTCAGCATTTGTAATGTTGGCAGCCTGTAATACAAATAATGTAACCCAGGACGATTCCTTTAAAAAGTATTTTGATGAATCCGGAGTGCAGGGCACTTTCGGTATTTTTGACAACGCGCAGGGGCAGTTTACCATTTACAACCTGCAACGTTTCAGGGACAGCGCTTACCTGCCCGCCTCAACCTTTAAAATTTTCAATTCCTTGGCCGCATTGGGCGCCGGGGCTATTTTCAGCGATACGGTAGTGGTTCCCTGGGATAAGGTTGTACGCACCGGGCCGGGTGGAGATACCATGCACCAATGGAATAAGGACATGAATATGCGGGAAGCCTTTGCCGTTAGCAATATTGGTTTTTACAAGGAAATGGCGCGCAGGATAGGAAAGGATACCATGCAAATGCTACTGGACAGTGTGGGTTATGGCCGCAGGTACGATACTTTTCACATAACAGATAATATCGACAAATTTTGGCTGGACAACACCCTTAAAATAACCGCAGATGAGCAACTTGGATTTGTTAAAAAGCTGTATTTCAAGCAATTACCTTTCCAGAACCGCGAACAGGAGATCGTAAAAAACCTCATGATCAGGGAAAGCAACGATAAATATATACTGGCGTATAAAACAGGTTGGGGAACCTCTGAAAAGGGGAATCAGTTAGGTTGGTTAGTTGGCTGGATCGAGGAAAATAAGCATGTGTATCCTTTCGTTATGAACCTTGAAAGCACAGATGCCAATATTAATATGATAGAAGTAAGGATGAAGATTTTAAGGAGTATTTTATCGCAAATGGGATTTTTTGAAGGGCATAAATAATGGGTCTCTCGTTTGAACATATTGAATATGCCTGGTTTTTGGGAGCGCTCATTCCGGTGTTCCTCCTTTGGTTTGGTTGGGAGTGGCGCAAAAAGGGCATCCGAAAAAAAATGGTTACGCATCCATCACTTTTAAAAACCCTGCTGAAAAATTATGATCCGAAAAAAGCCTGGGTTCGGCTCGGCGTTTTCTCTATTGCGCTGGTTGGGGTTGTTTTGGCGCTCATGAACCCGAGGGTAGTAGATGAAAAAGCCAATGTGCCAACAGAAGGCGTACAGGTAATGTTTGTAGTGGACGTAAGCAACAGCATGATGGCCGATGATGTAGCCCCAAACCGCCTCGAAAAAGCCCGCTCCTTTGCCATTAAACTGGCTGAACGATTTGGGGGCAACCGTATTGGGCTTGTTGCATTTGCCGGCGAAGCAAGGCTTCAAATGCCACCCACCACTGACTTTGGCGCTATCAGGCAGGCTTTACAGACGCTTAGCCCATCGAGTGTGGCGGTGCAGGGAACGGATATTGAGGCGGCGCTTTTGGAGGCTTATCGTTCGCTTTCCACCAACGCACTGGCTAAAAAATGTGTGGTTGTGATAAGCGATGGTGAGGCTTTGGAGGGTGATGCTATAGCCACTGCCGGTAAATTAGCGCAATCAGGGATGTTGATTCATGTAGTTGGGATAGGCACCGCGCAAGGCGCAAAGCTGAATGAACCCGAAACCGGTTTGCCCATCCTTGATAATAACGATCAGCAGGTGATCAGCCGGTTGAATGAAGAGCAGTTGGGTGAATTAGCCGATGCAACCGGGGGTAAGTATTTGCTTTTACAGGACACTGAATCAGCACTGAATATCATGGCCGGTTATTTGAATGCATTGGAAAAAATGCCGCTGGCCAACGGTGACCTCGTGAATTATTACAGTTATGCCCCCTGGATTTTAGGGGTAGTTTTGGTTTTATTAACCCTCGAATGGTTATTGGCATTGTTAAGGCAACTTATTCCAGGCAGGAAAAAAGCTGCCCTGTTGGCCGCGGCTTGTTTTATAATATTTGTCTCTGGCGGCTTGGCCCAGGGAGGCCGGAAGGATTTTGATGCGGGGATGACTGCTTATAAATCAGGCAATTACCAGGCGGCCATGGATGCATTTGATAAGACGCTGGAGAAAGAGCCTACGAAGGCTGAAGCAAAATTTTACCGGGCCATGGCAGTTTATTTTCAAAAAAACTACCCACAGGCAGCGGCTGAGTTTTCGGAGCTGGCCGGTGCTACCCCAACCGATGAAATTACAAGCGCTTCCCTCAACAATGCCGGGCTGGCTTTTGCCAATAACAGCAACCTGGCGCAGGCAGTGGAAATGTTTAAACTGGCGCTAAAAGCCAATCCTTCTGATACCGACATCCGTAAAAACCTGCAAAAAGCCATTACTGACCTGAAAAAACAACAGCCACCGCCACCGGAAGAAAATAAGAAAAAGGCACCTCCTATGGATAAGGAAGATGCCAACCAGAAATTGCAGGATGTAACCGACCAGGAAAGGCAGGCCCGCGAAAAGTTGAAACCCAGGAATACGGGCGCTTCTTCCTCGAAAAACTGGTAATTGCGCCATTATTTGAGGTATTGCCATCCTTTTGAATATTGTGGTGTTATTTTGCCAGGAATTCAATCTTTCTAAAAACAAATGCAGGTTTACACCGAATCGCTTACAGAGTATAAAAGACTTAAAACACTTGAGGTCAATATTGGCGGGTTGTTATTAGGCAACCCCCGCGGCATCAACGGGTATCCAATAAGGGTTCAAACCATGACCACCACCGACACCATGGATACCCTTGCCACGGTGGAGCAAAGCATAAAATGTATTGAAGCCGGTGCAGAACTAGTACGGATTACGGCCCCAAGTAAAAAGGAAGCCGAGAACCTGCTCAACATAAAAAAAGAGCTCAGGGCCAGGGGATACCAAACTCCGTTGGTGGCCGATATTCATTTTACCCCGAATGCGGCTGAAATAGCGGCGCGTATTGTAGAAAAAGTGCGGGTGAACCCGGGTAATTATGTTGATAAAAAGAAGTTTGAACAAATAGAATACACCGATGCGGAATATGCTGAAGAAATTGACCGGATCCGCGAAAGGTTTACCCCACTGATAAAGATTTGTAAGGAATACGGCACGGCCATGAGGATTGGTACCAACCATGGCAGCCTGAGCGATCGTATTATGAGCCGGTATGGCGATACGCCTATGGGTATGGTGGAAAGCGCTATGGAGTTTTTAAGGATCGCGCGCGATGAAAGCTACCATAATATAATGCTTAGCATGAAGGCAAGCAACCCGCAGGTAATGGTGCAGGCTTACAGGATGCTGATTCGCCAGATGGATGAGGAATTCGCCGCTTGCTACCCACTGCACCTTGGGGTAACCGAAGCCGGGGATGGTGAGGATGGCCGCATTAAAAGCGCGGTTGGCATTGGCACTTTACTGGAAGATGGCATTGGCGATACAATAAGGGTAAGCCTCACCGAGGACCCCGAACTGGAAATCCCGGTTTGCCGCGACCTGGTAAAACGATATGAAAAAGAAACTTCAAGGGTTACAAACCCTGGCAAAGTCCCTGATATTTCCCCTGGTTTGCATTATTCTCCCTTTGAATACCAACGACATATAACTGTGCCGGTGGACAATATTGGAGGCAAGCACGTTCCTGTAGTAATTGCCGACCTAAGCAAGCTTGAAAGTATAACTGCGGAAGATTTGCAGTCCGTGGGCTATACCTATGACCCGGTTACCGATAAATGGGTCATCAGCGATATGGCTGCTGATTATATTTTTACGGGCAAACCTGAACTTGATTTTGCTTTGCCCGGAACCCTTAAAGTGATTACCTGGCCGGGTCATTGGGCGCAGGCAGGTGATAAGGAGAAATACTTTCCCATTTTTGATGCAAGTGGTTATGCGGAAGCTGAAGAAAAGAGCGGCGCGCTGAACTTTGTTATGTTGGATTGTTTTAGTGATGAAGCAACTGTAAATGATTTTTCTTACCTGGAAGAAATAGCCAATGACCCAGCCGTGGTGATTTGCCTGAGCAGTCAGCGGAAAAATGCGATGCAGGCGGTAAGGCGCATGTTTATTGAGCTTGAGAATAGAAATACCCGGAACCCGGTGGTGCTGATAACCGATAGCAACCGGCAAACGGCCGATGAACACCTGGTGCACTTTGCCACTGAAACAGGCGCTTTGCTGCTGGATGGCTTTGGCGACGGAATTTGTTTGGGGATGACATCCGATGCATATACGCATTGGAATGAAAAAGGAACCATGCTTGGTGGACGGCGCTACACTCTCCACAATCGGGGGAGCCTGCCTGACGGCAGTCAGGGCCGGGAGGGGTCAGAGCAATTCATTAATAGTACAGCTTTTGGCATTCTCCAGGCTACCCGCACCCGCATCAGCAAAACCGAATACATCAGTTGCCCGAGTTGCGGCCGAACCCTGTTCGACTTGCAGGAAACCACCAATAAAATAAGGAGCCGTACCAACCATTTGAAAGGCGTTAAAATTGCCATTATGGGTTGTATTGTAAACGGCCCGGGCGAAATGGCCGATGCGGATTTTGGTTACGTAGGTAGCGGGGTGGGGAAAATAACGCTGTACAAAGGCAAAGAAGTGGTTAAACGCAATGTGGATAGTGATGTTGCAGTGGACGAACTAATTGGTTTGCTCAAGGAAAATGAAGCCTGGGTGGAACCTGTTTCTTAACCTAAAGCTCCCGGAACCAAACTGTTTTTTGCCGTTAGTCATTAAAAGGGATCCTTTTTCAGTCCATTTTACGGTTAATTGTTACCAATAATTTTCTTTTTTAACACAAATAACCGGGAATTAACCACAATGAGGCAACATAGTGCGCTTTTAGCAATTTGCAACTTTGTTTAATCCACCTGAAACCCTCAATTTTGCAGCATTCTGAAATAAATTAAACAACAACCGGCCCCGGAGAGGATGACATGGGAATTTTCAATTTTTTTACGCAAGAAATAGCGATAGACCTGGGTACTGCCAATACCCTAATCATTCATAACGACGAAGTAGTGGTAAATGAGCCAAGCATAGTTGCGCTCAATCGTAATAATCCCAAAGAAGTGCTTGCAGTAGGTAAAAAGGCCCTGCTGATGCACGAAAAAACGCATGAAAGCATACGGACGGTACGCCCTTTGAAAGATGGTGTAATTGCCGACTTTAACGCGGCGGAGCTGATGATCCGTGAAATGATCAAACTGATTCATCCCAAGAAGCCTCTTTTTCCCCCAAGCTGGAGGATGATGATCTGCATTCCGAGCAGTATTACCGAAGTAGAAAAGCGTGCCGTAAGGGATAGCGCCGAGCAGGCTGGCGCCAAGGAAGTGTACCTGATTCATGAGCCGATGGCAGCCGCGCTTGGTATTGGTATTGATGTGGAGGAGCCGGTTGGCAACATGATCATTGATATTGGCGGTGGAACCACCGGTATCACCGTAATTGCGCTGGCAGGTATTGTTTGCGACCAAAGCATCCGTATTGCCGGTGATGAATTTACCGCCGATATTATGGAAGCGCTTCGCCGTTACCATAGCCTGCTGATTGGCGAGCGTACCGCAGAGCAGATCAAGATCCAGATTGGCGCCGCCATGAAAGACCTCGAAAACCCGCCGGATGATATTTATGTAAACGGCCGCGACCTGGTAACGGGTATTCCTAAGCAAATTACCGTAAGCTATACCGAAATTGCAGAAGCGCTTGATAAAAGTGTTTTTAAAATTGAAGAAGCTATCCTGAAAGCGCTGGAAACCACCCCGCCCGAACTGGCTGCGGATATTTATCGCCGCGGTTTGTACTTAACCGGGGGCGGCGCGCTGTTGCGTGGCCTCGACAAGCGCATCGCCAATAAAATAAAACTGCCGGTTCATATAGCCGACGACCCGCTGAAAAGCGTGGTAAGAGGTACCGGGCTGGCTTTGAAACATTACGACCATTATCCGTTTATCATGCGTTAAGAAATTCCAATAGCTCAAATTCCAAATTCCAACCAGGAGACCATATTATATTGCATTGGAATTTGGAATTTCAATATTTGGAATTTTAAATATTTTGTTGTGCGAAACATCTTTCTGCTTATAAGGCGATTTTCTGTGCTGTTGCTTTTTTTGGGGCTGCAAATACTTTGCATCACCATGCTTGTAAATTACAGCAAAAGCCACCGGGCAAAGTATTTTGAACTCGCTTACGAGGTTACAGGAAGGATTAACAAGCAGTACACAGCCATTACAAGATATTTTTCGCTTAAGGAAAACAATACGTATTTGGTAAAGGAAAATGAACAATTAAACAACCTGCTGAAGGTAAATTTCACCACCATTGATACAAGTGCGCAGCTAAGGGAAGTTAAAATTGTGGTGGATAGCAACAAGCTGACCCGCAAGTACCTGTGGCGGTTGGCGGGGGTAATAAACAACTCGGTAAGCGCGCAGAATAACTATATCACGCTTGAAAGGGGCCGTTTGCAGGGCATTGAGCCTGAAATGGCCGTGGTAAGCCCGGCGGGTATTGTAGGCATTGTAACCGATGTGAGCAATAATATGTCGGTTGTAATGAGCCTTTTGCATCGCAAAAGCAATACCAGCGTAGCACACCAAAAAAGCGGGGTAACAGGCATACTCGAGTGGAATGGCGTAAATCCCGAAAGATTGCAAATAAGGGGTATTCCTAAAAGTACCAAACTGGAAAAGGGCGATACGGTGGTTACCAGTAACCTTTCGCTTAATTACCCTGGGGGAATGGTGGTAGGTACGGTAGCCGAATTTAAAGCCGATGAAGAAGGGAACAATTATATTTTGAACCTGAAACCTGCTACCAATTTTTTTACGCTTGAGTATGTATATGTAATTGAAAACCTTTTTCTGAAGGAACAGCAGGAGCTTGAAAAACGGGCCCGGAAATAAATTGTCAAACGCGGAAAGATAGCCATGAGCGACCCTTTAAAATATTTTTTCAGATTTGTACTGTTCCTGTTTGTACAGGCATTTGTGCTCCATAATATTCCGCCTTTACATAGATTTATTACTCCATATCTATACTTTCTTTTTTTAATATGGATGCCTTTCAGCACAGGCAGGGTAACCTTGCTTGTGCTGGGTTTTTTTCTGGGCTTAACCCTTGATGCATTTACAAAATCGTCGCCTGGCCTGCATGCGTCTGCGGCCGTATTGGTAGCCTACCTGCGGCCCTTCCTTATAAACCTGATGGTTCCGAAGGATACCCGTGAGCTTGCTATTGGAAGCCCTTCCATTCAAACCATGGGGCTTGCTTCCTACCTGCTTTTCATAGCATTGCTTACTTTTTTTCATCACGGCTGGCTGGTTTTTATTGAATGGATGGACTTTGGAAGTTTCCTGTTTTTTATAGGCAAGGTATTTTTCTCCACCCTGGTTTCGCTTCTTCTCATTCTTATTACCGAATTAATATTCCGGCCGGTTAAAAAGATGAAAAGGCGTTAGGGTTCTCCTAAAATTGAAGAGAATACGATTTCTTGCTATAAAGATTTTGAACTTTATGGAAGGCATTGCTTTTAATGCCAAATTTGCATGAGCAAAATAATTTTGTAAGATGGCTTTGTGGGCCAGGATCGTATATGAGTGATTTTAATGCGTTTAGAAGCAGGATAATTCAGGTGGCCTTTATAGCGGCCTTTCTAGTCATCATCATTCAACTTTTTAACCTGCAGATACTCAGTGGCAAGTATGCGCGGATGGCCGATGACCAGGCCATTTACCGTAAAGTGGTGTATCCGAGCAGGGGTTTGGTGTACGATAGAAAAGGCAAAGCTATCCTCGACAATACGACCTTGTTTGATCTTGTTGTGATTCCTTCACAACTAAAGGGGGTAGATACAAATTTCGTTTGCAGGGTTTTAAGCATTGATACAGCCGAGTTCAGGAAAAGGGTAGTGAATGCCATTGTAAAAAACGGCCGCTATCAGCCATCTGTTTTCCAGGGCCTGCTCGATGAAGTGCTATATGCACGATTGCAGGAACGGTTATACACTATTCAACCTGGTTTCGACCTGGTGGAACGGCCTATCCGGAAATATCCTTTTCCAGGCGCGGCGCATATTTTTGGTTACCTGGGCGAAGTGGATCCACGATTTTTAGAAACGCATGCCACCGAAGGGTACCGCATGGGCGATTATACAGGCATGACCGGCATTGAACGTACCTATGAAAAAGTGCTGATGGGGCAGCGGGGTATCCAGTTTTGGCTGCGCGATAAAATGAACAGGCCTACCCAACGGTATGAAGGCGGAAAGTTTGATACGGCAATGGTAGCGGGCAGTACGCTTTACTCATCATTGGATATGGACCTTCAATTGCTGGGTGAACAATTGATGGCAGGCAAAGTGGGTACGCTTGTAGCTATCGATCCTCAAACGGGTGGCATACTGGCCATGGTGAATGCGCCTACTTACGATCCCAACCTGCTTACGGGTTCTCAACGCAGGGCCCAGTTTTCAAAATTATATTCCGACCCCGCTTTACCATTGTACAACCGGGCTATTACCGGTGAATATTCGCCGGGTTCCACTTTTAAAACCCTTCAGGCATTAATTGGCATGCAGGAAGGTGTTATTACTGATTCAACAGGCTATCCCTGCCGCGGCGGCTATTTTGGATGTGGAACGGGCAAACCGCGCTGTCATGGCGGGGGGCATGCTCCCAATTTAAAAAGCGCCATTGCAGTAAGCTGCAACTCTTATTTTGCCCATGTTTTCCGCCTGATTGTGGATCAGCGGAGGTATGGAGGGGTTGACAGTGGTATTATGGTTTGGGGCAAGCATTTAAGGGATTTTGGGTTTGGCCACCGGCTTGGGGTGGACCTTCCGGGTGAAAGGGCGGGGCTGATCCCTACGGCAAAAATGTATCAGAAAACCTTTGGCCTTAACTGGAACAGTTGTAATGCGATTTCGGTATCCATTGGGCAGGGTGAGGTAAATTCGACCGTGCTGCAGCTAACAAACGCCATTGCCATGATCGCCAATAAGGGTTCCTACTATATTCCTCATGTTATTGATAGTATTCAGGGCGGCGACAAATTTGGTCTTTTGGAACCTTATAGAGAAAGAATCAAAGCGGTTGAGATTCCCGACCATATGTTTGAATCCGTTCACGAAGGCATGGATGCGGTGGTGCAGGGCCCATCCGGTACAGGCCGCCGGATGAAAATTGATGGGGTGGTAATGTGCGGTAAAACAGGTACGGTTGAAAACTATTTCAAGGGGAAAAAGCAAAAGGACCATGGTTTTTTTGCTGCATTTGCCCCCCGGAAAAATCCAAGGATAGCCATTGCCTGTATTGTTGAAAATGGCGGGTTCGGGGCCACCGTTGCCGCCCCAATTGTAAGCCTGATGGTTGAAAAGTATATTAATGATACCATCAGCAAAGCCCGGCAACCCTGGATTGAGCGATACAGCTCTATGAAAGTGATGCCCGCCCGCATCCAGGCCGAAATCCATAAAAGAGATAGTTTGCGCAGAAAGGCTGAACTGGAAAAAATGCAGAAGAGTACGGATAAGGATGGTAAAATGAAGATCCAGGTTCTTCAAACCAGCCATACACCCAAAAATGGCCAGCAACCCAAGGCGCCTGCCCTGCCTGCACCCATTGATGTAGCGGCCTTGCTGCCGGGGCTAAACAGGGATTCAATTCAATTTTATAAGGCGGTTCAAACCGGTAAGTCTAAATAAACCATGGCGCACCAACAACCAATCTTAAAAAAAGGAATTAACTGGTTAATTGTTTGGCTGTACCTGGCCCTGGTAATTATTGGGCTGTTAAGCATTTTCCAGGTAGAATACAGGCCCGAAATGAACCTTGTGCAAAGCTGGACCGGCTTGCAAACCAACTATAGCAAGCAGTTTTTGTATTTCTGCATTTGCCTGGTTATGGGCACTTTTATTTTGATTACCGACAGTAAATTCTTTTCGGCAACTGCTAATTTATTATACGCATTAGGTATTGTGTTGTTGCTGGCCACTTTTGTGGTAGGCAGGGCCGTTGCAGGTTCACGAAGCTGGATCCCGCTGGGTTTTATGAACCTTCAACCTGCAGAAACCTGTAAAATATTTGTTTCGCTGGCACTTGCCAAATACCTGGGGCAACTGGAAACCGATTTTCGAAAACCCAAAAGCCAGTTGATTGCGCTGGTGCTTGCGCTTACGCCCGCCGTTTTTTCTATTCTCCAGAATGAAACCGGGCTTGCGCTTGTGTACCTCGCGTTTTTTATTCCGCTTTACCGCGAAGGGTTGCCGGCATGGTACCTGGTAACCGGTATTTCGTTTGCCATATTAATGGTCGCTACCATTTTGATGGAGCCGGATACGCTGATGATCGTGCTTAGTGTGCTTGCGGCGGTGGCTATATTTTTATTAAGACCCAAAATCCGCCGTAGAAAAAGTATCCTCTTGTTAATTGCGGGTATCTGGTTATTTGGGATCGGATTGCAGAGGATTGGCCTTCCCTACGTTTTTGAAGATTTATTTCAACCCTACCAAACCGAGCGGATCATGAGCATGTTCGGTAAAGATTATATACCGAAAGATTCAGCCAAACTCGAAAGTTTTCTAAAGGCAAAACAGCTACAGGGCAAGGTGAAAAATGGCGAAAAACAGGAGAACTACAATGTAAAACAAAGCAAGATTGCCATAGGTTCGGGTGGATTGGCCGGAAAGGGCTTTTTAAAAGGAACCGTTACCCAGGGGCAGTTTGTACCCGAGCAGCATACCGATTTTATTTTTACCGCCATCGGTGAAACTTTTGGCTTCTGGGGCTCCTCCCTCGTAACCCTTTTATACTTCACGCTGCTGCTGTTGATTATTAATGTAGCCGAACGGCAACGAAGCGTGTTCAGCCGGGTGTATGCCTACAGCGTGGCTTCGGTTATCTTTTTTCATGTGGTGGTAAACATGCTGATGACCATGGGACTTGCTCCCATTATTGGTATTCCGCTTCCGCTGCTCAGCTATGGCGGTTCTTCATTGCTTACTTTTACCATCCTGATTTTTATATTGGTAAGGCTGGATGGCGACAGGCAGATGGTGATCAGGTAAGTTAATTCACCATTCCAAATGACAAGATCATTACCCCTGGTTTAATTTTTGGATAACAGTTTGTAACCATTCCAAATTTTGTTCGACTCCTGAAGCCATGGCCTTGTCATATATTTTCTTCAGGTTGGCCGCGGTTGTTTCTTTCATCCATAGGGCGGGCTGACATGTTATGGAGGCAGCATAGTATTTTTTTGCATTCACTTCATCCATATCAAGCGCTGCAAGCTCAAGAGCGGTTGCCTGTGCCCAATAATCTTTGGCTTTTGTCCTGAGTTGCCTTTCTACCGCGTATTTTACCAGGGGCATGAATTTGCCCAACCGCTCATCAGGCACATCGCCTAAAAACATTAATGTAAGCGCATTGATTCCCGGAAAAAAATCCCTTGGATCGGCTTCAAAACCATTCAAATAGGCTTCAATAGCCTGGCTTCGGTATGCAGCCTGCATATCGGCATCATTCTTATTGTCATCCATCAAACCTTTGTAAACGGCGCCAAGCAAACCATTGGTTTCCGGGTCGGGCCCAAACTGATCTGTTATGGTTTTCAATACCGTTTCAGCATCTTCCCTGTTGCCTGTTTTGTTATATGCAAGCCCTAACTGCTGTTTTATATAGATATTGTTCCTGAAATCCCCCGCAACAAGAGGTTTAAGCATTTGAACAATTTCTTTAAAGGCGCTAACGCTCTTGTATGCGTCAAGGATGGCATACAATAAATCGTAATTGAACTTTAAACCGGGCCCTTCTTCTTTTTCTATTTGGATCATCTTATCAATAATAACCTGCTGATCTGATTTGATTTTATCCTTTTCCTCCTGTGTTGCTGCTGTTTCTTTTGATTTGTTCAGCGCTTTCCATTCTTTGGCCAGTTCATTCAGTGCTTCTTTCTGATTCTTTGTACTCAATACCTGGTTGGTAAATGAACTTGCATCCTGTACTAAGTGCTTAAGGTCTGGAAATTTATAGCCCTGAATTAACTGGCCAATCGGGCTATCTTCCTGTAACCGTTGTGCATCAAGGTTTATCTTAATTAAGTCCGAAAGGTCTTTGATCTTTGTTTCCGCATTTACTACTTCACCATTTTCAAAATTATAAGGAATAGTTCTTAATGGCGCCGTATCAAAAGGAAGTTTAGTATTTACCTCAAAGATGCTTACCGTTGTATATGGCTTAAGCGCATGACGGATACCCAGTTCATAAAACACATTGGCATTGGCAAAGCTCAGGTCGGCCACTGCAAATTCACAAAACATCAGCCGTTCATACATGGGCTTATGGATAAATCCACCACCCTTTTCTTCATCCGCCCTGATCGGTTCCAACCCGGCTTCAATAATGGCTTTTTTGATGAAGCTGTTATAAACTTTATCAAAATCAATTTCCTTCTTATTGCCATCGGTTTTGGTTCCAAAAGGCATCAGTACAAAACACAAAGCAGGCATAACTATAATTTAAAAGTGTCGGGGAAATGCGTTTCATCAACTTCTTTTGAGGCTGCTTTGGCCCCAATATCGTACAATTCAAACCTGCTGTCCGCATTGCTCATTTCTACAAGGCCGTCAACTTGTTTCTGCGTGTATTGCTTATTCATTAACGGGCCAAGCGTGTGGGCATCAAGCCAAATATTATAACGAAGGTAACTGATAAGCCCGGTGTCTTTTTTCGCATTCCCTATAAAATCATTTTCAAGTTTGCCAATCTCGCCATCAATTTCCCATGCGGTAGGCGAGTTGGATATCCACTGTAATATTAGCTGGTTATGCCAGCTTGCATCCTGCATAAACATATCGGGCAGTTGTGATGCCCAGTTAAGCAGGTTGTTTTTCTTTACATCAGCGGGAATCTTTTTGAATTTACCCATGCCGGTTCCAACCGAAACAACCAACAGTTTATCGGCGCCCCATTTCCACTTAAACGGGAAACCATTCATGGTGGCCACCATCAGCAATTGAAGTGCAGCGTTATTAGCCATGCTTACACCGCCATCCACAAAAGCGGCTTCAGGCAAACCTCCTCCCACATTAATTACCTGGGGCAAAAAATAGGTGGGCGCCGCAGCGCTTGCCCTTACTGCTTTCCATAGCAATATGTCTTTATTCTTTCCATCTATGCTATCGTAATATTTGCCACCGGGATGGTTAATAAGCGGCCATACGCTGTTGGTATCGGCACGTTTGGCAACAATGCACAAACCCGTTAATATTTTATCGCTCGCAAGTGTTGTTTCAGTACCGAAAACCTTCTGCAATTCATCTTCCAGTGGTTTCGATTTATAAGCTGCCTTCATCACATCATCAATTTCAAAAATCTTCCACCATTTGTATTTTTTGCCAAAAATCTTGTCACCAAGTTCCATATACATGTCCTTGATTTCCTTTACCGACATGCCGATGGCCAGGCAGGAAGCGATAATTGAACCCGTGCTTGTACCCCCGATAAGGTCGAAATAATCACTAAGCCTGAAGCTTTTGCTATTGCCATGCTGCTTGCGTAAAATATCTTCTATACGTTGCAGGTAGCCCAGGGTAAGCGCTCCGCGAATGCCTCCGCCATCGAGTGCCAGTATGCGTTTGGGCGAAATTTTGTTGCTGAAGTGATCTGATTTTGTCATGGTGTTTTTATTTTGGGAGAAAGAATTTGGTGTTTAAAATACAACTTTTTTTAAGGCGAAGAAATTTTTATTGATCGGGCATTTACGCCAAACCTTCCCGGATGCTGTATTTTCGTCGCGGGTGCTTGCTAAACTAATATCAGGCGCCTGATTATTTCCATAGTATATGAAGATCATCCCACTCAGCGAAGGCAGTTTTACCATTGGTATGGATAAAGTGTTTGTGCCTTTTGAAAACAACGACAGCATGCATGGCCGTGCCAAAGGAAGCCTGTTGGTAGAGGTACAGCCATTTTGCGTGGTTACGGAGCGTGATATCCTGCTGATGGATGCCGGGCTTGGTTTTTCGAAAAATGGTGAACTGCAACTTATTGCCAACCTGAAAGCTAACGGCATACAACCTGAACAGGTAACCAAAGTACTGATGAGCCATTTGCATAAAGACCATGCAGGCGGGGTAAGCCGCCGCGATAAATATGGCGAGTTTGACCGTGCTTTTGATAACGCCGCCTACTTTTTGCAACGCCGCGAGTTTGAATATGCCATGGATACCGGGTTCCCTTCATTTTTCCCCGATGAGCTCAGCTTTTTTGAGCACGACAGCAATGTGTTTTGGCTGGATGATGATGAGGGATCCATAGATAATTATATCCGGTACGAAATGAATGGCGGGCATTGTCCTTACCATCAATCATTTTGGATAGAGGAAGGCAGGGAGATAGTTTTTTACGGCGGTGATAATGCTCCGCAGCTCAACCAAATGAAAAGCCGCTATGCCGCCAAATACGATTATGATGGCAAAAAAGCCATGGAACTAAGGCATGCCTGGTGGGAAGAGGGTCACCACGAAGGCTGGACCTTTTTATTTTATCATGATGTGAAACATCCGTTGGTGCATGCGGGAAGGCTGGTAAGTCAATGAGTCAATAAGTCAATGGGTCAATGGGTCAATGGGTCAATGAGTCAATAAATGAAAATGTCAATAAGACAATAGGCTATTATGCAAATGCAACGCTTCCTAATCCCAAATCCCAAATCCCAAATCCCTAATCCCTAATCCCAATTCACTTATCTACCAACCGACTTATTCACTAAATTGAGGGTTTACACTCATATTAATATTTGCATAGTTCTGCTTATAGATGTTACAGGTAATTCATGAACCTTTACAAAATGTTTTTTCGGGAAAAATGAGCTGGGAACTATTGCCCTGGAATCAATTTAAAATGACTTAGATAAGATGAAATTTTGCCCAAAAAAGTTATGAAGGGTACACCCAAACCTGTAAGGTTTTAGTACCCTGATTTGGTGTGGGGTTAAAAAGTGCCATCTCCATTCGTGGAGGTGGCGTTTTTCAGTCTTTTCAGGGCATTGACCTCATTGGAAAATTCAAAATAATCAAACAATATCCGATAAATGAGAACGGGTGTTTACTTTCAGAAAAACGGGAACCGCCTGTTCTTATTTTACAATTTGCAGTCACCTATTTTTGCGGCAATGTTCCGTTTTTTTTTCTTTGCTGTATGGTTGTTCCCCACACTTTGGGCAAATGCCCGGATAAGTGAAGAGGATACCATGCAAATCAACCAATTGTTAACCCGTGCAGGTTCATTTGCCAATTTAAACCCCGACAGCGCCATCCGTTATTACCAGGCAGCACAGGAGCAAAGTGAATTTCTTAAATATCCTGAAGGCGTAGCAAAAGCTAAGGTTGGAAAAGCTGAAATTTTATTGGGGCAAAATATTGCATCATCCATTGCCCTTGCAAAAGAGGTATTAGATATTTGCGAAGAACATAAAATGGGCAATCTACAGGCTTCGGCAGAGGCAAGAATGTTGCTTGCTTCGGCTTATGAAGAACAGGGAAGATCCGATTCTTCGGCTTATTATTATTACCTGCTGATGCAGCAAATTGAAAATGGGCTTGATGTTCCTCCTTCATTTGCCATCAGGCTGTACACCAAACTGGCCATTTTTCTGCTCAATTCATACAGCGGCATTAAAGGAAGCCGGGAATATGGAAAATTGCTCTCCTCCTATGTAGCGCGCGCTAAAAATTCGGCTGAACTGATGGAAAACCGGGAGGATGCCATTTCATCTACTTATTTTTTGCAGGCTGCTTATTTCCATGGTACTGAGCAGTATGATAGTGCTGTACATTATTACAAATCATACCTGCATGAAAGACAGAAGCTTGGTCTGATTTCCTGGCAACGGAAAGCCTCCACTTATTTGAATATTGCCGAATCGTACCTTGACCAGGATAAGCCCAGCGAAGCGGTTCCCTTTATTATGTCGGCCAAAGAATTGCTTAAAAGCCCGACTGCAATCCAGTATAGCCAATATTTTGATGCGTTTGCCGATCTTATACTGGCAAGAGCATTCCATAAGTTGCGAAAGCATAGTGAATCTGTTGAACTGATTGAAAATGCTTTGAAACGACTGTCAAGCGTGAGTGACCGGACGAACCTGAATGTGGCAGAAGGTTACCTCACTGCCTCATCGTCCTATGAGGCGCTGGGAAATTTACCCCAGGCCCTTCAGTACAAAAAGATGTACCTGAATTTGCATGACAGCCTGCTTAAACGCGAGCAATTAAGCATGATTAACGGTATGGAGTTACGATACAGGCTGGTGGAAAAGGATAAAGAACTTGCAGAATCCAAACTTGCCGTAGCAGCCTCCAGCCAAAAGGTGAGGAACAGGAATATGCTGATTGGGATGAGTGCTTTTTTGATTTTAATTGGGGTGGCCCTATGGTTGATATGGAGCCGGAAAAACATGCACAAGGAGAAGTTTTATGTGGCAGAAATGGAGAGTTTGCAGCGGAAACTGGAAATTGAACGGTTGAATGCCACCCTGAACGGTGAGGAAATGGAGCGAAACAGGATAGCCAGGGAATTGCATGATGGTGTTGGCGGGCTTCTTTCGGCAGCCAAAATGAATTTTGAATTGTTTGGAAGAAAAAATCAGGGTATTGACCGGAATGACCTGAACGATGGAATTTTATTGCTTCAGCAGGCGTCATCGGAACTAAGAAAAACTGCCCATAACCTGATGCCCGAAACCTTATTGCACGAAGGCCTTTTAAAAGCCATACAAAACTATTGTGCTTCGCTCAGTGGTAAAAACAGCCCGGTTATCCAGGTGCAGTTTTTGGGCGAATTGGTTCCTTTTCCTGCTCAATTTGAATTTTCGGTGTACAGGATTGTGCAGGAACTGGTTCATAATATGGTGCGGCATTCCGGCGCCACCGAAGGGCTGGTTGAACTGAATTTCAGGGAAGACGGCGGATTGAGCCTGACCATTGAAGACAATGGAGTAGGTTTGCCACAGGCGGTTGAAAACAACAAGTCAAAGGATGGAATTGGACTGAGAAACGTTCGCGAAAGACTAAAAGCGATAAACGGGGGCCTTGATATCCGCAGCATCCCAGGTAAGGGCGCCGGTTTTTATATTGATTTTGATCCCATAACCCAAAATAATCCGGTAACAATATGATTAATGTAGTAATTACTGATGATCAGCAGATCATCCTGAACGGGCTGCAAAAAATACTGGCTGAATCTCAGGAAATAAGCCTGATTGGAGTTTTTACCAATGGCGCCGACCTGCTGGCTGAGCTTGGCCAGCTTCGCCCCGATGTGATTTTGCTTGATATTTATATGCCCGGAATGAACGGGATTGAGCTGGCCGGAATTATTACCAAGGAGCACCCTTCAGTAAAAATAATTGCGCTTACCAATGTGGATATTATTCCGCAGGTAAAAAAAATGCTGCAACAAGGCGCTGCCGGTTATTTACTGAAAGATGCGGCGCCTGAAGTAATTGTTGACGCCATCAGAAAAGTGGCTGCAGGTGAAAAATACCTGTACAGCGACCTGCAAAAACAAATTATGAACAACTTTTTTGAGCCCAGGACCAGCCATGTAATTACCCGGCGCGAAAAGGAGATACTACAACTGATAGTGGATGAACATACTAACCAGGAGATTGCCGATAAGCTTTTTTTAAGCTTGAGAACGGTTGAAAACCACCGCAACAACCTGCTGCAGAAACTGGGGGTAAAAAATACTGCAGGGCTTGTAAAAGCCGCTTTGAACCAGGGCTTGGTTTAAAATTCCAGGAACAATTGCAGATGGAAGATACAATTCTCAAACCTTAACGGCCCATTTGTGGAATTGAACCTTACTTTTGCACCCGAATTTCACGATGTATCCTACAATGAACCAAGAGGCACCGGCATCCATCCGCCACAACGAAAGTATCCGCAGCGATAAAAAAAAGGTAATTGTTTTGGGTAGCGGCCCCAACCGAATTGGCCAGGGCATTGAATTTGACTATTGCTGCGTACACGGCCTTATAGCCATAAAAGAGTGTGGTTACGAAGCCATTATGGTGAACTGTAACCCTGAAACCGTTAGCACCGATTTTGATGTGGCCGACAAGCTCTACTTTGAGCCGGTATTTTGGGAACACCTTTGGGAAATTGTTGAGCTTGAGCAACCTGAAGGCGTAATTGTGCAGTTAGGCGGCCAAACCGCGCTGAAACTGGCAAAAAAGTTGCATGAAAGAGGGATTAAGATCATTGGAACAAGTTTTGATAACATGGATATTGCCGAAGACCGCGGCCGCTTCAGCGACCTGCTGAAAGAGCTCGGCATCCCTTACCCCCGCTACGGCACTGCATACACAACCGATGAAGCCATTGAAGTAGCCCAGGAAGTTGGGTATCCGTTGCTGGTTCGCCCTTCTTACGTATTGGGTGGCCAAAGGATGAGGATTGTAATAAACGACGAAGAACTGGAACGTGCGGTGGTAAGTCTTTTGAAGCATATTCCCGGAAATAAAATACTGATAGACCATTTCCTCGACCGCTGCCAGGAAGCCGAAATTGACGCCATTTTCGATGGGGAAAATTTCCATGTGATGGGTGTGATGGAACATATTGAGCCTGCCGGTATTCACAGTGGCGACAGTAATGCTGTGCTACCTGCCTTTAACCTGACTCCCCTGGTGATTACCACTATGGAGTATTATGCTGAAAAAATTGCCCGTTCGCTTGATATCAGGGGATTGATTAATATCCAGTTTGCTATTAAGGATAGCACGGTTTATGTAATTGAAGCCAACCCCAGGGCAAGCCGTACCACGCCTTTTATTGCCAAAGCCTATGGCATACCATACCTGAATATCGCTACGAAGATCATGCTTGGCGCAAACAAACTCACCGATTTTACCTACGAAAAGAAGCTTGAAGGTTTCGCCATTAAAGAGCCTGTTTTCAGTTTCAACAAGTTTCCTGGGGTAAACAAAGAGCTTGGACCCGAAATGAAAAGCACGGGTGAAGCCATCCGTTTTGTAAAAGATTTGCGCGACCCTTATTTCCGCAAATTGTACAAGGAAAGAAGCATGAACCTGAGCAAGTAAGATCAAAGGTTCAGGTGAAGTTTTGTTCCCGGTTTGTGGTTTTCCAAACTTTTGTAACTTGCCAATAAATCATAGTGGTTATGGTGGAAGTTTTGGAACAATTAAAACAATCGCCGCATTTACCGTTTTATGTAAATGAGTTGCAGGCTATCCTGAAGGAGGAGAAAGGGAAACGCCAGGCCTTTTACAACCAGGTATCCGAAGACGATAAGGCGGAATTTATTAATGGGGAAATTATTATGCATTCACCCGTAACCCTGGCGCATTCCGATGCAAGCGATTTGATTCATGGGGCAATGCGACTTTGGGCTGTTGAGCATAACCTTGGCCTTGTGCGGCATGAAAAAATAATGATTGAATGCACCCGCAACAGCTACGAACCTGATATCTGCTTTTGGAGAAAAGAACGCTCTTCGAAATTCAAACCCGATCAAAAAATTTTCCCTCCGCCCGATTTGATTGTTGAAGTAACCAGTAAAAGCACCGAAGCCACCGACCGGGGCGATAAATTTGAAGATTACAGCGCGCATGGGGTTAAAGAGTATTGGATTGTGGACCCCCGCCAAAAGTCAATCGAGCAATACCTGTTAAGGCGTAATAAGTATGTGCTTGAAGGGAAGGTGTCCAAACCCAATGAAATTCATTCCCAACAATTAAAAGCCATGATTTTTCCTGTAGAAGCGGCTTTTAGCGAAAAAGCCAATCATAAGCTGATCAAATCCTGGATGGGCGGGGCAGCGAAATAAAATTTAGGGCGAAATTGCTCCATACGTAGTTTCCTTAACGGTCTTTACTCCTTTTTTTACCTTAA
Organism: uncultured Chitinophagaceae bacterium; assembly: GCA_964444195.1. Taxonomy (GTDB): domain Bacteria; phylum Bacteroidota; class Bacteroidia; order Chitinophagales; family Chitinophagaceae; genus Phnomibacter. The sequence goes on from CAYUGH010000010.1 coordinate 57,852, forward strand.
TAATAAACAGGTTATCAAAGTCATTTTCGGGTATGTAACCCGGAAAGCTGCAGGGAAGGCCAAGGTGACGCACCATGGCCGGAACCGTATTACTATGTCCCGCCACCAAAAACTTTTTTCCTTTAATCGCAACCAGGCTATCCACCAGCGCATCGGAAGCAGGCTGGCTGGCGGTGTATTGTAGTACCGTGAGGCCTTTGGCTGTGGCGGTTGGTTCTACCGTTTGTTGGGTACGGCGGATGGTAGTGGCAAACACTGCATGTAAATGTTTACCGGCAAAACTATCGGCCAATGCCCGGGCTCGTGCGTGGCCGATTTCCGATAATTCCACATCATTGGGTGGAATTGGTTTGTTGGCGTCCACCACCTGTTTTTCCGCATGGCGCACTAAGTAAATGGTGGTTGTTGAACTGCATCCTGAAAAAAGGAATCCCAATACAATCAGCTTTAAATATTTCATGCGCAAAAATTTTGGAAAAGATATAGAATCCTGCTATTTCACCATTAATTTTAGATAAGTAAAATATTTCGTGGTCCGATAGGCCCCCATTAACAAACATCAAGTACTGGTTTAACCTTTAAATGCTATGCCCGGCGCTCCTTTGCATGTGGTTCCAATTTGGAAAACAGCCCCTTTTATCAGGCTGTTGATTCCCTTGTGTGCAGGGATAATTCTTTCCAGGTTCATCCCATTTTCACGCATACAATTACAGTTTGGGTTCATCCTTTCGGCTATACTGCTGGGTTTCTTTTATTTTAAAGCACTTCGGTTTCCAACCTGGTATGGGGTTTCGCAGGCAATTTTCTGGATCATTTTTGGCGCTACACTTTATTTGCTGAACCGGGCTGAAAACAAGGAAACATTTATTGGGAACAAATACCGCGAAGGGGCTTTGATTGCTGCTACCCTTATAAGCACCCCGGAGCCAAAACCTAAAAGCTGGAAGGTTGAAGCAGATATCCGTCAATGGGATTCCGCTGCAAACAGGTGGGTATTGCTTTCGGGCGGCGCCATACTCTACCTGGAGAGGGGTAGTGTTCAGAAAAGTTTACCGGCGGGCAGTGTACTGGCATTTCGCAAAAATCTTCAGCCTGTCAAAAGCAGCGGCAACCCGGGCAGTTTTGATTTTTCGACATTTGCATCGGATAAGGGTTTGTTTTTCCAGGTATTTCTTCGTAGCAACGAATACATTATTTCTGAAAAAAGCGAGCGCTCTTTATGGAAAACATGGCCGCATACGGCCCGCGATTTCCTGCTGTCAACACTACGTAAATATGTAAAAGGAGATAGGGCCATTGGTGTGGCAGAAGCCCTGCTGACCGGTTATCGCGGCGATATGGATAAGGAGCTTTCGTGGCAATATGCCGGAACCGGGGCGGCGCATATTATTGCCATCAGCGGTTTGCATCTTGTAATGATCCAGCAGGCGTTGTTTTTTATATTTGTACCCATTACGAGATTCAGGCATGGAAAAAACATCAGGGCAGGGTTCGTCATCATTTTTTTGTGGGTATTTGCCATTATTACAGGTGCGGGGGCATCTGTGCTCAGGGCGGCGCTCATGCTCACCATTCTATCATCAGGCGAGGTAATTGGGCGAAAAGGAAATTCCTATAATTCCCTGGCAGCCTCTGCATTCCTGCTGCTGCTGTATAATCCAAATTTATTATTCGATATCGGCTTCCAGTTGAGTTATAGTGCAGTGCTGAGCATTTTCATTTTCAATGCACCCATTCAGCACCTGGTTCAAACCAATAATTATTTGCTTCACAAAGCATGGGAAATGTTTGCGGTAACCCTTTCGGCGCAGGTGCTTACACTTCCATTTGTGGTATATTATTTTCACCAGTTCCCGGTTTATTTTTTGCTGGCCAACCTGGCGGCTATTCCGCTTAGTTGGGTTGCACTGAACCTGATGCTGATCCTTACCCTCGTGTTATGGTGGGCCGGCCCCGTGGCTGCCTGGCTGGGGAGGTTAATTGATATAAGTATTCAAGCGATGAATGAGAGCATTGCCCTGATAAATGGGCTACCTATGTCGCGTATAGAAAATATCTACCTGCCCCTGCCGCAAGCTATCCTTATGATGGCTATAATAGGCTGGGGAGCAGCGTGGTTGTTATTGCGCAGGAATAGCGCCGCAGTGGTTGCCCTGCTTGGATTGGCAGTATTTATCTTGTACCGCGAATGGGTTTGGCAGCAGAATAAGCAGCAACGAAACCTGGTTGTGTACAATATTTCAAGCCATTGGGCAATCGAAATGATTGACGGCCATACATCGCTTTATGCGGGTGATGCGGAATGCCTGGAAGACCCGGATATTTTCAGAAATCAAATACAGCCTGCACGGATCAGGTTCCAGGTTGATTCAACGGGGATTTTGCCGGTAGCAGCCGAAGGTTTTACAGTTGTTGAGATCGGAGGCAAAAAGTTGCTGATTTTGGATAAGGAGCCCGACCTTTTTCACTCAGATACCATTCATACCGATTTGCTGTTGCTGGCGGCCAATATTCGCGCCAAACCGGCCCGGATATTGGAGAAAATCAGGTGCCGGACCATCATTTTCACCGGGAAAATGCCCTTTTACCGGCTGCCCCAATGGCAAATTGCCGCCGACAGCTTACATTTGCGGCTTCATTCGGTAGCCGACCACGGGGCTTTCATTTTGGATTTAAACGGCCCGGGCCCATAGTAATCAAGCAATCAATTGGGTGGTTCGGCTCCTTTTAAGGATCAAAAAAATCATGGAAAAAAAGATTCAAAGCGCACTGATCTCCGTTTTTTATAAAGACGGGCTCGAAACCCTTGTACCCACCCTGCACCGGTTGGGCATCACGCTGTACAGCACCGGTGGCACACAATTGTTTATTGAAAAATTAGGCATACCGGTGATACCGGTTGAAGACCTTACCACTTACCCAAGCATACTTGGGGGCAGGGTAAAAACCTTGCACCCGGCGGTTTTCGGTGGCATTTTGGGCAAGCGTAACGATGATACCCACCTGCAGGAAATGAAGGAATACAAGATACCGGAAATTGACCTGGTGATCGTGGACCTGTATCCTTTTGAAGAAACGGTGGCTTCTACTTCGGATGAGGCAGCCATCATAGAAAAAATTGATATCGGCGGACCCTCAATGATACGGGCTGCTGCCAAAAACCACCGCGACCTGGTGGTGCTGGCAAGCAAGGACGATTATGCCGTGCTCAACAATATGTTGCTTGCCCAAAACGGTTCGACCTCGCTTGACCAACGGAGGGCTTTTGCCGCCAAGGCTTTTGAAATAGTGGGCCAGTACGATGTGGCTATCAGCCGCTGGTTCAATCCGCGGCCCAACTTGTTTTTCCAAACGAGCACCTCTACACCCAATAGTCTCCGCTATGGCGAAAACCCGCACCAGCCCGCGCAGTTTTTTGGAAAGTTGGATGAACTGTTCGACCAACTGAACGGTAAGGAGCTTAGCTATAACAATTTGGTGGATGTGGATGCAGCCATGAATTTAATCAGGGACTTTAGCCTTCCTCCCGGTCTCCCCCCGCATGGGGGAGGTGACGACCCGACCGGAACTTCCTGGGGGACTGTATTCGCCATCATCAAGCACACCAACGTTTGTGGCATTGCTGCCAGGCCAACGGTTGCCGCAAGCTGGCATGCCGCGCTGGCCGGTGACCCCGAAAGCGCCTTTGGCGGGGTGCTTGTTTGCAACCAAACTATTGACGAAGAAACAGCCAACGCTATCAACGAAATTTTCTTTGAAGTGCTTATTGCGCCTTCATTTACCGAAGAAGCGCTCAGCATCCTGAAAAGCAAAAAGAACCGTATCCTGTTGCAACAGAAGCAACAGCTTGCTGCGTCAACTACCTACCGTTCTTTATTGAATGGCGTGCTTACCCAGCAGGGCGATGAAGGCAATTATGGCGCATGGAAGGAAGTGGGCGGACGCACCTCCACCGAAACCGAAAAGGATGAACTGGCTTTTGCCAACATTGTTTGCAAGCACCTGAAAAGCAACGCCATTGCATTGGTAAAAGATAAGCAGCTTGTGGGCAAAGGTTGCGGGCAAACGAGCCGGATTGATGCGCTCCGCCACTCCATTGAAAAGGCCAAACAGTTCAGCTTCGACCTGAATGGCGCCGTGTTAGCCAGCGATGCGTTTTTCCCTTTTGATGATTGCGTAAAAATTGCGCATGAAGAAGGCATCGAAGCCTTCATTCAGCCGGGCGGTTCCATCCGCGATAAGGACAGTATTGCTTATTGCGAAGAAAAGGGATTGGTAATGGTGATGACGGGGATGCGGCATTTCAGGCATTAGGGGTTGTTAGTGGTTGGTGAGGCACCAACTACTAACCAAGGTGTCCTGTTACCCTTCGACTCCTTTCATCTGATTGTCAACTTTCTTCAGAAGGCTATCTGCACCTTCCAATATTCGCATAAACAAGGTAGTTAGCATACCTAAATAAATATCCGATTCTTCTGTTCCTGCCATCATTCGGTACCAGGTCGCAACCAGTGGAAAATGCTGTTGCTTTGCAGCTTGCAGGCAGCGGAGCGCATAAAATAAGCAGAATTCCTCAGCGCTGAATTCAAGGTAATCATCGCATACCTCTTTCAGCAGTGGGGAATCGCTTTTTAAAACGGGGGGTTGGTGAAATTTTTCAGGTTCGGCTGTTACCAGGAAGGTTTGTGCCAGCGCAATCATCGGGTACTGGTTCATGGAATGAATGTATGGCTGAATGGTTTCTAATAAGATTGGCCCGTTTTCATCAATCAACAAGTAAAAAATGCAATGGGCCAATACTAAGGGGTTATGCTTCCCGGTGGTTTGTAGCAAATGGGCCATATTTGCAGCCTTATCTTCCAGGCTGTAATCAGGCATTTTATGCATAAGGCTGAAAAAATCATCCATCCCCTGCTCATAATCATCCTCATCAACCCCATAAGGAAATGGTATGCTCTCTGCCAGGTCATCTTCGGTTAAAATTTTAATTCTCTGTATCTCCTTTGTCCCTGTTGCCCCCAACCCTAAAGTATCGGAAATGAAACCAGGTTCATCTTCAAATGATTCATATAGGCGCAATAACCTTTCCACAGAAATTTTCATTTGCTCCAGTTCGCTTCGGCTGCTTATCAGGTCGCTATCCAGCAGGTCATCATTAGGCAATTTCATGACAGCAAATACAGTAAGGTCATCTATGTCAATATCCTTCAGCGTTATTTCATCACCATCATGCCCCATTTCTGCTTCCCAATCAGCCTCGGTTTCATCGGCTTCTTCTATGCTATCAAATACCTGTGAAATTTTAAAGTTTCCCGGCCCGGCAGCCTTTTTGAGTTTGCTATGCGCATCGGCATACTGGCCGGGATGCCGTTCTATAAGGTGGGGAATCCCATCCTCGCCAGTTTCAATATCAATCAGTTCAATCGATTCATCATCTTCTTCCAATGCGTAGCGGGCAATGGCAAAATCAGCATGGGGCTTTATGTCGTACTCTTGGGCAAATTCCAGCCCGGCGTACACAATATTATGTGCCAGTTCGTAGGGAATCTCAACCATCGTCAGGCTGGCCTTGCTCCTGAATTCCATCAGCTCTTCCGGGTCTGTATTAAAATACCAGGCCACATCTTTTACACCAAGGCATAGCAGATCTACCAAAAAAATAGCGCCCGATACATTTCCGTTTACATGGCTGCGCAGCACCATTACATTGGCAATCTTTTCATCTTCCCAATTCTCGTTAACAAGACATTTATACATGGGCAACTGCCGAAGGCGGGTTTCAAAATATTTGCGGGGCGAAATTTGCTGCATAACAACTTGCGTTTCTGCAAAATAAAGGGAAGCCTATGTTTTTTGGGGCCTAAACTGTTGGGTCCATACATTCTATAGCCAAATAGGATTATAGGATATGGGAAAGCAACAGGGGTGGCATTAGCTACAGCTTGTTATTTACATTTGAAAGGTTAAAGTAAAAAGTTTATATATTTGACTATTGACAGTAAATAGTAAAATGACAATAAAAGAACACGTAATAAGCCTTTTAGCTGAAATGGGCGAAATTTCAGTAAAAGAATTGGTAGACCGCTTAGATGTTACCAAACAGAGTATTCATCTGGTATTGAATCAGTTACTGGCAGAAGAGAAGGTTCAAAAACTGGGTCGCGCACCGAAAACGGTATATAGGTGGCAAGAAATTGCTTAATACCAAAGAATTTGAAGCTTACCCTTTCCAAACTCAGGCTTCAAAAATTAAGTGGTTTGATACCGGTACCTCAAAAGTCATTACAAAAAATGGAGGAACGCATTCGCAACGCGCGAAACAGTTTTGCCATTGCGGAAACTAATATTTACGAACATGTATTGCTAATAGATGATGCCGTGGGAAGTGGCGCTACGCTAAACCAAATTGCCGAAAAAATAAAACAAAAGGGAATTGCCAAAATGGTTTCAGCCATCGCTATTGTAGGCAATTTTAAAGGCTTTGATGTAATTACAGATGTGTGAGTGGGGCACGAGGGAATTTTTACCTTAAGTCGTGAAATTATTCAGATAAAAGGGTGTTGGCTTTTAGCCAATCCCTTAGCCCTTCAAACCCCATTTCTCCGGTAGAAACTTTTATCGTGGTTTGGTAGGCTTCGTCTTCGGGGGCTGTCAGGCTTAGGCCAAAGGCATCCAACACTGCAAACATGGCTAAAAAACCTGTGCGTTTGTTTCCGTCAAGAAAGGGATGATTCATGATGAGACTTTCTCCAATGGCCGCGGCTTTGTCTAAAGGATCAGGATAAAGATATTCGCCGCCAAAAGTTTGAAAAGGCCGGGCAATAGCAGATTCCAGGAGACCTTCATCACGAAGACCTTGTGTGCCCCCATATTTTTCTATAGAAAGGGAATGTAGTTGGTCAATGAATGCCCGTGAAATCATGTTATTGTGCGAGTTTTTCCAGCACAGCATCATATTGCTGAACCGCTTTGGCAAATACCTTATCTGCCTGTTCGATTTCAGTTAGTGAAGTAGGTTTCTCTCCATTGTTGTTGAGGGTTTCAAGCAAATGCCTGATTTCGAGCAAAGCTTCTTCTGATTCCAATTTTGAAACCTGTGCTACAATTTCTGCCTTTAATTGGGCGATGCTCATAAAAATGGTTTGATACAAAATTAAAGCAAAATCAAGGCGATTTTGATCATTTTATTCTGAATGTTGGAGATGGAAGTTGCATTGAGGTTTTCCCAATAGCCTATCTCTCCTCATCTTTGTCCCCTGCAATGAGTCTCAATCCAACTTCCATCATCGCTTACACAAGGCTGAACCGTATCCGCCTGAAGCAGAAAGCCCGGAGCGGTTCGCTGGCCTATTTTGCGCTGTTCCTTACATCGTTTGTGTGGGGCACTACCTGGGTGGCATCTAAGATCGGGATACAGGGCGTTCATCCTTTGTTTTTTTCGGCCATCAGGCAAGCACTGGGTGGCAGTTGCTTCCTGCTGTTCTTTTTAATTACAGGTAAGGCGGTTTTGCCCAACCGCAAGCAATTTGGCTATTTGCTGATGATGGCTTGCCTGCTGTTTGTGTCGAGTAATGGCCTGACCACCTGGGGCATTAAATATATCAGCAGCGGGCTTGGCGCCATATTGGGCGCGACCTTTCCTTTAATGGTGGCCATTATTGAATCTTTAATCGGGCGTGGACACAAACCCTCCTGGTTGGCTACAGCAGGATTGCTGCTGGGCTTTGGAGGTGTTGCCATCATTTTTTATGAGCACCTCGAAGATTTTGCCAACCCCGAATTCAGGTTTGGGATTCTCCTTTCATTTTTGGCAGCCATTACCTGGAGCATTGGTACGGTGGTTACAGCAAGAAGCAACCCGCACATGAACCGGTATTATGCGCTGGGATGGCAAATGTTCCTGGCGGGTGTAATCCTCTTTATCATAAGTGCCGTTAGTGGCATAAGCACGCCATTCAGCGAAGTGCCGGCGCATACCTGGAAGGCGCTTGGATACATGGTAACCCTGGGCTCTATCGTCACTTTCGGGGCGCTGATTTATTCGCTTCAACATTTGCCCGCGCCTGTTGCTTCATTGTATGCCTATTTCAATCCCATGGTGGCAGTAGTGGCGGGGCATTTGATATTGAATGAACCCTGGAGCCTGGTTTTGCTCCTGGGCGCTATTGTTACCATTGCCGGGGTGTTTTTGGTGAATTATGCCTACCGGCAAAAAGATAGCGGTGCATAAAAAATCCCGGTTGAAAAACCGGGACTTTTTGCAGGATATTTTGAGCCTGTATTAAAACCGGAGCATTGCATTCAAAGGATTACTTGGAATCCTCAATTTGTAAGCCAGTATTTTTTCAGAAACAGCCTCCTTCTCATTCAGACTGTAGCGGTAAATTTCTTTTTCTGTTTTCTCAATTACCGGGGTAGCGCTGTCTTTCGGCTGAGTGGTATCCATTCCGGGCTTTTCCTTCTCGAATTTAAAACGCTTCTCATCAAAATCCCTTTTTCTCTCCAATCCTTCGGGAGTCATTTGAAGGGGTACGCCTTTCCTGATATTATCCCAATCATTCTCCCAGTTAATATTCCAGTCAATATTATTGCGATGGCGGCTATTGAATTGCATGTTGAAATAATTATAATCGCCAATCGATTCATCAATCTCAATGAACTTGCCCTGTGGTACTTCAATCACAAGCTTCACTTTCTGGTTTCTCCACTTATCGTTGCGGCTAACCTTAAAGTTTTGGGGCAGGTACATGATGCTGTCTTTCTGCTCAATCGGGAAATCTATTTTACCTGCAAGCTCTTCAGCATTGCTTCTGTCGCTGCCTTTGCTGATCTTCATTATATATGCATGATAGTTACTGTCTTTGCTTTTGGCAACGGTTACTTTTACGGTATTCAGGTACAATGAATCACGGCTGATATTCATTAAGCCTTCAGCGTCAAACCAGCGGTCGTATACTACCACATTATCGGTGGCAAGGGTTACTTTTAGTTTATTACCGGGTTGAGTCATGGCTACTTCCTGCCTTACGCCAACTTCGTTGCTGAAACTGCGATGCATAGTGCCAATCAGGGTTAAGAAGGCAAAAAGACCAACTATCCATAGTGCTGTAAATCCATAGGCGATCAGCGGGTTCGATTTCTTTACCCCCATCAGGCGGCGGATAATAAATACCAGCAACGATATTATTGGAATACCAAGGAAAAGCAGGATGGTTCCCCAGGCGGCAAAATGTTGGGTGGAGCCCAGCAACAGGAAATCGTGCAAAGGATAAACGCTTACACCGCCCACCAGTAATCCTATTGAAACCATGAAAAGCACAAAGGCGATGATGCCGACAATGAAGTACACAAAAGCTTTTATCAGGATGGCTAATGCGTTGGCAATTCCGCTGCTGTTGCGGGAAGCAGAATATCTTATTTCATTCCCCATTTGGGACGATTTTTCGGAGAATGTTTCCGAAAACTGGCTGGCGGCTGCTTTGGCGCTTGCACCAAATTCTTTTCCGGCAGTTTCCACCCGGCTTTTAACTCCTTCGAGATCGCCTACCACTGTATTACGGATAGAGTTGAGGTCAACCTTTTCACCCTTCATTTCAAGCTTTTCGGCTGCTGTGCGCGCTTCGGGCAATACTATCCAAAGGATGATATAGGCCATTATGAAAGTGCCACCACCAAAACTACCCAACACGGCAGGGAAGCCCCAGAAAACCGAATTGAAAACAGAAGCGACAATGCCTAAGATAAAAGGAGCGGCAAAAATTATCCTGGGAATGGTGGGGCTGACATCGAAATATTTGGCTAAACCGCCTGCAACACCTGCTATGACTTTTTCATCTGGGTCGCGAAAAAGTCTTTTGCGGATATTGGTAACAAGGCTCCTGCTGGGGAGGATTATCCACAGCAGGATGTAAATAAGCAGCCCTGAACCACCTCCAAAAAATAGCGCTACAAACAAAACCCTGATGATGGCTGGATCGATTTTGAAATAATTAGCGAGCCCGCTTGCTACCCCGCCAACCACTTTATCCTGTTCGTCGCGGTATAGCCTGCCTCTTCCGGTGGTTTGTTCAAAGGGACTTTCGGTGCCGGATGCCGGGCCGGATTGGGTGTTTTTGTTACTGTAATTGCCATTGCCTTCTTCAGTAGCTTCAAAATCTTCAGGGCGTCCCATGTTATCCATGATGCGGGTTACATCTGCATCGGTAATGCAGGTGGAGCCTTTTTTCAGTATCTCGCCAAAAAGTTCGGCAATCCTGCTTTCAATATCGTTTATGATCTCATCGCGGCCTTCCTCGGTAGCAAAATAGGTGCGGAGACTGGCAACGTAATTTTGGAGCATTTCATAGGCCGTTTCTTCAATGGGTATTATTTGTCCCTGGAAGTTGATGTTGATGACCTTTTTCATGGTAAATAGTGTTTGTGCAATTGTTTAGTTGTGCGAATGATGTGTGCGTGTGGTGGTGTGTACTAATTGTGAAGTTGGTGTGGTGTGTTTTGTGTGCGCTTTTGGTGTGCAGTGTGTGGGTGTGTGCCTGGATTGTGTAAGTGAGTGTGTGCTTAATTGTGTGCCGGTGTTTTATCAGGCGGCTTCCGTAGCCAGGCCGGGTGATGCCCGGATGACTGAGTTGACCGCCCCTACCATTTCGTTCCAGGTATTATCCAGTTCCCTGTAAAAGCTGTTTCCGCTATCGGTAAGGCTGAAATATTTGCGGGGTGGCCCGCTGCTGCTTTCTACCCAGCGGTAAGTGAGCATCCCTGCATTTTTAAGACGTGTGAGGAGTGGATACAGTGTGCCTTCCAGCAACTGAAAATTGGCAGCTTTCATTTTTTCGATGATGTCACTAGGGTAGGCCTCCCCTTTGCTAATCACCGAAAGCACGCAAAACTCCAGGACTCCCTTGCGCATTTGGCTGGCTGTGTTTTCGATGTTCATTGTGAATGTGTTTTATAAGTCCTTTAATCCCCGATGGTTACCGGAAGGGAAAGCCGGAAAGCCCGAAAGTGGTGGTGAGTGTGAAGTGTGAGTGATTTTTTCTCCCAGTACTTCCTGGCTTTCCCTCATTGACAATACAAAGATATGTGTGTTTGTTGGTACTATGTAACACATAGTACCAAGTTTTTTTTAGTACAGGGTATGCAGATAGTAGTTTACGTATTCCTAATTTAGTGATATTCAATAAGTTAATGTGAATTTTAGAGAAATAAGGGCTTTTTTAGATAAAATGAACGGTTAAAAAAGATGATGAACGGGATGTTGTTTTTTCTTTTTGAAAAATGGTTAATTGGTTCAGTTAGAAAGCGCATAAATAAAAAAATAACCGTGGAAAGCTTGTTATATTAGATTTGACTATATTTTAGCATAAGGATTGCTGCCCTAACCAACTCTACGCATGGGTAAAGTTTCTGTTTTACAATTTTTGAGTAATAAATGGCTCCGGCTGGCCGGTTTGTTGTTGCTATTGCCGGTAGCGGTCCTCTATGCGCAGCCAAGACCAACTTTCAATATTGATGGGAATGTCGCTGTTCATAACAGTACCATTCCAATTTGCCAGGGGAGCCGGATTATTTTTTCAAATACCACTTCATCTTTTAGCTCAATAAGCTGGAGATTTGATAAGGGAAATCCAACAAGTTCATTTAGCCAGGTTCCCCAAGTGAGGTTTGATAGTTTGGGTATTTCAAAAGCGGTATTGATAAGAACAGATTTTGACAACAGGGTTGACTCTTCCTGGGTGTTTTTCCAGGTTTCAAATATTTTTCCCCTGGCGGCATTTGATTATTTGCCTGGTACAATTGAATGCGGTTCAAAAGATTTTGCGTTTACAGATGGTTCAACCGGCAATGGATTGGGATATAGCTGGAATTTTGGCGATAATCAATTCAGTAATGCAAAAAATCCGGTACACAAGTTTATAAATGCAATTGGAGCTACAGGTACTACTACATATAAAGTGATCCAAATAGTAACTAATGCCCAAGGGTGTAAGGATACTGCTGAAAAGGATATTACGGTTAAGAATATTCCTGATGTAAAGTTGGGATCAGGTGATCCCCTGGTGACTCCCGGACCATTTAATGGGGTTGAAACTTTTCGTTGGTGCAACAATGTGCCCAGTTACACTTTTGCATTCAGAAATAACAGCTCAACCATTGCGGCCAATGCTCAGTATAAGATTAAATGGGGCGATGGTTCGCCCGATTCAACTTTTACTCTATGGCCATCAGGAGTAAATATATTGCATACCTACCCACAGGGAAACCGGACCTTAACTATTGAGGTTTTAGGTACAAGCGGATGTACTAACACCAAAACCTATAATGTATTTGTAGGTAGCAACCCTGCAGGCGGTTTTGCCAGTCCGGGTAACACGGAGGTTTGCGCCCCGGATAGCCTTAATTTTATTATTTCGGGCACTGCCAATAACCCGCCGGGAACATTGTACAAGGTAACTGTAAACGATGGAACACCAGTCCTGAACTTAAGCCATCCTGCTCCTGATACAGTTACTCACATGTTCACAAAATCTTCTTGCGGTATATCAAGCAGCAATGGGCCTAATACTTTTCAGAATTCATTTTTTGCGTTGCTGAATATTGAAAACCCATGCGGGGCAACGAGTGTAAACGTAATTCCAATTTATGTTTCAGGTAAGCCTAATCCGAATATTGCAATTTCTCCCTCCAGTAATTTATGCTTGGGTGCACCGGCACAGGTAAGGCTTTCAGGAGATTATGGGGGTTTAATTTCAGCAACAGGGAGCGGGCAAAGTACCTGCGAAAATAAAGGAAAGATTGTGTGGGAAATTTTTCCAAACAGCGGTTTTACTTTATCTTCTGGAAACAGGGGGAACCGAAACAATAGCCCTGAAAATGGCGCCGATTGGACCGGGGGAACCGAATCTTTTAATATTACTTTTAATGCACCCGGCACTTACAAAATATGGCAGTTCCTGTCGAATGATCGTTGCGGGGTTGATAGCATTGAAATGGAAATTTGTGTGCGAACCCCACCCTCAGCAAGTTTTACCATGAACCGTGAGGAGACTTGCGGTACTGAAACATTAAAAGTTACAAATACCTCGCCCATTGGTGAATGTGGAGGGGAAACCTATTTATGGACAATCGGTTATTTTGATCCCTTAGCTTGCGGAGGTACCCCGGCGTATTCATTTGTAAATGGTACCAATAGCGCTTCTGCCAATCCTGAAATTGTATTTTCAAATGCAGGTAAATATGTAATTGAACTCAGGGTTTCAGCCAGGGCAGGAGGTTGCACACCGGCCATTTTTAAAGATACCATTACTGTACGCACCAAACCTATCGTAACTTTAAACACTATCAATGGCATTTGCGTGGGTAATACTATTTCGCCTGTTGCAAATGTTAACGAATGCTATCAGCAGTTAGGCACAACACAATACGTATGGGATTTCCAGGGCGGAAGCCCTGCAACTTCGTCAAGTCTCAATCCTGGCCAGGTTTTGTATGCAACCCAGGGTACCTTTAATGTTAGGTTTAGGGCAACAAACGATTGCGGTACAACTGAATTGGTAAGGCAGGTAGTGGTGGGGAGCAAACCTTTGGCTAATGCCGGGGCTGACCGTGAAGTTTGTAGCGGGGCATCTTCAACCATTGGTTCCTCTGCTTCCCCGGGCGTTGCGTATACCTGGTCTCCTTCAACCGGGATAAGCAACCCTGGCGCAGCTTCTACTTCCATTTTACGCACCTATAATGGCCCTTCTTCAGATACTACTTATGAATATGTGGTAAAAGCATCGCTCGGCCCAAATTGTGAATCTACCGATACCGTCCTCATCAAAGTAAAACGCAGCCCCAATGTGACCGTTTCGCCCAATGCAACTTCGCTTTGTACAGGCGGAAGCGCTATGTTGACCGCATCAGGCGCCGATACATATAGCTGGAGCCCGGCAGCAGGGTTAAGTGCAACGAATATAGCGGAGGTAACCGCCACCCCAATAATAAACACAGTGTACACCGTAACCGGTTCACTGGCTAATGGGTGCCAGGCCACTGCCACCGCTACCATTTCAATGGTAAGTTTTAATCCCGGGGAAGCCGGGCCTCCCAAAAATTATTGCAGCGGGCTGAGCACAACCATTGGAGTGCCTTCTGCGGGGATGAATTATAGCTGGCAACCTTCTACCGGTTTGAACAATGCCAATATTGCCAGCCCAACGGTACATTTTGTGTACAACGGGCCATCATCCGATACCGTTTTGCAATATGTACTTACTGCTTCGGCAGGGGCCAATTGCCGCAATACGGATACGGTGCTGGTAACCGTAAAAAGAACCCCGGTAGTGATCATTAACCCGGCTGGGCCTACCATTTGTGCGGGAGGGAGTGTGCAACTGACTGCTTCGGGGGCTGAACAATATAGCTGGTCGCCTGCAACGGGTTTGAGCGCAACTGATTTGGAACAGGTAACCGCTAACCCGGTTGCAACCACCACGTACAACCTTACCGGGTTTTTAGCAAATGGTTGCTCCGCAATGAAGCCTGTAACCGTTGCGGTTATCAACAGGCCGGTGGTAGCTGCGGGTAGAGATACCGTTGCCTGCAACAATGCTCCCAATGTACTGCTTACCGGTTCGCCTGCGGGCGGCACCTGGAGCGGGAGCACACATGTAACAGGCGGGGGAGTTTTCAACCCGCGCAATGCGGGCAATGGCACGTATAAACTTTATTATTCCTTTGTTGCCAATGGTTGTGATGGTATTGACAGCATGCTGGTTACCGTGCAAAATCCACCGGCTTCCAATGCAGGAAGGGATACCTCTATTTGCGCTGATGGAACCGTTTATAAATTAGCAGGCACACCGTCAGGAGGTGCATGGGGCGGTAGCCCGTTGGTAACCGCAGCGGGTGATTTTACAGCCTCCGCACCGGGTGTGTATGAGCTTATTTACCACAGGGGCGCCGGTTCATGCATCGGGTACGATACGGTGAAAGTGACGGTGGTAAATACGGTTTCAAATAATACCATTTCTGCTACACAGGGCGTATGCAGCGAGGTGGTTCCGGCGCCGCTAATTGGCAGCAATGCTTCCGCCGGCGGTTTGCCGCTAAGCTATCAGTGGCAAAGCAGCCCCGATAGCCTCAACTGGACGAATATTGCCGGTGAAACGGGCAAGGACCTTGCAATTCCTTCGCCTGCCCAAACTATCTTTTACCGCAGGCTGGCAAACACATCCGTATGTACAAACGGTTCGCCCTCCAACGGGGTGCGGATATTTATTCACCCCAATGCGCTGGCTGATATAAAGCCCACACCCCTTGTTGCCTGTGCGCCTTTTGTTATTTCACCTGCGGTTGTTAACCTAACCACCTACCCTGACCGGAACAGTATTTACCACTGGTATGCAGGAAATACGCTCATTGGTACAAGTGAAACTTTCCCCGGATACCGAATTAACAACCCCGATGATTCTATTATCATTAAGCTGGTTACCATCAGCCGGTTTGGTTGCGTAAACGATTCGGTGTCCGTTCAATTTAAAACCATCAGCAATCCTTCGCCATCCTTTACACTCAGCGATTCGGTTGGTTGCGGGCCATTGCAGATCGCCATTACAAGCACTACTCCAAGGATCGAGCGCTATACTTTTCTCTGGAACCTTGGCAACGGGCAAACAACTTCAGCCGCCCAACCCGGTACCGTTACCTATCCTATTAACCCAAGCCTTGGCGACACCATTTATACCGTTATACTGCAAGCTACCGGCGGTTGCGATACATTTACCGTTGAAAAGAAGATCAGGGTTCGTGCAAGGCCACGCACTTTGTTTACCCCCGATAAAACGGAAGGTTGCAGCCCGTTTACGGTAACGTACAACAATAACAGCGCGGGCAGCAATGCAAGTTTCGAATGGGATTTTGGCGATGGCAGCCCAAGGGTTCCTGCGGGTTTCAATTCGGTTAGTCATACATATTTTACAGGCAGGCTCGATACGTTCAGGGTACGTTTATTTGGCACCAACGATTGCGGCACCGATACGGGCAGGTTTAACCTGGTAGTGAATCCCAACCGTGTGCGGCTTGACTTTGCCGTGAACGGGGATGAATTGAATGGCTGCGCCCCGCATACCGTTACGTTTATAAATAATACCACGGGTGGAAACCTTTTCCGCTGGAATTTTGGTGACGGCAGCCCGGTACTTACAACCAATAAAGGTTTTGATACCATCCGCCATACTTATGCCGATACCGGTCGTTATGTGGTTACCTTATTCGGTACGAATGGTTGCAGCGACACTACTTCAACCGAAGTCATTAATGTGTCTAAACGGCCGCTGGTCTCCTTCGCGCTTTCACCTAACTCTATTTGTCTTGGTTCTCCATTTAGTCTGGATAATACCAGCGAGCAGGGGTTGGCCTGGAACTGGAGTTTTGGGGATGGAACCACAAGCACTTTAAGGGCCCCGGTAAAAAATTATACCGTTGCCGGAACATACCGCGTGGTGCTAAAAGGTGCCAGGCAGTTTGCGCAGGGGTTCAGTTGTACGGATAGTGCGGTTTCAACCATCAACGTGATTGCCCCAACCGGCGACTGGCGCTACCGCGGAGGATATTACTGTGCCGGTCAGCCTGCTTTTTTCGAAGTAACCAACAGCAATGCCACCCGGTACCGGTTTTACTTTGGTAATGGCGACAGCGTATTTACAACAAGCCCGAATGTAAGTTACGCGTATCCACAACCGGGTTCGTATTTGCCAAGGGTAGTACTTGAATACATGGGATGCCTGCTCACCCTGCCTGGTATCGACAGCATACGGATTGATAAAACGGCCACCGGCTTTACTTCATCTGCTATTCAATCCTGTGGAGCTACAAGGGTTGATTTCAGGGATACTTCATCGGCATACTTTGGTATTTCCACCTGGTTTTGGCAGTTTGGCGATGGCACTGTTTCCAACCAACGGAATCCAACAAAAATTTTCAACCAAACAGGTATTTACCCGGTTACCCTGCGTATTACAGGCATGAGTGGATGCACTGATACCATGCGTATGCTTGTGAATATTGTGGTTCAGCAGGCCCCGGTGGTTTCCATATCGGGCGACAGCGTAGCCTGCGTGGGCCAGCCGGCACGGTTTACGGCTTTCGATGTTTCCAATTCGGCGACAGTATTTGATTGGCTGATAAACGGCGGCGCCAGCCAAAGCGGAAGCAGCGCTACCAATACCTGGGTGCAAACCGGCATATACCAGCTAAGGCTTATTAGCCGCAGCAGTTTTGGTTGTGCCGATACAGCCTACCGCTCCATTCGCGTGAACCCTACACCCATAGTAAGCGCCGGGAATGATGTAACCATTTGCCGCGGACAGAATACCCGTTTGACCGCTACCGGGAACACCGGGCTTACCTGGTCGCCGGTGCAGGGTTTAAGCTGTTCGGATTGCGCGAATCCGCAGGCCGGTCCTAACCTTACTACGCAATACTTTGTTACCGGTATCAACTCATTTGGTTGCCGCGCCACCGATAGCATATTGGTTAGTGTAGCTCAGCCATTTAAAATTTCGGTTACGGCCAACGATACCATTTGTGCCAGCCTCAACGAAAGCGCACAGCTATTCGCCTCGGGAACGTACCGGTACGAATGGAACCCTTCGCTTGGGTTGAATGCCGCAAATATTCCAAACCCGGTTGCCCGGCCAGCTTCCACCACTTTGTATAGGGTGATAGGGCTAGATGCTGAAAACTGTTTTACTGATACAGCTTTTGTGAGGGTAGCAGTTGGCTACAATCCTACCGTAAATGTACCCAACGGAGTACAGGTTGTTGCAGGTACGCAGGTGCTTTTAAATGCGCAGTACACCGGCGGGCCTTTCAGTCGTTATACCTGGACGCCTTCTGCCGATTTAAGCTGTAACAATTGCCCTACACCGCTTGCAACGGTTAATGTAAACACGCGCTATACCGTGGTGGCTGAAACGATTTATGGTTGTATGGCAAGCGATACGGCCATATATACCGTTGAATGCCAGAAAGACCAGGTGTTTATTCCAAATGCCTTCAGCCCCGATGGGGATGGAGTGAATGATATATTGATGGTTCGGGGAAAAGGCGTGGCCATGGTCAAATCATTCAGGGTATTTAACCGCTTTGGCCAGGTTGTTTTTGAAAAGCAAAACTTTGCTGCCAACGATCCTACTGCAGGATGGAACGGCCGGATTGGGGGTAATCCTGCAAGCGCCGATGTGTATGTATATACCGCCGAGGTTCAATGTACATCGGGGGGTGTAATGTTTACCTATAAAGGAAACGTAACATTGTTCAGGTAAAAGCAGGGAGGAAACATGATGGTAAAACGCAACATTCATACCAAATTGTTTTGCAGGCTAACGGTAGCCATATTGGCGCTGTTTGCTGTTGGGCCGGCAAAGGCGCAGGACCTGAATTTTTCACAGTTCTATGAGCTTCCCTTGCTGCGGAATCCTGCACTGGCCGGTATGTTTATCGGGGATATCCGCATCCAGTCTGTGTACCGGAACCAATGGCAAAGTGTAACCGTTCCATTCCGCACTTCGGGGCTTAGTGCCGAGGTTAATTTTCCCATGAACGACTATGGCCACTACCTTACCGTGGGCACGCAAATACTGCACGATGTGGCGGGCGACAGCAAACTTACCCGTACCCATATTTTGCCCGTACTTACTTACCATGCGCCACTTAATGGCGAAGAGTTTTATTTATCGGCCTCGCTGATGGGCGGCATGGTAAACAGCAGCTTTGACCCGACGGGTTTAAAATGGGATGACCAGTTTGTAAACGGGCAATACAATCCGAATATTACCACCCGGCAGGTGATCACCCAAACAGGGAAAAATTATGTGGATATAGGTGGTGGCCTTGCTTTAAGTGGCCCCATTACCCCCGCTGTAAACGCGTATGCCGGTATTGGGTTATTTCATGCCAATAACCCCACCATTGCGTTTAATACCCAGAATATTAAGCTTGGCATGAAATGGGCTTTTAACGGGGGCATGACCATTCAGACAAGCGATTGGGATCGTATGACTTTTTATGCCGACTATTTTATTCAAAAAGCGGGCAACCCGGGCGATACCTTGATCAGCAAGGTTGGTGGACAGAGGAACTTTATGATAGGCGGTTTTTATACCACCGATCTGCAGCAATATGATACCGATGATAAAGTAAGCCTGTCGCTTGGCGCCGTGTATCGCTGGGCCGATGCGGTTGTGCCCGTGGTGAGGCTCGATATGAAGAAATTCGCTGTGGGGTTGAGCTATGATGTGAACACAAGCCAACTGACCAAGGCTAGCGGGGCAAGGGGAGGATTTGAATTTACACTGGCCTACAAAAATGCTTTTACCAGCCGGAGAATCAGCCAGTACAGGTTAAATTGTGTGGGGTTTTAGGCAATAAAAATGCGATGTCAGCTATTATCAGTGTTCCTCATGTTTAAAAAACTATCAGGTGTCATAACGCCTAATGTACTGGTTTTAAAATCTTTAATATTCCGTGTAATGACCAGCGATATTTCTTTATTATTTTCAGCGGCATAGTTTTGCAACGCATCTTCAAAATCATTGAAATTGGATGTTAATGCTCGTAAAACTTCCTTTTTATCAATGATCAATATTTCAGTAATAGAAACCAAAAGTTTCAATTTTTCAATGACGGTTTCATGCTTTGCATGTTGTCGCAGCAGGTAATAAACATTGCTTAAAATGACCGGTGTTATGTAACCAATTATTTCCTTTGATTCGCAAAGCGATAACAATTTTGCCGCATTTGCCGAAAAGGGTTCCCTGTCAAAGAAGAAGTCAAGGATCACATCAGTGTCAATCAGGATATTCGTCATGGGTTAAGGTATTTTTCAGCTAAACGTTTAGCCAATTCTTCCTTGTAGTCGAAGTCGTCAGGAACCTTAAATGAACCCTTTAATGATTTAACAATGGGGGTTAATTCAGTTTCTTCCTTCA
>CAYUGH010000011.1:0-41152 GCA_964444195.1 uncultured Chitinophagaceae bacterium
ATAGCATGCAACCACAGTTTTTTGCACAGGAGGAGGGGCGGATACGCTACGTGAAGGCCGAAGTCGGTCAACCTGCGGCGCTGCACTTTGATTATATGCTGAAAGACCATCTCGGCAATGTACGCATGGTGCTTACGGAGCAACAAGAAACTACGGTATATGATATGTTGTCATTTGAAGGCGAAGCAGGCAGCGCTGAGGTTGCCGGCCAGGACAATATATGGGATAATGCAAACGGACAACCGATAAATGTAGCAAGTGTACGAACAACTTCGCCAGGCCCATTGCAGAACAGTGGTCTGACCCCGCCGCCGCTAAATAATTCGCTGCTGGTGCGCAGCAGCACAGGTAAGGTAGGTGCAGGTAAGCTTATAAAAGTGATGGCGGGCGACCGGGTACATACTTCGGTGCAATACTATTACCCAACCGTTGGCGCGCAGCCTCAGGGCGATGGGCTCAGCAGCCTGCTGGGCGGGCTTGCCTCTGTGCTTACCAATAGTTCCGCAGCCGGGGGGTTGTTGAAAACCGCTTCAGCTACCGTAGCTCAAGGTGTAGGGTTAGACCCTTCGGCGGTTATATTTTTTAACAATCAAAATGGCAACGCGATTCCCGGCAAACCCAGGGCCTACCTGAATGTTTTGTTTTTTGATGAACAGTTTAAAATGGATGCTAATGCATCGGTTTACCGGCAGGTAGGCACAGGCAGCATGAACCCCAATAACCCCGGGCAGATAGGTTTTATGGCCGGTAGTGCGGCTTTAGCCAAAAAAAGTGGGTATTGCTATATTTATATTACGAACGAGAGCGATGATTTGGTTTATTTTGATAACTTTACGCTTGCGCACGAGCGAAGTTCTTTGATGGAGGAAACGCATTATTATCCTTTCGGACTGACGATGGCCGGGATTAGCAGTAAGGCGGCAGGGAAATTGGAGAATAAGTTTAAGTACAACGGCAAGGAAGAGCAACGGCAAGAGTTCTCCGATGGTAGCGGATTGGAATGGATGGATTATGGGGCGAGGATGTATGATGCGCAGATTGGGAGGTGGAACCATATAGATCCTTTAGCAGACCAAATGCGTAGATGGTCGCCATATAATTACTGCTTTGATAATCCGATAAGGTTTATTGATCCCGATGGGATGGCACCTTGGGTCGATAACGGTGATGGAACTTATACTGCTGAAAAGGGTGATAGTGAGTGGTCTCTTTATGAGCAGCATTTAAAGGAAAAGGGATATTCATTTGATGAAGTAAAACAAAAGTTTAATGAAGATGGATTCAAACGATTTGTTGATAAGGATGGTACAGAGAAAACATTGATTAATGAGGGTTCTTCGGTTACAATAGATAAAGGTAAGTTTGATAAAATAAAAAAGGGAGAGGCTGAAAGAGATGAACAAGTAAAAGCTAACGATCAGAAAGTTGAGAATATTGAGAAGCAAATTGTGGAAGTAACTAAAAGTATTGAGAAGGATAGAAATACTATGGAGAATTATGGGAGGCTAAAGAACGATTATGTTCCTGGTGAGCCAAAGACTGGCAATCATTTTGGCTCTTTAGTGAGAGAAGAAATTGCACGCAGACGTATGGAGAAGCGCCAAAAGGATTCTTCGCAATTACGGGATGAGCAGAATGATTTAAAGAAGAAAAATGACAGTTTAAGAAAAGTCTCCAAAAATACCCAATGATGATAGCAAACAAATTAAGCAAAACTGTTAAGTTCTTAGACGGATTTTTGAAGCTAAGGATGTTAGCTTAATAGTGAAAAATAGAGCAACTGCAAAAACGGCCCAATAGAGGTAATTAAAGTTAAGTGATTGAATTAAAAGCCAATATTCTTTGCTGAAATAACTGATAGTGGCCCAAAAGAAATTATAACCTACATGTAATGTTATACTAAATAAAATACTTCCAGTATTTGCATAAATAGTACAGAGTATTATTCCCCAAAAGAAAGAAAGAATCAAGCTGGGGAAAGTTGGATGGATCATTGAAAAAAGAATGCTGGTAATTATTATTGAAAATACTTTTCTTACATTTTTTTTCTTTAAGTAGTTATATAAGTATCGTCTAAAAAAAAGTTCTTCAACGATAGGTATTAAAAGAATAGTGAAGAATAAGAAGAGTATGGAAGGTGATTCTTCTATTTGAATAATTTTTTGCATAGGTTCCAATGAAAGAATTTCTTTCATTCTAAAAAATGGATCTTCTGTAATTCTAAATGCTATGATTATTAAGACTGAATAGATAAATAGTTTTTTGAAGTGAATATTTTTGAAGCTATTAAGATTTAAATTTTTTGGGAAGAATATTATAAGTAAGGGAATATATATTATACCTTGTATTGGCTGGTAAATTTCAATTTTATCTATACTTTCAAGAATTAGTAAAAGTAAAAAGTCCAATAGGTTTATATAAACAAAATATAATAGAGTTTGCAGCAGAACCTTAATATAAGTTAATTTTTTTATTAATGTATTTTGCTTCATTTCTACCTTAAATATTATAGGGAATCTGCATTTAAATAGGCCTTTGACACAGTAGGTGTTGCTATCAAAGGTATTTTTAGGAAACACTTACTATATTGCCCAACTTTACTACGAAGCCAGTTGTTGAATCTGCCTTTTTGTTACCAGCGCATCAATTACTGTTTTAATAACCGATTTATCTTCAGAGCTCATTTTTTCTACAGAACGGAAAAGGGTTAATAGTTCATTATCGTTGAGCTGTGCATTGGCTTTATCCTGGGTGGAGCCATGCATCAAAAAGTCAGCCGTGGTGTTGAGGGCTTCGGCAAGTTTAGACAAAACATCTGCCGAGGGCACAGCCCCCCTTTTCTCATAACGCCCAATTTGCACATAGGTGAGGCCTACTTTACCGGCTAAATCGCCTTGGGTCATTCCGGCCTGGGTTCGTAGTTGTTTAATACGTTCGCCTACAATAGTCATAATACTTCCTGATTGAATTATCCACACAAATGTAACCTGTAAATGTGGTTTTTACGGGGTTTGTAATACGTTGTGTGAATAAATTGATACCAATGATTTTGTTTGAATGCAATTGATAGGTATTATTGCAATACTTTAAGGTAGCATTCAAATATTTTTCCACATGGATATCAAAGACATCAAGGCGAAGCTTTCCATTTTGGAAGTACTCCAACATTACGGCCTCTGGCCCGACAAGAACGACCGATTAAAATGCCCCTTCCACCCGGATAAAACCCCGAGTTTCCAGGTGTACCCCAAAACCAACACCTTTTGCTGCTTTAGCAGCAACTGCCAAGCCGGTACCGGCGATGCCATCCAGTTCATTGAATTGTATGAGAAGTGTACAAAACACGATGCATTGAAGAAAGCGACCGGGTTGGCGGGTGGCGAAGCCACCACCCCAACCGCTCCGGCCACCATGTTTATAGAAACCGGCACCCTCACCAAGTCCGCTGTATTATCCAAAGCCTTCACCATATTCAAAAACTCCCTACCCCGGAACCCAAAAGCAGTACAATACTCCATTCGCAATGGAGTGTCGTCCTTACCAGCGAGTTATAACCGCAATTGGCTTCCATTATTGTGTTTGCCGATGCATGTGTTCCTCCCAAGCCGCCGATGCGGGTCTTATGACCCGCATCTCCTACACGCCTGCGAAGGTGCTAACCTCATCCCCGATAATGGTTTAAGAAACTAAAATTTTCGTATTGAAGCATATAAAATGATGCCGATGAATAATAATAGTCTGGCGGATTTAGTACCAGTCCAGCTTTTACCGGGTTATTGTGCATGTAGTTTCTCGCCGATGCGGGTGTTATCACCCGCATCTCCTATAAGCCCAAGTAGCCGAAATTCTTACATTCGATAATTGATTAATAGATAAAATCATTTGCATACGATTATATGCTGAAAGACCACTTAGGCAATGTGCGTGCGGTATTAACCGATGAAGCCCAAACCGACGATTACCCTGCTGCCACCATGGAAGATGATAATGCTTCATTGGAAAACCTGTATTACACCAATATAGACGAAACGCGGGATGACCGCCCCGGGGAAATGCCGGCAGATTATTCTACCACCCCGAACGACAAAGTAGCGCGTGTACATGGCACCGACCAAAAGATAGGTCCGGGCATATTGCTGAAAGTGCAGGCAGGCGATGAAATAGAGGTTTGGTGCCAAAGCTGGTGGAATAATAACCAAACAAGTTATCCTACACAGCCCGATGTAGCCCTGGAGGAATTGGTTGCTACCTTCCTGTCGGACCTGCTAACAGGTGCGAGTGGAGGAAAATTTCCCGGGGGCGCGGTTGGACGGGATATCATATTCCCGGGTATTGTGGAAATGCTGGGTAGGGCTATACCCGACTATGACCCCATAAACAAGCCAAAAGCATTCTTAAATTTCATGTTTCTTAACGAGCAGTTTCAGTACCTGGAACTAGACCAAAGCCAAAGGGACCAGGTTTCGTACTCAAACGACTATAAGCTGCATGAATTTTCACGGTCGAATTGGAATTCCATATATACAGGGCAAAGCGGGTATTTGTATATTTACACCTCGAATGAGACGGCAAATCTCAATGTGTTCTTTGATAACCTGAAAGTGAAGCATCATCGTGGGCCTTTGCTGGAGGAAACGCATTATTATCCATTCGGGTTAACCATGGCGGGGATAAGCAGTAAGGCAGCGGGGAAGCTGGAGAATAAAAATGAGAAGTTTCAGGGGCAGCCGTTAGATGATGATTTAGGATTGAACTGGTATGGTTTTAAATGGAGAAACCATGACCCGCAAATTGGAAGGTTTATTCAGATAGACCCACTTTCCGAGGAGTATGTACATAATAGCACCTATGCTTTTAGTGAAAACAAAGTTGTTGCACATATCGAGTTAGAAGGCTTGGAAGCAGTTCCGTATACCCATCCAATGCAACCGATAATGGATGGATTTGGACAGGGTTTTCAAGCTATGGCAAATTGGTTTGACAAGACCTTCAGTTTTGGTACAAAAGACAAGGTTACAACCAATTCAACTGCAAATCCCAATCAGGCTTCCGATGCCTCGGGCCGGAAGATTTGTAAAAAAGTATTTGAGCCGGCTGCCACGGTGCATTACAATAACCAAACCTATACCTCGGAAGCTACCACTGAAACCTGGTACCTTGGCGCAGGTGTATATGAATCGAAAACGTATAGCCACCCGGCGCTTGACCCGTTGGAGTATAGCATGCAACCACAGTTTTTTGCACAGGAGGAGGGGCGGATACGCTACGTGAATGCCGAAGTCGGTCAACCTGCGGCGCTGCACTTTGATTATATGCTGAAAGATCATCTCGGCAACGTACGCATGGTACTGACGGAAGAAATCAAACAGATTGTATATCCCGCAGCAACGCTTGAAGAAATTGGCAGCCCGGAGCCGGCAGTGGATTATGAGCGAACCGCTTATTACGACATAAATACCGATAATGTGGTTGGTAATGAGCAAGCAAACGGTATTCCGGCATACAACAACAATAATGGTTTCGACTATAACCACCCGGTACTCAGCAGCACGCAACGCATGAACACCCAAAGCCAGAAACTGTACAAGCTTAACAGCACATCGGCTAAAACAGGGTTGGGCATTACCCTGAAAGTGATGGCGGGCGATAAGCTGGATATTTTTGGCATGAGCTACCACGACGGTTCTACAGGCAGTACATCGGGGCTTGATGTGCCGCAGTTGCTGGCCGGTTTTATAGGCGCACCGGGCAGCGCCGCCGCCGGCAAGCTAACCGGCATACAGGCGGAGGCCATCAACCCGCTCGGCTCGGCGCTGTACAGCTTTTTGCAAAACCGTCCACCGCCCGTATCTTCGCCAAAGGCTTATATAAACTATATTTTCTTCGACGAACAGTTTAAATTTGTAAGCGGAGGATGCAGCATGGTAAAAAGCAGCGGCGGGTGGAAACAGCATTATGAAGAATTGCAAAACATAGCGGTGCCTAAAAACGGCTACGTATATGTATTTTGCAGCAACGAAACCGATAAGAACGTGTTCTTTGACAATCTTCAATTAATTCATACGCAAGGGCCTATGCTGGAGGAGACGCATTATTATCCATTCGGACTTACCATGGCGGGGATTAGTTCAAAGGCGGCGGGGAAGCTGGAGAACAAGTTTAAATTTAATGAGGGCACAGAACTAACAAATGATTTTGATTTAAGTCTTTATGAAACTAAGTATCGTAGTCTCGATCCGCAAATCGGTCGTTTTTGGCAAATTGATCCTTTAGCTGGGTTGAGTTTTGATTTATCGCCTTACAATTATGGTAGCAATAATCCAATTTTAAGAAATGATCCTTTGGGTTTGAAGGACACAATTATAAACAATAAAAAGTATAATGTATTAGAGAACGTTACTGTTACAGCTAAGCGTCGGGTTACTCCAGTAATACAGGTGTATATATGGTCGAAAACACCTAAATCTAATAATGGGGGCAACAAGGATGTTGGCCACACTGCAATCAGAGTAGGCAATTTAGTTTACGGATTTTATCCAACTGATACGGACGGTGATAATCAATTGGATTTGATGGGTAGCCCAGGTGAAATGCACGTTGATACAATAGGCAAGGGAGGGAGTTTTGATAGACATTACATGACTCAAGAAATATTAGCTTTTCAATTACGGTTAACTCCAGCGCAAATCAAAAAATTACAAAATATTTTGAAGGAAATCAAAGCAAATCCAGGTAATTACTGGTTAACAGGTAGACAGTGCACAAGTGTTGCTGCTGGTGCCATATTACGGTCAGGTGTAGTAATCGGAGCTCAAAACCCGTTAGAAGGAATGCGTCTTAATGGTGTTGGGGGAATGTCTCCAAATGAATTTAAAAATGTTTTAAATACACCCATTAACAAAGATTTAGTAGAGCGGGTACTTAAATTTGTTGTTGGCCAATAAATAATTTATCAATGCGCTTAATAGCATGTATTTTAATGTTCTGGTCCTCCTCTTGTAATACGGAGCATATTTCAAATATGAACCGTGACGAGTTATGGTCGATGATTAGAAGTAGTAATCAGAATAAAATAATTATTGCTACCACCGAAATACAGAATAGAAAGGACACTACATTGCTTGATGCTATATTGTTTAATTCGGATGATGCAAGAATATCACACCTTTTAAAGTTTTATGGCAAATCAGTTTATCAAATTAAGATGGAGGCTGCGATGGAATTGACTGGAATTGATCCACCTAAAATGATTACAGGTAACCCAGATAGTTCAATCATATTGTTTTATTCACAGATAGCAGAAAATTTCAGGAAATAATCTATTACCCTCTGTTTGAGGAGGCGCATTATTATCCGTTCGGGCTTACGATGGCAGGAATTAGTAGCAAGGCGGCAGGAAAGCTGGAGAATAAACTAAAGTACAACGGAAAGGAAGAGCAACGGCAGGAGTTTAGCGATGGCAGCGGGCTTGAGTGGATGGACTATGGAGCGAGGATGTATGATGCACAGATTGGGAGGTGGCATGGCCAAGATATTTTAGCTGAAAGGTATTTTTCCGTTTCTCCCTACAACTATGTCACAAACAATCCAGTTTCATTAAATGACCCTACTGGAATGTCTCCGAATGAAATAGCCTCCACTCATATTGATGTAAATGGACAGGTTTTAGCCGTTTATAATGATGGCGATAATGGGATTTATCAACATAATGATATTTCATTGAGTCTGGCAGCTAATGCTGCCTATGCGCAGAATGATGGTGAGGCAAATTCAGGAAAACCTAGACTAAAAAGAAATCCCATTAGCCTAGTTGGCTATACCCGCTACTGGGATGAGTTTATGAACCATAATGCTCAAGGAAAGATCACTACTCCGAGAATTGGAGCCCAATTATATTTTGGCGCTTTGAGTTTAAATTTCAAAGGGTTAGGATGGACTATTTCAGGTAATAGTTTTGAGCAGATTTATAACATACTTCGGATGCGTGTTTCACGTATGTTGAATTCAAATCCATGGCTATTTAATCCATGGATATTAAAAGATTGGTCAGGCACGCATTGAATACTTGATATTAAAGATGATATTAGTCCAGGTTCAGGCTATTTAATGGCGGATGGATATTTCTATTCTGGCCAGGCTATTGGTAATATTTTTTTCGGAATGAACTTAGATGACATTCGAGGCTATGCGCCTAAAAGCCTTTGGTGGGGTGAGTCGATGAAGAAAGTTGGAGCGTATCCTTCTCAGCAACGTCTCCCCGACCAAAGAAGGGGGACGTTGCGTAAGATTAGCAACCATTCTTTATTTTTACAACATGCCAACCCACCGTACCATTCCATATGACCATGGTGTATTCTCCATTACATTCACCTGTGCCGGATGGTTGCCACTTATTGAAATGGTGAATGGATACGATTTAGTTTATAATTGGTTT
Source organism: uncultured Chitinophagaceae bacterium (assembly GCA_964444195.1). Taxonomy (GTDB): domain Bacteria; phylum Bacteroidota; class Bacteroidia; order Chitinophagales; family Chitinophagaceae; genus Phnomibacter. Next base: position 8,435 of record CAYUGH010000011.1, read on the forward strand.
GATATATTGAACGCTCAAGGTCATCAAATTATTGGGTATGTAATTATGCCCAACCATATACATGCAATGATAGCTTTTGTGCAAACAGATACATCCGTAAATACCATTATTGGCAACGGTAAAAGGTTTATGGCATATGCCATTGTAGAAAGATTGGAGAAAATGGGGGCTGTTGAAACACTTCTTCAATTGGCAAGACGTGTTGAGCCAGGCAGGTTGGCTAAGAACAAGCGGCATGATGTTTGGGAATTATCGTTTGACTGGAAATTATGTATCACGGAAACCTTTATGAAGCAAAAGCTGGATTATTACCATAAGAATCCCTGTTGTGGTAAATGGTCGTTAGCGCCATCCCCGGTTGATTATGTGCATAGTTCTGCTTATTTTTACTATACTGGACAAAAAGGGAATTATCCGGTATTTAATTATCGGGAAGTTGTTGATATGATATTTGACAGGAAATAGTTTGGGGTATGTGCAACGTCCCCTTCCTAAGGTCAGGGAGACGTTGCTGGGAAGGAAGTGAAGAGCGTTTTGGTAAAAGGCAAAGCGAGCATGCAAGAAAGCACCCTGATGCTGATTTTGAATTTACAATAGTTGATAGAGGGAAACCGGGAAAGGACTTGACGGTAAAAGAGCAAAAGCATATCGATATACGAGGAGGCGCAAAAACGAAAAAGAATCCCAACGGCAAGTTGTCTAATCAAAGGAACCCTGGTAAACGATATAAATGATAGTATGAGACTAAAAAGAGGAGATATTTTTACAGTAAATATAGATGAAGCGGAAGTTGGTTTTGGGCAAATATTAGCATTTCCAACCAAGTCAACTTTTCGCCCGCTTTGGTGTTGTCGTAAAGCGAAAACCCCTCCCAGCCCGCCGCCGTTTGGTCTTTTCGACCAACGGCTTCCTAACTCCTGCGAAGCCGACAATTGGATACCGGCTGAATAAATGAATTTCTTGCAGCCCTAAAGGGTAAAGTAGCCCATGCCATAGTTCGTGCCTATACTATGGGTAAACCCATGTAAATATGTTGGTTATCAAAAAGTAAAATGGATTGTTGCTACAGTAATGTACAACCAGGGGTTAGTTCTTTATATAAAAATACATAGGCAACTCATTGTTTAAAATGTAATTATTGGTAAGCGTGGAAGTTTGAGCGTTAAAAAAGTACCTGCCACCTGTTGCAATCGATGACTTTGGCGACCCCGGGGCTAATTCATTTTCCAAATAGCCTCCAAACATAAAGCAGCATTTATCGGTACTGCATCCCACGGCACTTACGCGTTTAATTTCCTCATTATATCTCGGGATACTAATTGTTGCCCAGGTGTCTGTGGCAATATTGTATTCCATGGCATTACTCAGTGTAAAGCCAATATTGGGGGGTGTATATGCCTGCCCGCCGGCAACCATTATTTTTCCATTGTAAGAAAACCCGGTAAAATTACTGATGTAGGTTCCTCCAAGGGCTGGCGTGAGCGATGCTTTTTGGGTCCAGGTATTTCCGGCGAAATTATATTGGTAAATAACCGTTTCCGAGGTGGCAACATTCACCGTTCCACCAATTGCATAAAGATCAGTTGAATTATACGTGTAATAGCGATCGTATGCATTCACAAATTTTGGAGCGTTTACTGAGGAAATTGGTGTCCAGCCTCCGTTTGAAGGGTCATACCATGCGCCATCGGTAAGCTGCGAAGGGCTGTTATAACTATTTGAAAAATCGGCTTTTCCACCCCAGATCAGCAATTTATTATTGTTCCAGGCAATAGCATTTGCCCATCTTGCCGCAGGCGCACCGGGCAAAAGTATGGGCGACCATTGATTGCTAACCGGGTTGTACATGCCTCCCGTATTTAATGTGCCGCTTCCATTCAGCCCGCCCCAAACAATAAAATAAGTGCCGTTCCACAGGTACGAAAATTCCGATCTTCCGGCTGGCGAACCCGACGTGCTCATGGAAGACCAGGAATTGCTGACAGGATTATAAATATAGCCTGTATTGTAATACGTGCCGGATGCGGTGCCTCCCCACACGATCAGCCTGCTGCCTGTCCATACTACGCCGTTGTTATATGTATTCCTGTATTCAAACGGCAAGCCCGATATGCCAATCACTGAAAAGGAGTCTTTTAAAGTATTGTAACACATTATCCGGTTAAATAGGCCCCCTGTAATATATACATCATCCCCAGCTGCGGTGGCGCATCCGCTTTGATTTGAAGTTTGATTGGTGGGCGTTATCCGCGAAGGGTCTCCGTAGGTATACGTGCTTATCCAATTTCCACCCAATTGGCCTGCATTACCGCTAAACTTAGAAAACCTGCTTACGCCGCTTGCCTGCATGCTGTGAAATGAAAAACCCGCTGCAAGCAAGGGGTTACTGGAGCTATACGTTTCTGAACCAACAATGGTGCCGGCAGGTAAATTTTCAAATTTTGTCCAGGTAGTTCCGTTGCCAACCTCAAGTTTGCTGTTTTCGTAGCGTAGGGTTCCGGGTGAATTGGTAGCGGTGGTTCCAATCTTAATAGCGCCGTCAATTTCAAGTTTTTGGGTTGTGCGGGCTAATTTCCAATGGTGAATTTGCTATTAGCGGTCGGGAGATTTATTAATCGTAGTAAAATAAATGAAAATAAATTGAGGCAGGAAGAGGACGATCAAAAAATGTTGAAATTTTTTTGCACCTTCACCCTATGCACCCCGTTCTGGATATTTATAAAGCAAGCGCCGGTTCCGGCAAAACCTTTCTCCTTACAATAAAATACCTTCAGCTTTTATTTCGCCGCCCCGATAGCTACCGCAATATCCTCGCCGTTACCTTCACCAATAAGGCTACTGCCGAAATGAAGGGCAGGATACTGGATGTTTTGAAATGGCTGGTAACAGACCAGGCGAAGGCCATACCTTATCGTGCTAAACTTTTGGAAGAGCTCCCCGAATTTGATAGTGAAACCCTTCGGTTGACAGCCGACCGGGTGTACAGGTCGATTCTACACGATTACAGTAGGTTCAGTGTTAGTACTATTGATTCGTTTGTTCAAAAGATCGTCCGGTCGTTTGCATGGGAAGTAGGCATAGATGGTGGTTTTCAGTTGCAGATGGATACCGGCCCTGTGAAAGATGATCTTGCGGACAGGATGTATAAGCGGCTGGATACTGATGCTGATCTCAGGCGCTGGGTAGTGGATATGGCCAGGGAACGTTTGGCAGAAGGGAAAGGCTGGAGTGTAAGAGAGGATATGACGCAACTGGCTGAGGAATTATTCAAGGAGCGGTTTGCTTTTTTCGAAGAAGGTCTTCGCAACGTGGGTGATGATGCAGAAATAGTTGTGGCTTTTTCAGAAATGATGCGAAAGTTGACCTGGTTCACGCGCGATTTTGAGGAAACCTGGAAAGCCAAGGCGCAGCCCGTGGTAGATTGGATAGCACAAAACGGGTTGGATGTTTCAGATTTTAATTATGGAAAAGCAGGTTTCATTGGTTTTTTTATAAAAGCGGCCAATGGAAACACTGAATTGCCGGGCACACGGTACAATGATGCGATTGAAGGCGGCGGAAAATTAGTATCAGGCAAAGCTTCACCTGCTGCAAAGTCGGTTATCGAAGCCTGGCGCAGTCAACTGGAAAACATTGGCGGTGATATTTTATCATACCGGGCCGAAAGGTTTCCCATGTATGTTGCTGCGGTTGCTATCCGTAAAAATATTGGCGTGCTGCGCATTATGCGGGTGTTTTACGAGGAGCTCAAAAACTACCGTACCGAAAACAATAAGCTGCTGATGAGCGATACGCATTTGCTCCTCCGGCAATTAACGCGCGACACTTCGGCCAGCTTTATTTATGAAAAAACGGGCAGCCGTTACCGCCATTTTTTGATTGATGAGTTCCAGGATACCAGCGGTTTTCAGTGGGATAATTTTAAGCCGCTTATTGAAAATGCCATGGGCGAAGGAGCTTACAACCTGATAGTGGGCGATGTAAAGCAAGCCATCTACCGTTGGCGCAACGGCGACTGGCGCCTGTTGCTGAGCGAGGTGCAACGCCAACTGGGCAATGCTATGGTGGACGAACATACGCTGAATGATAACCGCCGCAGTGCCAGGCAGGTAATAGAGTTCAATAACTATTTGTTTTTTGCCGCCCCACGCATATTGCAGCAGCAAATGGATGGCGAAATGCAAAAGGCGCCACCCAATGTTTTTGCGCGGTTGCTGGCAAATGGATACAGCAATATTTTTACCAATGCTTATGCCGATGCTGTTCAGCAAACTCCTGGAGGAGCGAACGAAAACGGGTTGGTGCAATATCAATTTGTTGCGGAAAAGGATGAAAATGGTGAGGCTGTTGATTACGATGCAACGGTGCTGGCGGCATTGCATGATACCATTATAAAATTGCTTGAAGAAGGATTTCAGGCTTCGGATATTGCCATTTTAGTCAGGACCAATAAGGAAGCCACTACTATAGTTCAATACCTGCTCGAAGCACAGCAGGCGCCGGGTAGCCGGAAGTTTGACATTCTATCGGGGGATGCATTGCTACTCGCAAGTTTTCCTGCGGTGCAACTGCTTATCTGCGCGCTTCGGGTAATTACCGATGCAAGGGATAAAATTTCCTTCGCCCATTTAAAATACCTGGTGCAATTAGAATCTGGTTCACCCGGCATAACGCATGAAGTGTTTGCTTCCAACGGAGGTGATCTTGGTTTGCCAACCGCATTTGTTCAAAACAAACATCGGTTTAAAACGCTTCCCTTGTCTGAAATGGTGCACCAGCTTATTGAAGTATTTGCCTTGCATCATCGCACTGAAAATGCGCCCTACCTTGTTGCCTTCCAGGACCTTGTTATTCAATGGTCAAAGTCGGGTGAACAAGGCGTACAAGCATTTCTGAAATATTGGGATGAGGAAGGCACCGGCAAATCGCTACCGGGAGGCGCCAATGCGCAGGCCGTTGAGGTAATAACCATTCATAAGGCCAAGGGGCTTGCCTATACTGTGGTGCTGATGCCATTCCTCAGTTGGAAACTTGTGAACGATGGATTGAAAGCGCCAACGCTTTGGGTAGATAGTTCACAAACGCTGTTTAATAATATTCCTGTAGTGCCGGTTCGTTACCGGAAGGACTTGTCGGAAAGTGTGTTTGCCTATGAGTATTTTGAGGAGCAGGTGCTTTCGGTAATGGATAACCTGAACGTGCTTTACGTGGCCAGTACCCGTGCACGGCAGCGCATTTACGGTTGGGTTCCTGATGAAAAAATAAGCGATAATACCGGTATTAATACTATGGGTAAATTGTTGAAAACAGTTGCTACATCAAATAAAACCTGGCAAACAAACGGATTGATTTTATCTAAGCCGGAGTTTTACGAAGGAACATTGACCTGGGCGTATGGTGAGCCATTTCCGCCCACAGCAAAAGAGTCAAAGGATGAATCTACCTGGATGCCACCGCTGGCATATCATAGCTGGCAGCAGGGTTTACAGGTGCGGTACAAACCATTGTCAACAGAAGAGGAATCAGCGTCAAGGCTACCCCGTGAGCAGGGCGTGCTGATGCATGATGCGCTTTCCCGCTTGCAGCAACCGGGCGATACCTATTTGGTGCTGAAACAATTATTATTGCAGGGCTTGGTCACCGAAACGGTAGCAGCTAAAATAAAAAAGCAATTGGAGGGTATCCTTGCTCTGCCTGTATTTGATAACTGGCATTCCGGTACAATGCAAAGGCTTTCGGAAAGAGCACTGCTTACCGATCAGCGCGAACTACGCAGGCCTGATTGGGTGCTTTACAATGCAAGTGAAACAACGGTGATAGATTTTAAGTTTACAGAAGATAATCAGGCTGGTAGCAAGCATGTGAAGCAGGTGCAGGAATACATGAAGCTTTTATCAAAAGCAGGTTTTGCCGGGCTAAAAGGCTTTGTGGTATATGGAAATACGCTTGATGTTGTAGCGGTAAGCCCCGCTGCCATATAAACCCTTCAAATCAAAAACATGCAATCATTTCTCGAAATAACTGCCACCCAATTAAGCCATCGCTTCAAAGGACGCATGCACCGGCTGGCAGTGGTTTTTCCCAACAGGAGGCAAGGCGTTTATTTTATGCATCACCTCCGGCAAATTATAGAAGTGCCTGCTGTTTTGCCCGAACTGCTTACGATAGAGGAATTGGTGCAACGTTCTTCTTTATTGCCTGTAGCCGATCCCATGGTTCAGGTATTTGCCTTGTATGAAGCATTTGTGCAGGTGAGCAGTTCACACGGCGACAGTCCCGATGAAATTGCTCCCTTCGAAGTTTTTTATCCGCTGGGCGAAACGCTGGTTAAAGATTTTCGCGAACTCGATAATTACCTTGCTGATGTGGGGCAGGTGTATAAAGTGCTGTTCGATATTGAAACCATTGATAAGCTATTTGATTTCCTTACCGAGGAACAACGTGATTTTTTGAAGAGTTTTTGGGCAGGCGCCTCCAATAAATCTGCTGTCCAGGAAAAATTCCTCAAACTCTGGCAGCGCTTGCCCGAAGTGTACAATGCTTTTTATAAAGTGTTGGGCAACCGTGAACAATCCACCATGGGGATGGCATACAGGAACCTCGCTGCGGGTAAACCTTCGCGCCCTTTGTTTGATGCCGGGTGGGACCATATTGCTTTTGTGGGGATGAATGCCCTGAACAAGTCAGAAGAAACTTTTATTAAACGCTGGCAGGAGGCAGGGCGGGCAAGCCTTTGGTTGGATGCCGATGCATGGTATGCAACAGAGTTTGAGCCCGATGAACCCGAACAGGAGGCAGGTTTGTTTATCAGGAGGAACCTTCACCGGGTTGGCCTGAAAAATGAATTGACGCTACTGGATACAATCGGTAAAAAGCAAATGACCATTGATGCCGTGGCTGCTCCCGGCCATCTTGCGCAAGCCAAATGCGTAGGTGAATGGCTGAAGAACCTGCCGGGTAAAACGGATGGAATGAAAACCGGCATCCTGCTGGCCGATGAAGAACTGTTGTTGCCCGTGCTTCAATCCTTGCCGGAAGAAGTAAGCGGATTCAACGTAACCATGGGTTATCCCATTAAGCAAAGCCCTGTGTTTTCTTTCGTTCAACTTTTCTTTAATATCCACCATCACCTGGGCAAAACCCGTTATCGCAGCCTGTATCATGAACAGGTAACTGCATGGCTTAACCATCCTTTCTGCGACTGGAACTGGGAAGAGTCCGATAAGCTGCGGAAAAAAATGGTGGACGAAATTTTGTTGCAGGTACCCATAAAACATTTACAGAAAGTAAGCGCCATGGGTAACTGGTTGTTTATGCCGCTAAATGGTATAAGCGATGCATTTGCACGGTTGGGTCGTTTGCTTGAAACAGCCTTTACATTGCCTGCGGTTCAGCGGGATAGCCTGCTCACCGGGCTGCTAAGCGCGGCCTGGCAATCGGTCAATCAGCTTGCTCCCATGTACGCCAATCTTCAGCCAAGGCCCGACCTTGATTTTTTAGGCAGGATGCTACAACGGCAATTGGGTGGGCTGTCGGTACCTTTTGAGGGCGAACCGCTGCAGGGTATCCAGGTAATGGGGCTGTTGGAAAGCCGCGGGCTCGATTTTGACCATATCCTCTTGCTGGGTGCAGGAGAAGGCGCATTGCCGCGCATCAAACCACCGGATAGCTATTTGCCCGTAAATGTTCGCCGCGCATTTGGTTTGCCTGTCAGCGACCACCAGGATGCCATTTTCGCCTATGTTTTTTACAGGTTGCTGCATCGTTGCCAATCCATGACCGTTGTGTACAATGCACAGGTGACGGATAACTCGACCGGGGAAGTCAGCCGGTTTATTCAGCAGGTTGAACACGAAACATCCATGGTGGTAAAAAAGATTGTGCCCGGCTTTGAAGTAAAGCCAATGGCCTACCCACCCATTACCATTGCCAAAACGCCTACATTGCTTGCGAGGCTTAGTCATTACCATCAGCCAGGAACTACTTCATCGCTTTCACCTTCGGCCATTAATAGTTGGTTGCATTGCCGGTTGCAGTTTTATTTCAGGTATGTAGCCGGTTTAAAAGTGCCCGATCAACTGGAAGAGGGGATTGATGCCGCGGGTTTTGGCAGTATCGTGCATAAACTGATGGAGCTTTTGTATAAAGCTGTTGTGGAGAGGCAAGGTCATAGTATGATTACTGATGAAAGCATTGCATGGATGATGGGGGCACTGCCCGATTGGATTGATCCGGCTTTCAGGCAGGGTTGGCGCGATGACAAAACGGTACAACCTTTTACCTATACCGGGGAACTGCTCGTTATTAAAGAAGTGGTAAAGCAGTACGCAGAAAGCTTTTTGAATATTGATGCATCGCTGGCGCCATTTGAATTGCATGAACTGGAGGTGAAATTCCAGGAGCCGTTTGGCATAGAGATAAATGGCGACCCCAAAAGGATACTGTTGGGAGGGGTGATTGACCGCGTTGACGAAAAGGATGGTGTATTCCGGATGGTGGATTACAAAACCGGGGCCGACAAGCTGGTTTTTTCTACCACGGCCGGATTATTTGAACGGGATGGAGGCAAGCAAAATAAGGCCGCGTTACAAACTTTAATGTATAGCTGGATGTTTGGCAGCAAATACCCTGACAGGGACAGGTTTGTGCCGGCGCTCATTCCCATTCGCGGTTTAAAAGGGGAAATCGGGGAGGTGTATTTTGAGGAGAAAAATGGCAGGGGCTTGCTAACCCCTGAAATGTTGCCCGAAGTGCTGGAGGAATTCAAAGCTTTGTTGAAACCTTTAGTTGAGGAGATTTTTGATGTGTGGGTTCCTTTTTCACAAACGGAAGATGTGAAGCATTGTACTTATTGCGATTTTAAGGGGATTTGTGGGCGGTGATGCTGTAAATGGTTAAAATAAGCACAGTTACCAAGAAAAAAAGCACACTTAAAAAATATTTATGGATTAATCAATTTTTTTATTTTACGTTACTTTCAGTAAACAAGAATCATGAAGAATAGATTTGTATGTTTATCCTGGTAAAAACTAAGCCCTGTATTCATTCGCTTTTCAAATAGCGAATTTAGGGAATAATAAGAATTCCTGCCAAATGCTGCATTTTGCACTATGGCTCAATGGTAAGGCTGTAAAGCGAAGACATTTATCCCAGGTATTTCTTACAAAACTCCAACGTTCGTCCCCAGGCCAGTTTAGCAGCGGCTTCGTTGTAGCGGGCGGCAGAAGTGTCGTTGTGAAAGGCATGGTCCACGCCATCGTACATATATAATTCGTAGTTGATCTTGTTTGCTTTCAAGGCTTCTTCATAAGCGGCAATGCCTTCGTTGATGCGGGTATCGTTTCCGGCATAATGCAATTGAACGGCTGCTTTTATTTTAGGCACATCAGCCGCGGCAGGCTGGCGCCCGTAAAAGGCCACAGCGGCTTTTAAATCGGGTGAATTTACCGCCATGTTATTGGCCATGGCGCCACCCCAGCAAAAACCTACACAGCCTACCTTACCCGTGCATTCTGGTCGCTTCATGAGGAAGGGAACGGCAGCTACAAAATTCGCAATGTTTTGTGCGGCATCTAATTTGGCAAAAAGCGCGCGGGCTTCATCTTCATTCGCCGGTGTACCGCCCAGCAAGCTTAAAGCATCGGGCCCTATTGCAATAAAACCGGCCTTGGCAGCCCTTCGGGTAACATCTTCAATATGCGGGTTCAACCCGCGGTTTTCATGAATAACAATAACACCGGGATACTTGCCTGGTTTTGATGGTCTTGCCAGGTAGCCTTTCATTTCACCGCCTTCAACAGGCCAGGTAACTCTTTCGGTTACAATATCATCGTCATCGTTGCGGGTTTGCGCATAGGCGTAGTTGTTTTCAAGCTGTGGCAAAATGGCCATTGCTGCTGCCGTGCTTCCCGATAAAATGGCTAATCTTTTTAAAAAGGTTCCGCGTTCCAGCGGCTTGTGGGTGTACTCGTCGTAGAGTTCAATAATGCGTTTATCCATGGCAGTACGTTTTTGTTTTTGAAGTTTTAAGATAGGACGATCATTTTACCCTGATCAGCCCGGTGTACTAAAATTAAGCAGTTTTTTTGAAGGATTCTTCATATTCCTGCAACAAAGCCATCTCAAGCCCAAGCGTGGTCCCGGTTTCATATATCAACCTTTTTTTATACGCAGGTTGAAGATCTGCCCATTGCACCTCGCCGTTCAGCCATTTGGTTACCCAGCCGTTGCTCATAATGTACCTGGTGGCAAATTCACCCAGCCGGGCAATCAGCGCTTTCTGCACAGGTTCAATAATGTCATCCTTTAACTTTCGCTGCCAATCTCTTTTCACGCGGTTGGCCTGCATTTCTTCTTCGGTAAAATAAACCCTGGTTACACGTTTGTTCAGTTTCAGCGCATTGGCCTGCCTGAATATTTGTGCCATATTATCAGCAAATTCCTTTGCCGTATTTCCATGCCGGATGGAAGGATGCAAACCGGTCAGCTTGCCCGTATCCCTGTAATCGGCATAACCAAGCGCAATATCGCGCACGGTGGGTTCTGGCATAATCATAAAGGCCGGTTTGTTTTTAATACCGGCAATTTTATCGCGCAGCTTAAAGGTTTCGTTCAGCACGTATTGCTGCCAGTCCGAAAGGTTTTTCAGGTCGCCCGGTTTCAGGAAATTCGTTTTGGGTTCAAGCGTATATTTTACCGTTTCAAGCCATAGCGATTCTTCCTCCAAAAAAGGGGTCAGACCTTTGGCATCGGCTTCTTCAGATAGTATATTGAATAATTCGGGCAGGTGCAAAACATCATCTGCCGCATATTTTAGCTGTCCTTCGGTTAACGGCCGAAGGTGCCAGTTGCTTTGCTGCTGCTTTTTATTGAGCGAAATGCCAAGCTTTAGTTCGAGGATTCGCGCCAGCGAAGTATGCTCGTAATTCAGCAGCTTGGCTATCACCTCGGTATCCACCAGGCTTTTAGGATAGCAGCCAAGCGAATGAAGGAGCCTTAGGTCCTCACCCGGGGAGTGCACCAGTTTTTTGAGATGGGGGCTCTCAAATACCCCGAAAACGGGTTGCAAATCCTTTAAGGTGAGCGGGTCCACAATCAGGCAATTGTTGTTTGCCCCAATTTGAACGAGGCACAGGTCAAAGCCATAGGTATGGCGGTCGCGGTCAAACTCAAGGTCGAATGAAATGGTTGAAATGCCATCAAAAGCATTGATCGTTTCAGCTAATTCCGCATCAAGTTGAATATACTCAAACACCGGCAGTGATTTTCTATCAGTTTTTACAATCAGTAAAAATAAGGGAAAGGCGGGTTCGAAAAAGCCGATCCAATCCGGTGGCGCTTGTTTTGTTTTACTAAAAAACAACAAAGTAAAAACACCCCGCGCAGCCGTGATTGCGGTTAGTTTGTTATTAGAAACGGATAGGGCTACATTTGCAGGGTAAGGCATGCGGCAGCACCAACCGCCCTGCCGGTACTATCCCACATGCAAACCAACAAGCTAAAAAAGGCACTGAAAATCTCCGGAATTTCATTTGTCGGCCTGATCGCCTTAATTTTTTTGTTACCTGAATTGTTCCCTGGGTTTGTTTCACGGAAAATAAAAGCGTTTGTAAATGAAAACATTGAAGGCGAATTGAATTTCGGCAAGGCCAGGCTTTCTGTAATCAGGCATTTTCCGGCGCTTACCCTTACGTTGTACGATTTCTCCCTCAATGGTTCGGAGCCATTTAAATCCGATACCCTGCTTGCCGGAAAAGAACTGGCTTTCGGCGTGGACCTTTCTTCTGTTTTTAGCGAAAAGCTGGCCATCAACCAGTTTTTCCTGGATGACGCCTACATCAACATACAGGTGGACAGCCTGGGAAACGCCAATTACAATGTGGTGAAAAGTACAGCCGGCAGCCTCGCAAACGAAACGGATACTTCGGGAAGCGGGGCCTCGTTACGCATACAAAAGATCATCATTAAAAACTCGCGGTTGGTGTATAACGACCGCTCGCTGCCTATGCTGCTTGAAATGGGCATGCTGGATTATACCGGCAAAGGCGATCTCACTAAGGATATAGTTGACCTGGCCTCCGAACTTACCTCTTCGGGGGTAAACTTTACCTACGATGGCGAACCTTATGCCGTAAATAAATCGCTTGCAGGAGGGTTGGTAACCCGCATCAATACCGGCAACCTTGAATTGAGCTTTACCCGGAACGATTTAATGATCAACCGGCTTCCGGTTGATTTTAAGGGTTTTATCCGTTTTCCCGAATCGGGCTACGATATTGACCTGAGGTTTAAATGCACGAAGGCCGACCTGGCCGATGTGGTTTCCGTGTTGCCACCGGCTTACCTTGATTGGATGGCGAAAACCGAACTGAAGGGTACGGCCGATCTGTTCCTCAATTTGGTGGGCACTTATCGGGCCAACCCCGAAACCTTTCCTACGCTTTCAGCCGGAGTTGACCTGGAAAATGGATTTATCAGGCATGCGCAGGCGCCTGTGCCCATTTCGGATATGGCCATGCACTTACGGGTTGGCATGCCCTCACTTTCTACCGATAGTTTTTACGTAGATATGGATACGCTTCATCTGGCGCTGGGCAATGACTATATCAGGGGGAACCTGCACCTGAAGGGAGCAAGCATGGCCGGTATAAACAGTCGCTTGCAGGCAAACGCCGATCTCGGTAAACTTAGCCGCGCTGCCGGCATTAAGGACCTGGAATTAAAAGGGCAACTGGATGCCAACATTGCCCTGGATGCCAGCCGCAACGATGATATTAATGCGAAGGAAAAAACACTTCCCATAATCAATGCCCGGATGGATTGGAAAAACGGGGCCATTAAAACGGGTTATTACCCCGAGCCCATTGATAAGATCAATATGGCCATAGTGGTTGAGAATAAAACCGGCGCCTACCGCGATATGAAGATTGAGCTATTGCCCATCAGTTTTGCATTTGCAGGGCAACCCTTTTATGTGAAAGCCAATGTAAAGAATTTCGACAATGTGATATACGATGTTACCGGCAAGGGTACGCTCGACATTGGCAGGATTTCGAAAGTATTTATTTCTGATACATTTGGGGTGAAAGCGGAGGGGCTTATTGAAACCGATTTGCACCTGAAGGGTACGCAGGCCGACGCCGTGGCAGGCAGGCTAACCCGTTTGCAAAACAGCGGAACATTGGTTTTGAAAAACATTGCCTTCAATAGTAAAGATTTCCCTTATCCGCTGGTAGTGGAAACCGGGAATTTTCATGCCCACCAGGATAAGCTGGTGGCCGATAACCTGAAACTCGTGTATGGCCGTAATCATTTGCGGATGAAGGGTTACTACAATAACCTGTTCCCTTATTTGGTTGGTACCGGTCCGCTGGAAGGTGGCTTAACCCTCGAGGCCGATAAGCTGTACCTCAATGATTTTTTGGCAGATACAGACGGTGAAAACAAGACAGATTCAGCTGCGGCAAAAACAACTCCAACTGTGAAAACCGCTCCGTCTTCAACCGGTGTGGCGATGGTGCCCAAAAACCTTTCGCTGAAATTAGATGCGAGGGTGAAAGAGGCGCAATACGATAAAATGAAGCTCGAAGACCTGAAAGGCATTATGAGGATTGACAAGGGAAAATTATACCTGGATGATGCTGGTATGCGTTTGGCAGGCTCCAAAACCACGCTGGATGCGACTTATGAACCGCTTTCAACCACCAAAGCGCTTTTTGATTTTGATATAAAGGCCGACAGCTTCGATATTCAACGGTTTTATAAAGAAGTGCCCATGTTTGCCGAAATGGCCACTTCTGCCAAAACTGCTAAAGGCCAGGTTTCGCTGCATTATAAACTTGCCGGAAAACTTGATGCAGACATGATGCCGGTAATGCCTTCGCTCAAAGGCGGTGGCACCCTCAGCCTGCATAATGTGCAGGTAAAAGGGCTAAAATTATTTTCGGCTGTGGCCAAAAAGACCGGTAAGGACAGTGTAAGCAATCCCAACCTGAAGGCTGTAAACCTCAATACCAAAATTGCCAATAATATAATGACCCTCGAGCGTACCAGGATGAAGATCATGGGTTTCAGACCCAGGCTCGAAGGCCAGGCCACGCTTGACGGCAGGCTTAACCTTAGGTTCAGGCTCGGGCTTCCGCCTTTTGGCGTTATCGGCATACCCATGACCGTTACCGGCACCATGGAAAACCCGAAAGTGGAGATGCGCAGGGGAAATGAAGATGATGAGGTGGAGGAAACGGAGGAGGGAAATTGATTGGCCGGAATTTCCAGCCCCCTGAATTTTCTGTTTAACCTGGTTATTTTTTTACATTTTTCTTACAATAATTGTAGGTCAGCAGTTTTTTGGATTTTGAAAAATTTATAATTTTACACCCGGACCAATTGTTTATTACCTTGAGCACACAGATTCTTACCCCCAGGTTCGAATCATCACCGGCATTTGACCAACACTTCAGAAACCTCCGGATCCTGGTGAATGATTCCATTAAACAACTTCCTGCATACAGGAAATATTATCCTGTAGGGAAGGCCATTTTGTTACCACTGATATATCTCGGCTTGTATGTGTTTGCTATCGGGCAGCAAAGTTACCCGCTGTTTGTTGCAGCTTACGTATTGATGGGTTTAATGGTCGTTATCCTGTTTGTAAACCTGGTACATGATGCATGCCATCATACCCTGTTCGAAAACAACCGGAAGGCCAATGAACGGTATATGTTCGTTTTCGATTTGCTGGGCGCCAACAGCTATATCTGGCGCAAAAGGCATGTAAGGCTGCACCACAATTACCCCAATATTGCCGGATGGGACAGCGATATTGAGAAAAGCGATTTCCTGAAAGTGCATCCTAAAGACAAGACAAAAACCGGAAGGCGCTACAAGAAATTAATGGTCCTGCTGTACCCTCTATTTGCCATCAATTGGTTTGTGTTCCGCGATTTCCGCGACTTTTTTACCCGTACAACCATTGCAAGCAGGTTGGGAAAAATTCCTTTGATGGAATATGTGAAACTGATCTTTTTCAAGCTTTTTTTTATAGGGTATTTGTTTGTGGTACCGGTTTGGGTTACCCCTTTTTCGGCAGGGCAGGTATTTTGGGCTTTAATGGTTTTTATGGTCTCTACCGGCATGTTGGGATTGGTTGTGTTGCTGCCACCGCATGTAAATGTGTACAGCCATTTTCCCACCACCAACGAAAACCAGGAGGTGGGCCATAGCTGGTTAATGCACCAATTGCTTACCACCAACGATGTAAGCCTTAATAATTGGTTCTCCCGTCATGTTATGGCGAACTTTAACTACCATCTTATACATCACCTGTTCCCTAAAGTAAATTATGTGTATGCCCGCGAAGCTACCGATGCATTAAAGCAATATTGCTTGCGGGAGGGATTGCCTTACAGGAGTTTGCCGCTGGGAAAAGCATTGGTAGGGCATTTTAAGCTGATCCTGCGCAACCAATTGGAGTTCAATGTTTTTGAGGAGGATATGTGAGGCATGATGCTTTTATTTTCGTAATGTGCCGCTCACCGGGATTATTTTCCGAGGATTCCAAAAATTTCAATGCTTGCTGAAAACCATTTACCGGCCAAGCAATTTCCTGGTAATTATTTTCGACTTTGTTTGAACCACCAGGAACAAAAGACCGCTATGATTTTGGGGCAATTCAAAGGTGAAAATATTAGCTCCGGATGGAATTTTGGAGCCAACTAATCTGCGGCCGGAAATGTCGGTCACCATAAAATCAACGGCAGGTTCGGTAAGTAAAACGGTGGCACTGCTTCCATGTAAAGCAATTAGCACTTCGTCCTGCATGGTTGGGGCATCTAAGGCCAGCGTATTTGAGAATGATGGATTACCTGTTCCTGAACGGGCAACAATCCTGTACAGCGCTTTGCCGCTTGCGGTTAACATGAAGGAGTAATTTTGGCTGTCGGTTCCTTTGGAGCGAATGGTGGTTATGGTTTTGAAATATAAGCCTCCCGGATCATCTGCGGCTTCAATGGAATATGTTTCATCAATTGTGCCATCGAAAACCTTCCATTCAAGGATATGCCTGTTTCCAATGGTTTTACCTGAAAGCAACACGCGGGCCGCACTCAAGGTGCCTTCTGCTTTTATAGAATAAACATTACCCTGGGTCAAGCTGACGGCCCACATTTCACCATTGGCCGTTTCTCCAAACCCGGCAATGTTTGGCGGGAGCCCAACTGTTTGCCGCGAAGCCTGGAAACTGCCATCGGTGCGGACCGCCCATACAGCCCCCGATATATAATCGGCCATCAGGTAAAAGCCTTTCAGTTTGGGATAAAGATCACCCCTGTACACATATCCGCCGGTTACGGAATAACCGCCGGTGGAACTATTATGCGGGTACACAAACCCGGGCATGGTATGTGTCTGCCCATTAAATAGCGAACAAGGTTGAATGCCGGTTGCGTTATTGGTGGATGTTCCTTCAAAACACCTCCAACCAAAATTGGCGCCTTTAAATGCAGCAGGCGTTACCATATTCAATTCTTCCCAGGCGCCCTGCCCCACATCTGCAATCCATGCATTTCCCGTGCTGCGGTCAAAACTCCAGCGCCAGGGGTTCCGCATGCCAAAAGCAAAAATTTCATCGGCAATTCCATCACCCGGTGCAACAAATGGATTGTCGGCAGGAATGGTGTAGTGGGGAGCCGCCGTACTATTGAGCGATGGATTGATGCGTAAAATTTTACCAAGAAGCGATTGGGGGTTTTGCGCATTGCCGGGGGGATCATTTGAAGCGCCTCCATCCCCCGTACCTAAGTATAAATAACCATCGGGACCAAAAAGCAACTTGCCGCCATTATGGTTGCTATTGTTTGGGTGGGGAATACTCAGTATAACCTGACGGCTATCGGGGTCGGCTTCGTAAAAATTGGAAA
Organism: uncultured Chitinophagaceae bacterium; assembly: GCA_964444195.1. GTDB lineage: Bacteria > Bacteroidota > Bacteroidia > Chitinophagales > Chitinophagaceae > Phnomibacter. The sequence continues at coordinate 25,351 of CAYUGH010000011.1, forward strand.
CATTTTTAAGCTTATACCTTGCAAGGGTAAGCGCCCCATTTCCTGACGCCGTATAAAACACAAAAAACACACCATTGGTTTGAACACCGGGGTGGAACACCATGCTTAAAAGCCCCCTTTCACCACAGCAACTGATGCCGGTAATGGTAAGAAAGGGTTCTGACAGAACAGCGCCCGAAGCAATAATTTTTATTTGGGCATTGCCAGCGGCGGTTCCCTGCTGAACAACGTACAGATCGTTGTTGCCAAAAGGCGAGCCGACAATATCAATGGGCGATGAAAACCCTGTGGCGTATTGTAAAAATTCAACAGTAGGAAAATCCTGGGCTTTCAGGGGCAAAAAGCCCAAAACTGCCACGATAACAGCTCCCCATTTCACCGGGAAAAAATCAGGTATTGTTGGCAGGATGCGGATGGACATTTTGCTGGAATTTAAAAAGGCGGTGGAACCTTGCGGTCCAACTGCCTTAATGTAACAATGCACGCTGCTAAAAAGTTGGCTAAGCAGGAGGGGTGTTTTCCTTTTTATCGTCTCCGTCAATTGCATCCACCACTTTCCCCCAAATATTTTTTGCGCCATCCTTAATGTCTTCCACAGCGTCTTTTGCCCTGGCGGTCAGGTCGGCTGCAATTTCTTCTTTGTTCTCCCAAAGTTCCTCCACCTTATCTTCCACCTTATCCCAAACGGCTTCAGCTTTTTTGGTCAGCTCCTCAGCGGCTTTTTCAGCCTTGTCCAGCAGTGAATCTTGCGGCTTGCTACCCGGTGTGTTTTCTTCCATGCTTTTTCTTTTTTTAAATTTAAAAATGCTTAGCAATATACGAATTAAAGGTTGTTGTACAAACCACTGTTTAATCGTTAATGCCTTATCCTTTTGCTAAACCATGCCGTGGAGCATATTTGTCAGGCTTTCTCCCGGTTAGTTCCTCAACCCCATTTTGCCGTATGTTTGTTGCAAAGTCTATTTCTCAAATCATGAAAATGTACCCGTTTCTATTGTTGCTGATCGGTTTCCAATTTTTCAGCGCTTTTCAACCCTTATGGGCGCAAAGCCCATCGGTTCCCGATTCAATTAAGGCCACTTCATTCCTGGCCGCCATTGTTCCGGGAAACAGAACAGGGGTAAAGACCTGGGCAGCCGGCATAACGGAAGGGGCTGCCATAAGGCTTGAACTGTATAAACAAAAGAAAAAGCATGGGATAGGTTTCCACTTTCCCCAGGGTTCGCAGGTTGTGGCAACAGGTATCGGGGTTTTGCAGGGTAAAACCAGCCTTCAATTGCCGGTAAATATTGTCGCTACTGCAGGTTACCAGCTCATGCTTACCATGGCTGCCGATTCGGCCGAAAATTTTGTATTGTATTCCGGCTATGTTTTTTTGCCCGAAGTGTCAAAATGGAAGCTGATTGGAACATCAAAGGTTGCAGGCTATGTTCCGTTTTTACAAATGTCCTCCACCTTTTGGACCGGTCCGGCAAAAGATACTACACACCCCGATATTAAAGAGGAATGGGTTCAGCGCACCAATGGTAGCTGGAAAAGCCAGATGCCAACAGGTAGTCCTATACCTGTAGTAAACCTTCTTTCCAATACGGATAGCCTGCCGGGCATTGAGAGGGATGTGGCCATCATTGAAAAAGCGATAGCTGAAAAAAAGATCGATTCATTGAAGAAAGCAAACGGCATTTACTTCCAGGTTTTAAAGGAAGGAACAGGCAAAACCATACAGGTAAGCGATTCGGTGAAAGTGAATTACAAAGGTTCTCTTTTTGCAGATGGATCGGTATTTGATCAAACCAAAGGCGAACCAAGGAAGTTTCCGTTGCAAAGGCTTATATATGGCTGGCAGGTTGGAATTCCACTAATTAAAGAAGGCGGTAAGATTAAATTAGTCATTCCCTCGCACCTGGGATACAGTATTCGTACAAGGTCGCCCAAAATACCCCCGAACAGTATATTGGTGTTTGAGATTGAGGTTTTGGAAACAACGCCGATGGTTAAGTGATTGGGCTGATTGAGGGATTAGTTAATTGGGAATTAGTTGTTGAGGTATTGGCTATTGAGGAATTAGTTACGTAGAGATTGGTTGATTGGAGATTAATTGTTTAAGTGGATTACAGGATGGCGTTGTTTGGAATTTGGAATTTTTTATTTGGAATTTGATTAAACGAATAATTATATGGTAAACGACACCACCATACATTGGGGTATTATTGGTTGCGGGGATGTAACCGAAAAGAAAAGCGGCCCTGCATTTAATAAGGTTCCGAATTCGACATTGCATGCCGTGATGCGGCGTAATGCGGCGAAGGCCGAAGACTACGCGCTTCGTCATGGCGTACCCTGTTGGTATAGCGATGCTGCGGAGCTGGTAAACGACCCTCAAGTACATGCCATCTATATTGCCACACCCCCTGAAAGTCATTTGGCATATACCCGCATGGCGCTTGAAGCAGGCAAGCCGGTGTATGTAGAAAAGCCAATGGTAATGAACGCTGCCGAAGCAATAGCCATGCAGCAATTAGCTGATCAGTATAACGACCGGATTGTAGTGGCTCATTACCGCCGTTGCTGGCCACAGTTTATTAAAGTGAAACAACTGCTCGATGAGGGCGCCATTGGTAAACCGCAACGGGTGCATCTTGTTTGCACACGTAAACCGCTGACAGAAGAGGAAATGCAAAAGCCCGCCGTGCAATGGCGCATCAACCCGGCCTTGTCGGGTGGCGGTTTGTTTCACGATTTGGCACCGCACCAGCTCGACCTGTTGCTGCATTGGTTTGGTGAAGTGGAAAGCTGCACAGGATTTGCGCTGAACCATGCCGGTGTGTACGCTGCCGATGATACAGTTGCAGGCAGCATCCGTTTTGCTAATGGGGTTAAATGTTTCGGGCTCTGGCATTTTGCCGCCCCGGTGGATGCGCAGGAAGACTATATCCTTATTGAAGGCGATGGAGGCGCTATACGTTTTTCAGTATTCTGGCACAACCAAATTGCCCTGACCAACGCACAGGGTACTCAAACTTTTTCGTTTGAACCGCCCGAGCATAACCAAATCTATTTGATTGAGCAGGTGGTAAGGTTTTTCAGGGGAGAAGCAGGCAACCCCTGCCCGGTGAGTGAGGGATTGAAGGGGATGAGGCTGATGGATGGGATGACGGAAACCGGCGATTGATTTATTATAATTGCCACAAAATAACCCGCCATAAAATAAAATTGTAGCAAGTAAGCTGGCGGCAAGTTATTTTTTCAACCATATTTGGAGAGTAGGCAACGTTCACATAAAACGGGTCATGCTCCCTGGTTTTTGATGTATGGAAGCATTTATCTCCCATCATTTAATACCACCCGCCTAATTTTGCAAAAAATTTATCTCACCCATGAAGAGAATCATCCTCACAGCCGTATTTATTGGCGGACTTTTTTCCGCAACCTTTGCGCAGGACACAACCACTGTTGCGCCTCCTCCACCTCCCAAAAAGAGCTACACAAAATCAGTTTCCGAAATCATTTTTTCGTGGGGCGATGTGGAAGCTGCCGGGCTCAATGTAGAGCCGGTTGTACGTTTTACCGCTTTCCTGCACCTCGGGCAGCAATGGCATATTGATTTTAGTGAAAAAGCAGGTTTTTACACAGGGCTTTCTTTACGGAACGTCGGTATGATCAACGACCTGAACGATTCCGTACGCGTAAAGCAAAGGGTGTACACGGCAGGTATCCCGGTTGCGTTTAAAGTGGGCGACATGAAGGGCTTTCACCTGGCAGTAGGCGCCGAAGCTGAATTTGCGCTCGCTTATAAGCAAAAGGTGTTTATAAACGATGAAAAGAATAAAACCAATGAGTGGTTCAGCGACCGTACCGAAATATTTTTACCATCGGCTTTTGCCGAAATACATACCAAACAGGGCGGGTATATTAAGTTCAAGTATTACCTCTCCGATTTTTTGGTAGAAGGCAAGCAAAAAGTGAATGTGCCCAACCTGAATTATGTACCCACCAAAAGCCAAATGATGTACGTATCGTTTGGCTACGCTATTGATACTAAAAAGGCCAAAAAGATTTACAATACCAAGGCCGCAGTTATGTAAACCGTATAAAAGAAGAACCTTTTATACCCCAACCAATGAATAACTGCCTGAAGCCAATATTATTTGCATGGCTATTGCTATGGGCTGCGGTGGTTGTGCAATGCCAGCCACGGGGTAAAATTGAATATTACTCTACGGCGCAGGGGCTATCGCACCAGCGGGTTACCAATATACTTAAAGACAAAGAGGGCTTTATGTGGTTTGGCAGCTGGGATGGCATTAACCGGTTTGATGGCAAAGAGTTTGTTTCGTACAAATCATCACCGGGCGACAGTTCGCGGTTGCGAAACGACCGGATAGACCAGATAACTGAAGACCAGCTTGGTTATTTATGGATACTTGCTTACGATCATGAAGTGTACCGGTTTAATAAACAGACCGAAGATTTTTACCCGTTGCGCAACCTGCCGTCTGCAAAGGCCAGGGGAAATATCCAGTTTTCAAGAATACAGGGGGCAAGAGAGGGGTGGGTTTGGCTGCAATCGGTAAACGAGGGCGTTTTTTGTGTGCGGCAAAAAGATCCCGATAAATCGCCTTTTATCCAGTACAAAAAGGGCGGCGCTGCCGGGTTCGGGATTCCTTCCAATACCGTTAATTATTTTTATAACGATAAAAAAGGAAGGATATGGCTTGGCACCAGCGAGGGGCTTTGCATGCTGAAAGCAAATGCTGATGGAGAATTCAGGGTGGGCAAAACCCTGGGAGCAGGCAAAAATTTTACCGAATTTGATACTGAGGGCGATAACCTGGTTTTTACCACACTCGATGGTTTCCTCATTATTCATAACGTAAAAACAGACACCGAACTGATTAAGAAGGTGGCTGACAGCGGTTTGAATTCCATCCTCATATCGCGTAATGGGGAAAACATGTACACCACCACCCAAAAAGGCGAGCTGATATGCATGGGTATGGATGGAACCGTTGGCAAAACTTACAAATACCCCGGCCGGGAACCCATCCATTCAGTGTACCAGGACAGGCAGGGTATCCTTTGGATTGAGCCAGATAAAGCGGGGGTTATCCGCTGCGATCCCCAAACAGGCGCTTTCAGGCATTACCGGGAAGAAATTGGCGACAACTTTAATGCGCTGGGCAACCGTTTCAGGGTTTTTGAAGACCTCAACGGGTTGCTTTGGGTAAATTTTAAAATGGGCAGCTTTGGGTATTTCAACCCCGGCAAGCAGGAATTTGAACATTTACTGAACACCCCCGATGCCTCTTTGCAAAAGCTGCCCCATATTGTTTATTCCATTTATTACGATAAGGCAGGGCTGATTTGGCTGACCACTCTTGAACGGGAACTGGTTAAGATCATATTGCAGGGAAACCATTTTACCCAAAAATATATTTCGAGGGAGGGTAGTTCCATCGCCGAAAATGAAGTGCGCGCCACCCTGTTCGATAAGCAGAACAGGCTTTGGACAGCCACTAAGGATGGGAAAGTCCAGATTTTTGCGGGTGAAAAAAAGATAGAAAACCTGCTTGAAAATGAACCCGCAAGCAGGTTTGGGCTGGTGTACACCATGCTGGAAGATGCAAAAGGAAATATATGGCTGGGCACCAAGGGAAACGGGCTGTTTAAAGCAGTTCCGTTGAATGAGGAGCATTCCCGGTACCGGTTGCAGCATTTTTTGCCCGATAAAAACAACCCCAACGCGTTGCCATGCAACCATATTTATTCGCTGTTGGAAGAAAAGGAGGGCAGGATATGGATCGGATCGTTCGACAATGGATTATGCCTTGTACTGGATAGCGATACCGCCACGCGTTTTGTAAACCGGGGTGGCGTATTTGAGGCATATCCCAAAGTTGGGTTTAACAGGGTGAGGCAGCTTGCTATGGATGGGAACCAGCATATTTGGGCGGGAACTACAGATGGATTGGTTATCATAAGGAACAATGTAAATTCAGGGGAAGCCCCTTTCATAAAAACCTGCAGCAAAATACCCGGCGATACCCGCAGCCTCGGAAACAATGATATCCAATTTATTTTTCGCGACAGCAAAAGCAGGATGTGGCTTGGCACCAGCGGGGGCGGTTTCAGCCAGGCCATAGGCAATGATCCGTTTAATAAACTTGAATTTAGATCGTACACCACGGCAGAAGGCATGCCAAACGATTATGTGCTAAGCTGTACCGAGGATGCCGATGGTAAAATATGGATAGCTACCGAAAATGGGCTTAGCCGCTTTTCGCCCGAAACCCAACAGTTCAGGAACTATGATGCGTACGATGGATTACCCAAAGCCGGATTTTCGGAGGGTACGGTAAGCAAATCGTTGCTGGGCAACCAGTTGGTATTTGGCACCATCAAAGGGTACATCATTTTCAATCCTGCAAGGCTTGAAAATAACCGGGTGAAATCCAACATCAGTTTTACCCACCTGTATATTAATAATGATGAGGCCAAAACGATCAGTGGCAACAACCTGCTGCTGCAAAACATAAATTATCTCGACCGGATCTCGCTGAAGCATAACCAAAACATTATCAGTATTGATTATGCGCTGCTCGATTACCGTGCCGGAAACCGCCAATCTTTTGCCTACCGGCTGATTGGGTTTGATACCACCTGGCAGGACGACCGCCGGCAGCGCCGCGCCACTTATACCAACCTGCCACCGGGCCATTATACTTTCGAGGTAAAAAGCACCAACCCCGATCTCTATGAAAATGCACCTTTCAAAAAAATTGAGATCACCATTTTTCCGCCACCCTGGAAAACCTGGTGGGCATACTTAATTTACCTGGTTTTACTCGCTGCCCTGCTGTTTGTCATCAGAAAATATGTGCTGGCCATGATTGGGTTGAGGAACCGCATTGCCATTGAGCAAAAGCTGACCGCGCTCAAGCTCAACTTTTTTACCAATGTATCGCACGAACTGCGCACCCCGCTTACGCTGATCATTAACCCGTTGGAGCAACTGGCCCGCAAGGAAAAACTATCTACTACCGGCGCTTCGCTGGTGGATGTGGCGCAGAAAAATGCAGGCAGGATGGTTCGTTTTATAAACCAGTTGCTCGATTTAAGGAAGATACAAAGCGAAAAAGCTACCTTGAACATTTCAAGGATTGAAGTGGTAAGCTTTGTGGATCGTGTGCTGGAGCACTTTTCGGAAGCAGCCCGTACCAAGCGGATCAGGCTGTTGGTGGAAGCCCCGCAGGAGCCTCTTTTTGCCTGGTTGGATGCAGAAAAGCTGGATGTGATCATTTATAACCTGCTGAGCAATGCCATTAAGTTTACGCCCGATGGCCTGGAAGTAAAGGTTTTAATTGAATCGCCGCAAGGGGGAGAAAGTTTTTCCATTTCGGTGCAGGACCAGGGCCCCGGGGTAGAAAAGGGGAAGCTGGGAAAGATATTTGAATTGTTCAGTTCGGGTGATCATGGCTCTGCCGACCGCAACCTGAAAGGCATTGGCATTGGGCTTGCGCTTACCAAAGAATTTGTGGAACTCCAGCAAGGCTCGATTAACGCTCAAAACAATGAGGATGGGGGGCTTATGGTGACCGTTCAATTTAAAACCGGGCGGCAGCATTTTCAGCAGCAGGGGGTTCAGTTTGTAGATGCCCCAACCATGCTGCCAGGGTACGAAACACCGGTTGAGCAAAAGATCCTTCCCAAAAAAACCTACCTGCCCGGCGTGCTGGCTTCCGATGCCCCGCTTGTGCTTTTGGTGGAGGATAACGATGAATTGAGGAACTTCATTACCGGTCAGTTGAGTGAATTTTACCGGGTAGAAACCGCCAAAGACGGTTTGGAAGGGTTGGAAAAGGCCAAAACCAGCCAGCCCGACCTGGTGGTAAGCGATATTATGATGCCCAGAATGGATGGCATTCAAATGCTCGACAAACTAAAAAACGACCTGGATACCAGCCATATTCCGGTGGTGCTGCTTTCGGCGCGCTATTCTATTGAAAGCCAGATAGTTGGCCTGAATTACGGCGCCGATTATTATATTACCAAACCTTTTAACAGCGACTTTTTAATTGCCTCTATCGAAAACCTCCTTCGCCAGCGCAAACGGTTGTTTGAAGGGATGGTGCAAAAGGAAAAGCCGCTGAACATGGGGCCAGGGCCTATTGCCATTACATCAAAAGATGAAACTTTTTTGAAAGAGGTGATACGGGTGGTGGAGCAAAATATGGCTGAAACAGAGTTTAACATAGATTCCGTGGCCGAAAGCCTGGCCATGAGCCGGACCACTTTCTATAAAAAGTTTAAAAGCCTGGCGGGTTTGGCCCCGGTTGAATTTGTACGCGATATGCGGCTTCAGCGTGCCAGGCAGTACCTGGAAACCGGTAACAACAATGTTTCCGAAGTAGCCTACCTGGTTGGATTCAGCAATCCCAAATACTTCAGCACCTGTTTCCGGGAGAAATACCATGTTTCACCTTCGGAGTTTCAGAAATCGGTTTCGGAGAATTGAGCATGCATTTCATGATGGCGGGTGTCCCACCCGCCATGGCCAACCGCGGTTCGCGGGACACGAACCGCAATGAAAAACAATATAAGGTGGCGCGTGGGGACACGCGCCATGGCGGCTGCGGTGCTCTCCTGCGGCAGCGGTTGGTGAGACACCAACCGCAAAAACAAAAACTTTCAAAAAAACAACACAAAATTTTTAAGCCCTAACCCTGATTTTTATAACAACTTGATTTTCAATGAACAATTTTTGGCCGGGTCAAATTTTGAACCATTTCAACCTAAAATTTAACCCCTTCTGTAGCGGCTGCCATTAGGTTTGCCTTGCATGCCGACAGAAAAATAAAACGACCAAAGTGCCTACGCTTACCAACCAATAACGATAGGTTGGGGCAGTTGCCAAAAGCCGCAAATAGTTTTTCTTCTCCTGCACATGTGCCGGGTAAGGCATGCCAAAAGAGCCTGTTATAATAAATGTTAAACCATAATTAGCTTCTGTATGAAAAAGTTGTCACTCTTTCTATTATGCTGTTCAGCGGCGTTTCTGTCCTGGGCTCAAACCCGCGAAGTGACGGGTCGCATCACTTCCGATAGCAGCGGTCTGCCGCTTGGCGGGGTGTCCGTCCAGGTAAAAGGCAGTAAAGTTGGTACTACCTCCAACGATCAGGGGGATTACAAAATTTCTGTTCCGGCGGAAGGAAAAACGCTTGTTTTCAGCTTTGTAGGATATAACGAACTGGAAAAGCAGGTTGGATCGCAATCAACCATTGATGTATCACTTGCCACTTCCACCAGCCCCATGAATGATGTGGTGGTAATTGGTTACCAGTCAGTAAGAAGGCGGGACCTTACAGGTACCGTTTCCTCTATGAGCGGCGCGCAAATTGAAAAAGTACCGGTTTCAAATTTAGCCGAGGCGCTGGTAGGGCGAATGGCCGGGGTACAGGTAACTTCGGTGGATGGTCAGCCTGGGTCGGATGTGGTGATCCGGGTTCGTGGTGGTGGCTCGCTTACAGGAAGTAACGACCCCCTTTATATTGTGGATGGTTTCAGGGTAAATAATATTAATGATATTGCCACTACCGATATTGCCAGCGTCGACATCCTGAAAGATGCTGCCACGGCGGCTATTTATGGTGCAGCAGGCGCAAACGGGGTTGTAATTATTACCACTAAAAGCGCTAAAGGGGGTAAAACCTCCATTACCTACAATGGCTATGCAACGGCCAAAACCTTCCCCCGCAAGCTGGATGTGTTGTCGCCCTACGAATTTGTGTTGGCCCAGTACGAATATGCCCGCCTGAGAAGCCAGACTGATGTAGATAATTTTTCAAAGTATTTTGGCGTGTATGATGACCTTGAACTGTACAAAGCCCAAAAAGGCACCGACTGGCAGGAAGAATTGTTTGGAAACCCGGCCTGGTCGCAGCAGCACAACCTTTCCATTACCGGCGGAAATGATAAAACCAAATATTCACTGAACTACACCTATAATAAGGATGTAGGGATTTTGCCAACCAATAATTACCAGCGCAACTACGTAAACTTTAAGTTGAACCATGCATTGTCCAATAAATTAAAGCTGGATTTTGGGGTTCGCTATTCCAATGCCATCACTATGGGTGCAGGAACCGCAGGTGGCGCCAGCTTGCGCATTTCGGACGGTATTCAAACCCGGCCTGTAAATGGTATTGCCGACCAGATAAATATTGACCCGGGTGGGGGCGATGCCGAATACGAACAGTTTTTGAGCAGCCTTGTAAACCCGCTTGAACTTGCTGAGCAGGATTACAGGAAGCGTGTGGTGCGGAACATGAACTATAATGCAGCCGTATCCTGGTCAATTATTAAGCCTTTGACTTTCCGTTCGGAATTAAGCTATGGTACTACCGACGGAAATAACCGCCGTTATTATGGCCCGCTCACCGGCACTTCGCGCAACGAAGGCGGCAACCTCCCAATGGGCGAAATTACCCAGACCGAATACCAGGATTACCGTTGGTCTAACACTCTTGCCTATAACTGGAGAAAGGATAGGCATGACCTGAATGTGATTGTGGGCCAGGAATTGCTTTCGCGCAACAAGGGTTTTGAAGAATACAACAGGGCTAAATATTTTGCGCCTGATATTACCCCAGAAAAGTTATTTGCAACCATGGGGCTCGGTACCCAGGATATCCATACTACTGCCGAAGTAGCCCCTGAAAAGCTTGCTTCGTTTTTTGGCCGTGCTATTTACCAGTTCGATAAAAAGTACATTTTCAATTTTACAGCCCGCTATGACGGTTCAACCAAATTTGCACCCGGCAAACAGTGGGGCTTTTTCCCCGCAGGTTCGGTGGCCTGGCGTATGACTGAAGAAGACTTTATGCAGAGCGTAGGTTTTCTTTCGGACCTGAAATTAAGGGTGAGCTATGGTTCGGTAGGTAACAATAATATAGGCAACGATCTGTGGCGTGTATTGTTTGGCCCAAGTAGTACAAGGCCTTACGGCGCAGGCGATGTAATCAATCCATATTACACCTATGCCACTTCGCAGCTTCCTAACCCTGATATCAGGTGGGAAACTACTATTACCCGCAACATAGGGCTTGATTTTGCCATGTTCAAAAGCAAGCTGACAGGTACGCTCGATTTTTACCATAATACTACCAAAGACCTGCTGGTTGAATCGGCTATTCCGCAAACAACCGGCTTTGCTACACAACAGCGCAATATTGGTCAAACCTCCAATAAGGGTGTTGAATTATCGCTGAATTATGAAGCCATTTCCACCAAAGACTTCCAGCTTTCATTAAACTTTAATGTGGGCATGAACAGGTCGAACATTGATCAGCTTGACGGGGTAGATAGCAGGTCATTCAATTCAAACTGGGCCGGTACCGATCTTAGAACAGCAGACGATTATCGCCTGGAGGTAGGCAAAACCCTTGGGCTTATGTATGGCTATGTTACCGATGGTATGTACACAGTGGATGATTTTGAATCATACGATCCGGTAAGCAGAACATACAAGTTGAAACCAGGTGTAGCTTCTGTAAACCTCGGGGGCATCAGCCTGAGGCCCGGAACATTAAAATTAAAGGACCTCAACAATGATGGTTTGATAACCGCTGAAGATGACCGGACCATTATTGGCAGCGCCTTGCCAAAAGCTACAGGCGGTTTTGGCCTGAATGCCAAATTGAAAAATTTCGACCTGGGAGCATTTTTTAACTGGACTGTAGGTAATGATGTGTACAATACGGGAAGGATACAATTCAACATGCTATACCGTACTACCTATGGTTCTATGCTGGATAATGTGAATTCAGAAAACAGGTTCCGTTATACGGATCCACAGGGCAACCTGGTTACCGACCTGGTTGAATTGGCAAAATTGAACCCGGATCCAAAAATGTGGTCGCCATTTTCAATGGGTACCGCTTCGCCCTGGTTCCATTCTTATGCAGTTGAAGATGGGTCGTTCCTGCGGTTAAATACACTCACTTTAGGGTATAATTTCCCCAAGAAAATGATCTCAAAACTGTGGATGACCAATGCCCGGATATATGCTACAGTGTACAATGCGTTTATCTGGACCAGCTACAGCGGTTATGACCCCGAAGTAAGCACTACGCGCCGTACCAGCTACAGCCAGTTAACCCCAGGTGTTGACTATTCAGCATTTCCAAAGAGCCGCAATTTCACAGCGGGTGTTAATGTAACCTTTTAATGCTTATTAACTTAATTAATAAAGTAACGACAATGAAAAATCTGCTGTATACTTCGCTGGCCGCTGCCTGTATCCTGGTGGCTTCCTGTGAAAAATTTCTTACATCCGATTCACCATCGAAATTTCCGCAGGACTATGTTTTTTCGAGCGAATCAGATGCCATAAAATCCGTATTTATGGTGTATGCACTGTTTAACCAGGATGCATTTACCTCACGGCTTTCAACCAACTTTGCAGGCAACACCGATGTTGAATGTGGGGGCGTTGCTTCCTCGCCCGATGGCGCGCGGCGCGATATCTGGTCATTTGAAGCCACTACTTCCAATAGTGATTTGCTTACCGTTTGGAATAATGCCTATAATGCCATTAACCGTGCCAATGAATGTGAAGAAGGCCTTACCAATGTAGCCCTGGTTAAAGACCCTGAAAACAAAGTGTACAACAACCTGCTGGGTGAAGTAAAAGCGCTTCGTGCATACTGGTATTATATTCTTATGAATCATTGGGGCGATGTTCCTTTTAATACCAAACCCTCCCGCGCAGGTGATAATTTCTACCTGCCAAGAACAAGCAGGGATACTGTACTAACCTGGCTGATAAACGACCTGATTGCCATTGAACCGAAAATGCAATGGGCCGATCAGTTGGATTATGGAATTGAGCGCATTAACCGTGAATATGTGATTGGCATGATAGCCCGCCTCTCCTTAATGCGTGGTGGATACTGGCTGTACCCCGACATGACCATGAAGCGCAAGCCTGATTACAAGGATTATTATAAGATTGCAAACGACTATTGCAAAAAGCTGGTGAACCTGAAGCCAAGACCGCTTGGCGATTACGCCACTGTGTTTATGAATGAGAATAAATACATAAAACCGGTGAATAGTGATGTATTGTACGAGGTAGCATTTTCGCCCGGTTTTGGCGATGTGGGCTGGGTAGTTGGCATTGGGGTAACCAACGGCAGGTTGTATCATTCCTATGGCGCTACCACCATCCAGATGACGTTTACGCCCACCTACTATCATTCATTTGACACAACCGATCTGAGGCTGCCGGTAACCTGTTCTGTTATATCTTATAACGATACGCTGGCTGAGGTAAGCACTTCGCCTACTTCCATAAATATTGGCAAATGGAACCGTATGCTTACGCCCACAGCGCTTGGGCCTTCATCGGCAAAAGGCACCGGGATAAATTGGCCTATGATGCGGTATGCCGATGTATTGCTGATGCTTGCTGAGAGCGAGAACGAGCTGAACGGACCAACAGGTACAGCACAGGATGCCCTCCGCATGATAAGGCGCCGCGCTTTCCCCGCATCATCATGGAGCGAGAAAGTTGATAATTATGTGGGCAATGTTTCAGCTAGTAAGGAATCTTTTTTCAATGCCATTGTGGATGAGCGTTCATGGGAACTGGGTGGCGAATTTGTAAGAAAGTACGATTTGGAAAGATGGAATATATTCGGTAAAAAAATAGCTGACACTAAGGCTAAGCTCAACCAAATGGGCCAGGATGCCATTGCAGGGGTAGGCCAGTATTCCAATCTTGCCGATTACCAGTATGCAAAAAGGAATCCTGATAAAACGCTTACTTTCCTCAATAAGTATAATAAAGTTCAGGGCGCCGTGCCTCCGGAATATGATCAAAAAATAAACTGGCTACGCAACCTGTGGAATACTACCACCAACGGGCCGGCTAACTATACGCTTTGGCAATGGAGAGGTTATACGGATGAATCGGGCAATACGCCCGTGCGTTACGTGTTGCCCCTGCACAGTTCTGTAGTGGCCAACAGCCTGGGTACGCTCCAAAACCAATATGGATATTAACGAACACCCTATTCAATCAGTTTAAAGAAATATCTAATGAAAAAAATACTTATAATTATCCTGGCATGCAGTTTCATTGCATCCTGCAAAAAGGAAACGGAGGAATTTGAGCAGGTTCGTTTGTTCCGGCCGGTTGTATCGGGGCAACTAAGTGCAGATTCAAACACCATTGTAGCAGCCTGGGTGGATATTGCCGATGCTACATCGTATGAGTTGCAATTAAGCCGCGATACTTTCCGTACCATCGATCAAACCATTAAGCTTGATACAAATGTTGCGGTGGTAACCAAGCTGTTGTTTAACCAACTGTACCAGTTGCAGGTAAGGGCAATGGCGCCTGATTCAATTTACAATTCAAAATGGGGAACATTGGGGGCCATAAAAACGCTTTCCTCTATTCTTAAAACGCCCGGGCCGGAAGATATAACCACCAATGCGGTACGGGTACGGTGGACTACAAAAGGCGCCCCTGTAACATCGGTTAAGATCCGCAAAACCTCCGACAGTTCCCAGGTAGCAGAGGAAGCATTGACACCTGCCGATGTAACCAATGAATACAAAGTAGTAGATGGGCTGGCGCCTGAAACCCAATACACCATTTACCTGTACAGTGGCGCCGATGAGCGTGGCTATGTTAATTTCACTACCAAATCACCTGGCAGTGGCAGCATAATTGATTTAACCGGTATTACAGGCCGTCCATCGGTATTGGCCGATACCCTTCCGTTAGTTCCTTCGGGAAGCACTATCCTGCTTAAAAGAGGTGAACTTTACACCATCAGCGCTGCTATCAACCTCAGTAAATCTGTGGTTATTATGAGTGACGCTGATTTAACGGTAACCAGCAAGGCTAAAATATTCTTTACAAGCAATTTCAACTTTACTGCAGGGGCTGCCATTGATTCACTTGAGTTTAATGATGTGCACATGTACAGCGACAATTATGGATCGAGGTATGTTTTTAATACAACGAACAGCGCCAATGTTGGGAAAATTAAATTCACAAACAGCTTAGTTGAAATTTTCAGGGGCGTGATGCGTTTGCAATCCGGTACAACGGTAGTAAGCAACTTTATTGTTGATAATTCCATTATTGATAGTATTTCAGGATATGGAGTAGTTACGGTTGGGGTTGCTACATGCCAGGTCGGAAATTTTTCAATCACCAACAGCACGGTCTATAAAGCAGAAAAGCTTATTGCCAGTTCAACAGGCTCTACTTCAGTACTCATTGATAATTGTACATTTAATGAGATCCCTAACGGTAATAACACGTATTTTATTGACTTCGGCTCAACTAATGTAACCAATGGCATTACTATCAATAATTCCATTTTTGGTATTGGTAAAATTGTGGGGACAACCGTTTCCGTAAGAGGGTACAGGGCAGGAAGCGCTACGCCAATGTACACAAGTAATATTTACCGTACATCGGATTATGTTTCCGGCGGCAACGACTTTCCCAACATTATTACTTATTCGCGCCCAAGCACCCAGCTTTGGCAAAATCCGTATGCGGGAAACTTTACCATTGCCGATGCTACTTTCCCAGGGCGTACCAATTGCGGCGACCCGAGGTGGAGGCCATGATGATAATATAATCAGTACTTTATGAGATCATTATAATTCAATTTTTTTTTCAACAGCAGCAGTTAATGCAACGAGTTCCTCCTGTTCTCAGGAGGAAATTTTTAAAGTCCTTCACGGGTTGTAAACCAACCAGTATCAAGCAAAGAGC